>CACERX010000041.1 GCA_902562015.1 uncultured SAR324 cluster bacterium
CAGAACCATCTTCATACGATGAATTCTCCTTAGTTAAAAAGTGGGGAGATCAAGTTGAAGTCAGCGTAGATATAAGGAAGAACAATTTTTTTATGTGTGATAAAAAAGAATTTGAAACATGGTCAATTGGCAGGAAAGAACTCAGACTGGAATATTTTTACAGAACGCTGAGAAAGAAATTCAACATTCTAATGGAGAATGAAAAACCTATTTGCGGTACCTGGAATTATGACAAGATTAATCGAAAATCATTCAAAGGCAATAGTACTGTCCCAGAAAAATATTCTTCTATTGTAGATGATGTAACTCTTGATGTGATAGAGCTTGTTAATCGTGAATTTAATGACCATTTTGGCACAACTGATCAATTCGAGTTTGCCGTGAATCGAAAACAGGCCTTGAAAGCACTTAAAAAATTTATGCAGGAACGTTTAGAAAGTTTTGGTGATTATCAGGATGCAATGTTGAGTGGAGAGCCATGGCTGTTTCATAGTCATCTTAGTATGTATATCAACAATGGACTGCTAAATCCCAGAGAATGTATTGATTATGCTGAAAATGAATTTAAAGCTTCCAAAGCTCCAATTAATTCTGTGGAAGGTTTCATAAGGCAAATTTTAGGATGGAGAGAATATGTTAGAGGAATTTATTGGCTCAATATGCCCGATTATAAAAATATGAATGCATTGAATGCTTATACTTCGCTACCTGCTTTTTATTGGGATGCTGATACAAAGATGAATTGTGTTAAAGAAAGTGTTGAAAATACAAAACAGAATGCTTATGCCCATCATATTCAAAGACTTATGGTACTTGGAAACTTTGCCCTCATTTCCGGAATTCAACCCAAGGATGTCAATGACTGGTTTTTGTCAGTTTATGCAGATGCATATGAATGGGTTGAATTACCTAATGTATCTGGTATGGCGCTTTTTGCAGATGGGGGCATTATAGCCTCAAAACCCTATGCATCAACCGGAGCATACATCAATAAGATGTCAGATTACTGTCGTGATTGTAGCTATGATGTTAAAGAGAAAACAGGAGAAAATGCTTGTCCTTATAATTATCTCTATTGGAATTTTTTGGAACAAAACCAAAGCAAACTTTCTTCAAATCCCAGGCTTGGTCTTGCATACAAAAACTTGGAGAAACTTCCCAAAGAAAAACTTGTTGCAATAAAAAAAAGTGCTAAAAAGTTTTTGAGTAAAATGGTTAATGGTGAAAAAGTCTAGTTTACCCTCTAAAGTCTGCCCTGTTTGCAATAGACCATTTAAATGGAGGAAAAAATGGGAACTTGTTTGGAAAGAGGTTATTTACTGCTCAAAAAAATGTAGGGGAATTAAGACCAGAAGAAGAAGTATTTCTGACCCCGAATTAGTGCAATGATGGCTATAAATCTGACTCAGAATTTTTGAGTTTAAGTGGAATATTAAAACAAAAAAACATTAAAAAATGACAATAATCTGGTTAAATTTTGCAAGCACCTGGTTTATGGTTGGCCTAATTTGGCTTATTCAATTAGTTCATTATCCACTCTTTAATTATGTAGGCTCAGAAGAATTTATAGTATTTCATGAAAATCATAAAATACTTATTACACCAGTCGTAGGGATAGTGATGATTGTGGAATTGGTAACTTCGGTAATAATTCTTTTTCAACCCCCTTGTGGAATACGTAATTTGTTGTCAATAGTTGGAATAATATTACTAGTAATTATTTGGCTTTCTACTATATTTTTCCAAATTCCTTTTCATAACACCTTAAGTTCTAAATTCAATGAAAATACACTTTTAATGCTTATAAACACGAATTGGATAAGAACGATATGCTGGAGTATAAGAGGGATTATAGTATTGTTTATTTTAGATAAATTATTAAAAAAAAGAAATAGCTAAATTGAAACTTTGTTAAAAAATTACAGAAAAAATGCAATATTTATTATTTTCTTAAATGTTAACCTTGAGACATTCTTTAAAAGTCCTGCTATAAATGAATTTGTTAGCTATGAGCCTAGAGGTGTAAATAAGATACTGAAATTACAATTTAATACTGGTGGTAGGGGAAGGGTGCGAACCTTCTATTTTCGAGTTGTAAGTTCGAAGTACTTTGTGCAAACTCCTATAATTTCATATATATAGGAGATTTATTAAGACTGGTAGTTGCAAATAAGTCTAATAAAAAATCTAATAATTTTTATCATCTGATCAGTCATATTATTATTCTGAAAAAATAATGATCAGGTTTAAATACTTGTACCAGCACCGCTTTATAGATATATTTTAAAAATGTACGTGTAAAAAATTTAGAAAGGTGCTTTCTCAAACTTGTCGCCAACACATTCTTTTACATTAGGACGATTTTCGACTCTTTCACAAATCGCCAAGATATTTTTTTGGCCTTCGAATGGATCACCACCACAAGCATCTCGGAGAATTTGAAATCCTCCGCATTTTTGAGTCGCTCGGACGCAAGTATATAGAAAAATATCAGCATAAGTGAAGCCTTCTCCTGACAAAAATTCTGGGGAATGCATATTCTGAAGAGTTGTATCAAGGTAATTAATTCTATTTTCATGTAATGTTCTAAGTTTGGAAACTCCTTTTTCAATCCCTCCATCAGTTTGAGTATCTGTTAATCTTAGATTTCGCCAGAATGGGTCTTTATTTTCAGTAATTATGTCGTGAAAAGGTGATAAAACAAAAGAATAATAGTCTTGAACCCATGCCCACATATTATTTGCATTTGCAAATTCAATTTCAGAACGAGGTCTTGCTGGTCCTTCATATCGATTTACCAGATATTGAATGATGGCAAATGAATCGTTAAGAATAACACCATTATTGTTATCTTTCATCCAAGGAAGAGTTCCGAATGGAGCCTGTGTATCTTTGTCAAAATCATCGCCAAAAGGCTTAGCTGTAAGAAATTTTACTTCAATACTATGCTCAGCACAAAGAATCAAAATCTGTTGTCCTCTTCCTATAATTGGGAAATATGCTAATTCTATTTTTGTGTCCATAGTTTGCTCCTGCTATATTTCAAATTATGCTTTTATCTTATAAATGTTCTTGAATTATAGAATCATTTTAACCCATTTGTCTATTTAAAATATCTAATTGATATTATGATCTCTTGGACTGATACTTTTAACAAGATTCTTCAGTCTCAATCAATTAAGTGGGGGATATTATCGCCAATATAAGTTTTTCATATTATTTAGCTAGATTTATGGGTCTAGAGCATTTTCTACTCTCGGGGTTATGAGAATTCATTAAGCCATTTCAGAATAAAAATCTATACCATTTATGAATATTTTTTTGCGTTATATTTTTGTAACCTGCTTTATATTAGTAGCAATGCATTCATTAATAATTGCTAGTGAAGGTAATGAGAATGATTCTGATAATCAGAGTTTAATTAAAAAGACTACTGAAATCGTTGATGATACCCATTATCTTTTATCAGAACATATCAGTTCTGTTTCTGATGAATTGGATTCTTTTTTTGGCGAGGAAAGAATGGATGGAGATTTCAATAAAAGTAAAATCAGATTTAATTTCATCACAACTTTTGATGACGAGGGAAACGCAACTTATGAAACAAATCTTTCTGCATCCCTGGTTCTTCCAAGAACCCAGAAGAAAATGAATCTTATTGTAGAAGACGTAAAGAAAAATCTTACCGATGACGATCAAAGCGAAACTGGAGGCGGCCAAAATCAAAATAATGTTGCAGATACTGTAACTGAATCTAATCTTGCCGCAGCACTTCAGTACGTAATTTTCGATTCTGAAAACTGGGCTATTGATACAAGAACAGGTGTTATTATTTCAGCTCCCCTGGACCCTTATGCAAGATTAAGAGTCAGAAGATTTTTCTATTTTGAGAATGAGTGGGAATCACGTTTTACACAACTTGTGAGATGGTCTTATGAAAGTGACTGGGAAGAATCTACAGGTTTAGTCTTTGATAAAACGATTAATAAGCAATTACTCTTCCGAATTAATAATGGGATTTCCTGGCAAAAAAAAACTCAGCTATTTAGTTTTGGTCACGGTTACTCACTGTATCATCAATTATCATCTAGCAAGGCATTAGTATATTTCTCGAACATCAATGGAATCCATGAACCTAAAATACACTCAACAGGCTATGAAATTGGTGTTGGTTACCGACAGATGATTTATAATAATTGGATCTTCTTAGAAATCAGCCCAAAGGTAGTCTGGTCTCGAGAAGAACCTGATGAGAATTTTAAACGAACAAACGTTAGAATAGTTAAAATTGAATTTAATTTTGGCGGGCAAAAACCAGTGGCACAAAGATAAAGCCTATGCACCAGAATCATGGAAGCCAATAAAATCACATATTTATAGTTGGTACGATTTCTATGTAAACTGCTTGGTGTCCTTATAAGTGTCCATCATTCTGATGTCAAGGCACTTATTTTTTCACCAATATTTTAAATATCTGATTCTGATTCACTATCAATCCTCTTCAATCCCTTTATAGTTGAATAACAATTGATTATTAAATAATTAACTGTTATATTAATGGATATTTATTTTTACATTTTAATATAAGTTGATAATAGCTTTTAATTATAGGGTTAATAGAAATCATAACCCAATGATTGAAGTCTCAAATCCCCCCTTCGCCACCTGCAGCTGAGGATTAAATATTTTTTTCTGTAATATTTTAAATAATTTATAAGACAATATTCCTATAAAAAGGTATTTTCATGGAAAAAATAAAAATACCAAAGTCACTAGTATTCATCATTGTTGTCGTTGGTATATTTATGTGGTTTGGTTCATCTCTTTATCAGAAAGTACCTGCTGGTTATGTTGCTGTCGCAACACTCTTTGGTGAAGTGCAATCTGATCCATATGAAGAAGGTTTACACATTCCTGTCAACCCATTTTATGAATGGTTTTTATATGACGTCCGTCAAAAGTCACATCTGGAAGAAGCCAATGTCCCCAGCCAAGACCAACTTCAGACTAAGATTCAAGTAAGTGTACAGTTCCGACTGATGAAAGACAGAGCCCCCAAGATTCTCCAGGAAACAGGACAGTTTACAGATGTTTTGAGAGTCCATATTGTTCCTAAACTGAGATCTCTTTTGCGTGAACAGGGAAAATCAATTAAAAGAGCAGAAGACTTTTTCTTGGAGGAAACTCAGCAGAACATGCAGATGTCATTAGTTGAAGGCCTTCGAGATTACCTTGGTGCAAAAGGCGTGAATGTAGGAGCTGTGCTCATCCGAGATATCTCTCTACCTCCTTTTATCATCAAGGCAATTGAGTCAAAAAAGGAGCGCGAACAGGAAGTCGAAAAGCAAAAGGCAGAATTACTTCGCTTCGAAACAGAACAGCAGCAAAAAGTTGCTCTTGCTAAAGCAGAGAGTAAAGCTGCAACGGAACAGGCTGCAAAATTGAGGGTGCTAGCGGACGCTCAGGCCTATGAGATAGAGAAAATAAATAAAGCAATAGGCAATAATCCCAACTATGTTAAATTGCAGGCTTTGGAAGCCCTGAAAGCAATTTCTAAAGATCCCGCTTCTAAAATTTATTTCATGGATGGTGATAGTCCTTCTCCACTTCCATTAATGAATATTGGTAATTAAATAATAACTTCACCAAACCTAATTTTTATCGAATAGAGATTAGGGAGAGTTAGTCTTTCCTCAAAGGAATAGAGACTGAACATTGTCACTATTGTTAACGGAAAGGACTTTCTATAGAGTATCCTCTCTGTCAATTTTATCACTTAGAAAACCTTTTTCAGGCTTGAAGGGTAGTAACTGAAGAGATTTTCAGAGCACCAGCAATAGTAAGAGATTTTAAAGTTTTATAACTCAACTAAAAAATTATTGTTGTCAATCATTCTAATTTTTACTTACTTTTCTTGATGCTAAATAAATCTATTTATTCCTCTGATATTAAATAGTTCTTTGAATGTCAAATTTAATATTAATTGTCTTAAAATATTACTATATATAATTAATGCTCACCAAATTTAGTAAATTCGAACTTAAACCAACTTTGTTAAAAGCATTATCAGAAGTTGGTTATGAAAATCCTACCCCTATTCAAGATCAAACCATTCCATTGTTATTGGATAAGAAAGATGTTCTGGGTCAGGCACAAACTGGTACAGGAAAGACTGCAGCTTTTGCCCTTCCCTTGCTTTCCAATCTAAATTTAAGACAAAAGGATCCTCAGATATTGGTCCTGGCACCAACACGTGAATTGGCGATCCAAGTCTCTGAAGCATTTAAGAAATATGCCACTCACATAAAAAATTTTCATGTTCTACCAGTTTATGGTGGTCAAGAATATCGTAGACAAATTCGTGGATTAAAAAGAGGGGTTCACGTAGTGGTGGGAACTCCCGGACGAGTAATGGACCACATGCGCCGAGGAACTATGAAACTTGATAAGCTAAAAACACTTGTTCTAGACGAAGCTGATGAAATGCTACGAATGGGATTTATTGATGATGTAGAGTGGATTCTTGAAAAAACACCTCCAACAAGACAAATAGCTCTTTTTTCAGCTACTATGCCTAAACAGATTCGAAGTATTGCAAGGCGTTATTTGAGAGATCCGGAGCAAATTATAATTAAAGTAAAAACCACAACTGCCAAAACCATTCGTCAACGTTTTTGGCCAGTAAGTGGAATGCATAAATTGGAGGCACTAACTCGCATTTTAGAAGTAGAATCATTTGAAGCAATGCTAATTTTTGTACGTACCAAAACAGCAACAGTTGACCTTTCTGCAAAACTGGAGGCCCGTGGTTATGCTTCTAACGCTTTAAATGGAGATATTAAACAAAATCAGCGTGAACGAACTATCGATTCTTTGAAGACTGGCAAACTAGATATTCTTGTAGCCACAGATGTCGCCGCGCGCGGTTTAGATGTTGATCGAATAAGTCACGTTTTGAATTATGACATCCCCCATGATACTGAAGGATATGTTCATCGTATCGGCAGGACAGGTCGGGCAGGTCGTAAAGGTGACGCTATTTTATTTGTGGCTCCTCGGGAAACTAGAATGTTACATTCCATTGAAAAAGCAACAAACCAAAAGATCGAAATTATGGAACTTCCTTCAAACGAACTAATTAACGATCAGCGTATTGAAAAATTCAAGCAACTCATCACGGATACTTTAGCTAATAAAGAAATAGATATATTTTATCAATTTATAGAACAATACCAAAAGGAACATAATGTCCCAGCTGTCGAAGTTGCTGCCGCTTTAGCACTCCTTTTACAAGGTGACTCTCCGTTTACGTTAAAGACCAAAAATAATCTAAATAAAAAAGATGAAATTTTTGTAAAAAAAGATTTAAAAACTATCAAAAAAAAAGCAAGAAAACTAAGAAGAGAGCGAAGTAAAAGACGTGCAAAGGCTAACAGAAAGAATCCATCTTTGGAAGAAGCAATGGAGCGTTTCCGTATTGAAGTTGGTCACAATCATAGCGTAAATAAAAAAGACATTGTAAGCGCAATTGCTAATCAAGCTGGCCTAAAAAGACAGTACATCCGCCAAGTTAATATTTATGATGACTATAGTAAGATTGATTTACCTGAAGGAATGCCTAAAGATGTATACAAGGATTTAAAAAAAGTTCGAGTGTCAGGTCAGCAATTGAAGATTTCTGTTGTCAAGAAAGATCAAAAATCAAGATACTCAGCTAAATAACTTTATCAAACCTCAATATAGTATACAAAATTTTAGGGAGAGTTAGTCTTAAATATAATTGGATGAGGTAGAAGATTTGTTGTATCAGCCAAAAGAATCTTTTTTGGAGTCTCTAAAGCCTCTATAATATCATTTTTAAGGTAATTCAAATTAGGCTAAATACCTAGTTCTGCTTCGAACCTTTGAATTTTTCCCTAATATCTTGTCTAGACTCTATCTTTTCGTTCCAATTGCTTTAAAAAACGTGTAGCAAAAAACACCATCTTGTTCTGTAGTTCTGTACAATGCCTTAATTCCATCGTCAAAAGTTGTTTCATTAATTAACCCTGCTGCAATAGAAGATTCTCGGACACCTTCAATCATAGCGGTAAAGGTATTTTTTGTGAAGCCATCCACAAGACTAGGCTTACTTGAATCGACATAAACTAACCGAGGAGAAACCATTACATATTTGAAACCTGTAGCATTTAAAAGAGGATATAACTCTCGTCCAATATTGGCATTACCGCCTGTTCTATTTTGCAATTCTACCTGACATTGAATTACTTTTTGAGCTGCTTCACTATCCGGATAGAAATAAGTCGATCCGTGATCTCCTTCTATAACAGTTATTGTTCCTCCCACTTTTATAAGATTTTGAAGGATAGACAAGGCTTTTTCAGGTTGAGAAAGATGTTCCAAAACATGACATACAAAGACATGGTCAAATGGTTCTGTCTCAATATCTAAATTGAAAATGTCGGCACAAAGAAACTGAACGTTATTTAAGCCACACTTTTCAAATGCTTCGCGAGCTTCACAAATAGATTCCTCGGATATATCAATAGAAAGAAAAGAAGCATTTGGACTTTTTCGGGCAAGTTTAATAGTTTGGGAACCAACACCGCATCCGACTTCCAAAATCCGACTTCCGACTGAATAAGATGTGTCAGAATGAAAGAGATCAACCAAAGTATTTGCTTGATCTTGCAAGCGCCTTTTTTCACTTGGATCATATCCGTGAATATATGCTTTACTCATTTTTTCTCTCCAGTTCGTCATCGAAAACCTATCATTATATAAAGAGCTTTAAGCCTATTTTGTTGCTTCACGAGCTTCATTAAAAGGATGTTAATTAATAGGCTTAATTATTGATTTCCATCAAGAAATTCTTCTATAACTTTATTTATTTTAGATGTATGAATTAACGGGACTTTGTGATCAACATTAGCAAGCTCTGCGAATGTCCAGTTTGGGCATACTTTTGAAATTAATTCAGCAGTTTCCCTAAATATTCTCATCGTATTTGAACCACTTACGACCAAAGTTTTTTTTGCTGTTATAAATTTTAGATCATTGCTTGTTGTTTCCTCATTCAAGACAGGATCCCAATCGTGAAAATTTGGAGGTAATTGATCAATAAACGTCTGCCGATACTTCTTAGGCATTTCCTTCGATGAGTGATCAGATAAAAAGTAATCCGCGAATTTCTTTGCAACCTTTAACCATTCTCCCTTTGATCCAAAATTTATTATGCAATTTCTCAACTCAAGGCATTCATTGTATGTCCCAATTCGACCATGCTGGTTCAGCAAGTAGAACGGATTTGGCTCTAAAAGAACCATTCTTAAAATTTTATCCCTCAAAATAGTAGCTAATTTAATACTTACTGATCCTCCAAATGAATGACCAACAATCGAAATAGGATACTTGTATTCGGGACAGAGCTCAATTTCAAGCTTAGCTTGATCGTAAAGAGTTTGATTAGAGTCTCCGATCAAGGAGATGTTTGTCCATATCCAAATAAATTTATTGCTAAAACGTGAAAACGATCTTTTAAAGAATTCACAAGTAATCGCCTCCGTTGATTATTACTTTTGGAGCTATGAATGAGAATTATTGTTTGCCCAACATCCTCTTTAGTATAATATATTTTAAAATTTTCTGTGGAAAGTATTGGCATTATCGTCTGATAACTATCGAGATGTATTTATTACGTTTTTCAGTATCTATTTTGCGAAAAGATCCATTTAATTCTTATGGACAGACTTTTGGGATTATTCAAATAATGCTTAAAAAGACCTCTAAGACAATTTACCAATTGTTTTGTGCTAAACCTAAATTTAAGCGTAATTAAAGCGTTCTGTATTGTATATGGACATTAATAAGAGTAATATTTTATGGGTATTAAACCAATATTGACTTAGAGGTCTTTTTAAGCATTATTTGAATAAAGGGTGTGGTAGGGCCACAAAAAAGCCATCTAGATATATATGATCCCATCAACCTAAATGCGGGCCGTTTTAGGTATTTTAACTTTTTTAACTAAGGTTAAGAACTATGTCAAAGACAGACTTAACTAATCAAAGACAGGTGCATGTTGAAGAGCATGTCAGCTCTGGAAACCATTCTCTTGACCACAGATAATATTCATTCGAAAGCGCGGTTCTCATAACAAATTTTTCAAGACTAAGAAAGAAGTAAACATGGTTACTAAGAAAAATGATTTTATGGTGAAGTTATTTATAATATTTGGTATTTTCGCATTAAATTCTTGTGCGACTGTGCGATATGAATCACGACCAGCACTTGAGTCTTTACCAGTAATAGGACCACTACCAATAGCAGCAGCAGAAGAAGAACCAATAGCAGCAGCAGAAGTAGAACCATCACCACCGGTATTACCAGTTTCCTTACCAGTAGCAGAAGAAGAAGTAAAACCAGAACGTGTTCCTTTAACTGTACAGTCTTATATTCATGTTGAAAGACTTAGAGGGAAACCAAAAGGTTTAATAGTTTTACCTTCTGAAGGATGGGTGAACGAAACAAACGAGATTGCATATAAAGGTAATCAAAAAATTTACTTGCTAAAAAAAAAGGGAGGGGGGTTTGAACCAGTTGAAATAATTTTTGAGTCTAAAGACATTAACTATGGTGCATTGGTTATAGAACTTGAGCCTGGAGAATATAAAATAGACAAAATTGACACTAACATTTTTGACACAATTTGTAATTGTTATGAAGGTTACAGTTTGAGATTTAATAATACAAATTTTAAAGTTGAAAATGGAATTGCTCGTATTACTCCCTATGCTTTAACCACTTTAACATATACAGATAACCCTAATAATAATAAGACATTTCTTTCTCTTACTAATAATAAGTTTAAATATAATATTAAATGGTATTTAGAAAACTTATTATTAAAAAAGGATTATGACAAAAACTGGAAAATTATGTAGTTATACCTTTTCATAGCAAATCAAAGAATTTAATTCTCGTAAGTTTGGTTATCACTTTTTGACAAAGAAACTTGGTAAGAAGTTGCGGGAAAAAATGGTTTGACTCAGTTGAATCCTTAAGTGTATAAATCTGCTTTCGGTGCATTCCGGTGTATATTAAATTGGCATAATCTGCTGATATCATTAGATACTGTACATAATACGTCGTAATCATAACCCAAAGTTCGATGGTTCTAATCTTTCCCCCGCATTCAGTATTTTCAAAGTTTTTTGCTTTCGGGTTTTTTAAAAAGCCAAATTTATTAAAATCTATCTAACATTTTGCTCTAAAAATTCAGCCTCAATCAATTAAATAATTAAGTTAAATCTT
>CACERX010000042.1 GCA_902562015.1 uncultured SAR324 cluster bacterium
GATGCCTGTGCAATTGGAGATGTTTTTGCCTCACCTTCCGTGGAACAGATGGCAGATGCAATGCGAGCTGCCGATGGAGGAGCAGGTGTCCTTAGGCTTTACGGTAACTATGGTGGTGACATTATGAATTTCGATATGGCCGGTGAGATGCTTGAAATGGAAGACATCAATTCAACCACGGTTCTTTTAGCCGATGATGTAGCATCCGCGACTAAGAACGAACGTGAGAAACGTCGTGGAGTGGCCGGGATGGTCTATGCTTTTAAAATTGCTGGTGCTGCAGCAGAGCAGATGAAAAGTCTGGAGGATGTAACAAGGATAGCCCAGAAAACAGCTGATGCCTGTCATTCCGTGGGGGCGGCCTTGACTTCCTGCACAGTTCCTCAAGCGGGTAAACCGACTTTTGAAATTTCTGAAGAAGATATGGAAATGGGTATGGGCATTCATGGTGAACCAGGTGTATGGCGCGGAAATCTCAAAAATGCAGACAATATTGCTAATGAAATGGTGGATATGTTACTTGCGGATATTAATGCAGTTTCTGGAACTAGAATGTCAGTATTGGTCAACAGTTTGGGAGCTACGCCCCAAGAAGAACTTTATATTTTGTACCGCGTCATAAAAGAACGACTTGAGAGTGTTGGGATTAAGATTGTTATGCCTCTAGTAGGACGTTACGCTACTTCAATGGAAATGACAGGAGTCTCATTTACCTTTTGTGAATTGGATTCGGAACTTGAAGATTTGCTGTTGGAGCCGGCTCATTGTGCTTTTTGGAATGTATGATGATAACCACTGAATCAATCCAATCAGTAATCATACGGCTAAATCAGGTAATGGAACAATCTGCTGATGAACTCAATACGGCAGATGGTCTTTTAGGCGACGGGGACCTTGGAGTTACAATGATCCGGGGTTCTAGACATCTTTTAGAGGAATCAGAATCTTTGCCGGAAGACATTGGTATGGCTTTTTTCCAATGTGCCAAGGCTTTTACCAAAAGCTCGGGATCCAGTTACGGGACTCTACTGGCTACAGGTATGATGGCTGTTGCAAAAGTAAAAAAAGGGCAGACTGAAATTAAGCTGGATGAGGTTTCAGACCTTTTCAATATATCACTCGAGGCAATGCAAATGAGAGGTAAAGCCAGTCTTGGAGACAAAACAGTACTTGATGTGATAGCAGCTGCCAGAGATGCGGCGAAAAATCAAACCGATTGTAGTACTATGCTCAACAGTATCAACAAAGCAATAAATGATACTATCGAACGATATAGAGATCGTCAAAGTCAAATTGGAAGGGCTCGGATATTTGGAGAAAAATCAATTGGACTTGATGATCCTGGAATGTTAGCTTTCAAACGTATGTTCGAATCTTTGCAAACTTAATCCAAAGCGGATATGTTACAAACCGCAGGAATTTTCTAAAATCCATAAATTCGAAAGTAAACTATTGATTTATCTTATAATATTTGTTTGATTATAAATTTACTTAAATTAAGCTGTGTAAAGGTGCTTTCGGAAATCTATGAACTTATCTCTTATATCTTCTCTAAGTACTGCTTGCACGTTCCCTGGCCGAAAATCAAGATCGTGCAGTCTCCGACATGGGGATGCTTCTGGCCATCAATGAGGTGGACACACCCAGCACTGTCATCAGAATGATGATCAAGAGGCCCAAATGAAAATTCTCGTAGCCCCCAACTCCAGCTATAATTGAACCGCCAATCACCCCGAAACCCATCTGCAGAGCGCCTGCAAATCCGGAAGCACTTCCTGCTAGCTTTCCTGCCGAAGCAATTGCTCCCATGGTGGCGTTTGGAATTACCAGTCCAGCAGAAAAACCCATAACCATTCCCGTAAACGAAATCAAAAAGGGATTCTGAAATTCGCCCATTGTCATCACAAAAAGTAAAACGATGCTTAAAAAACTAATGATGCTACCAATCAATGTCATACTTTCGAGGCCCCATTTCTGCGCTTTCCAGCGTGTGATGAAATTGCCGATCATATAGCCCACCGGAGTGGCAGCGAACCAGAAGCCGATTTCTCCTGTACTTAATCCCAGCCTTGAATATTCGTAAGGCACAAATCCAATCATGCAGAGAAAGATACCGACGCTACATGCAGAAGAAATAACAAAAGTTAAAAAAAGCCGGTTGGAAAACAATTCGTAGTACTCCCTGATAAGAAGACGCGGGACGATTATTCCCATGGGATTCAGGTTTGTTTCGTTTAGGAAAAAATAGTTTGACACTAAAGAAAGACTTCCAGCCAGGGCAATGATGGCCATCGTTCCCTTCCAACCGATTATTTCGTCAATCAGACCTCCGGATATGAAGCTGAAGATTGGAGCGATAACCATTACAGCGCTGATCGTCGCAAAAACGGCAGCACCCTTCGTGCGGTCATATGAATCATTTATGATGGCCCTGACGATTGAAACTGAAGCTGCAGCACCAAGCCCTTGCAGGATCCTCGCGTAAATCAGGGTAGTGATGGAAGCAGCGTAGACTCCTATTAAACCTCCTATGGCATAAAGCCCCATGCCGATCAGGAGCGGTTTTCTTCGTCCATATCTATCTGACAAAGGTCCATAAATGAGCTGGGAGGAGGCGATAGCAATGAAGTATCCAGAAAGCAGAAACTGAGTTGTAGCGCTATCTACATCAAATTCTTCCGCTACGGATTTGAGGGACGTAGAAATGATTGTTAAACCAACGGCACTGCATCCCATGGTGATTATAAGCAACCAGATCGGGGCACTGGCGACCGGACCGGTTTTTCTTGATGAAGGTTCCAAAAATTTTCCCCCTTTACTAATATTTTTGATGGTGGTTAATGTATTTGAACCTTCGACCTTCGGGTTATGGCCCCAACCACTGTAATAATTTCAGTAACATAGCACCTAAAACATGTTATACACTGATACACACTATTTAGGTATCAATTCGACCACATTGTTGGCCAAGGGTGCTTACCATCAGAGATTGTATCTCTGTGAAAAAAGCGTTTTTTTGATCTATTCCCAAATTGATACAATGTGTAAATCTCATTCCTACAGGACCATTCAAGCAACTATTCCGTCCGATATTTTTTCATAATCCTAGTTAGATTCTCTTTGAAGTTTTCAGAATATTTTTCCGCATATTTTTTCCCTAGATTACCTCCAGCATTAGTCATCTCTGGAAAAACTTGGAGTGATTTCTGACCAAGCGGAGATTTGTAGAATGCGACAAGGTTCTTAAGTTCATCTTTAGTGAATTTTTCTTCATATATACTTGCCATCTCTTTTTTTAAATCTGGGTCGCTTGCCACCTGCCTAAAGTATATGTCGGACACTCCCTTCAAATCTTGAATAGCTTCCTCAGGCATACCCTTGTTTCTAAGCTGTTTAAAAAAAGGGGTAAAACCCAATTTTGAAGTATTTATCAAGGTATTCTCGAACTTAAGTAACTTCATTAACTCCATGGAAGGGCTCAATTTTTCTGTTTCCTGGGCAAAAGATAAATTGACGGATAAAAATGTTACTATAATCGTTACTATTTTTTTCATATGCGTTTTGTTTTAATTTTTGTTTCGTTGAATTAGATTATCTTTCAAATTTTGTATCCTGTACATCAATTTACTATGGAAACTGCAGATGCTGTTGCAGCCATAATCTGAGGGAATGGGTAAAAAGGCATACACTAGCCTTTTCAAAAAACTGCAAAATCTGTAAGTTACTTATATTGTTGGTAGCAGGGAGGAGATTTGAACTCCCGACCTCGGGTTTATGAATCCCGCGCTCTAACCAACTGAGCTACCCTGCCACACTTGTAATACCAAAGGATTGTGGTTTTAAGGATTTTTGAAAAAAAATTTGTGTGTGTTTTTATCCATTCCCACAAATTTTTCTTCGCATTTTTTCTGCTGCTATCTTAGATAATTGAGAATTAAGGTGCGCATATATTGACTCATTTTTAATGTACTTCTGTCCACCCCGGGCTTTCAATTCAAATGCAGTAGCACCTCCCGGGGCGAAGTAAGACATTATCGTATGTATTATGGTATGGAATGAAAAATTTTTATCTTTGCACGTTTTAAAGTTGTTTCAAAATCAATAATATTCTCAGTTTAAACCTGGAAGGACTTTGAGTAGTTACTAGTCCGAATTATTATTTTCTCCTTTTATGCCAGCAATTATTGGCCACAAAGCAATTATTGCAAATATAACTATCATAACAGCAGGAGGCCTTAATTCAGGATATTCTGGGTATGCAAATGTGTGTTTAAAAGCTAAACCGACTAAACAGAAAAATCCTATCCCAGTTCCAATTAGGATATTTTTTACCTCAGGGAACTTAAGGTTGCGACAGCTAAATAGGACAATAGCCAAGAAAAAATTAAATGCTGAACAAATTTCTAACTCTGTGGCTCCTAAAGTCATTGCTTCTTGACTTAGACCAGGTGCCATTTCCATGTACATAGATTTAGCTCCAAATAAAAGCAAAATACCATGAATAATATTTAGTATGGCTATTACAGTGAATACAATTTTGGGATTCATTAATATTTTCATTTTTAATCCTTTAAAATTTTATTGTAGTAAGATTTTTTCCAAATACAGGATCTGATCTCAATAGTTGTGTCTGCAACTATACATTTTAAAAAATTTCCCGCAATTTTATTAGATGTAATGTATAAAATTTCTTTTTTCCCTTTGAGTTATCCTATTTTAAATTATTTATTAAGTCAATTTTGTATAGCGCTTTAAACAATTAGTATTTACTAAAACTATCTCTTGACTGCTAAAATCAATCTTAATAGAATTAAATTCGTCATGAATTAAATTCTATTAAGATTGATTTTAAATTATTTTCAATTTTGTTGCTTTATTTTGATAAGAATTACCCTATTTTAAGCTATGAAAACAATTATCTATCTAATTTTGTATTTGTCTATGATCCTATTGCCAAATATTGTTCTTGCAGCTGATTCTTCATCCAGCAAAAAAAGTAAAAAAGATTTTTATGAGTGCTTAAGAAGTGATCCATCTGAGCCAAAAAAGTATTGTACTAGTCTTCCAGAAACAAGAGGTAAACAGCCGGTTAAAGTCCAAATATCAATACACCTTCTTGATATACTGGACGTAGACCAAAGCGAACACACCTGGACCGTAAGGAGTTTTTTGTATGCTTCATGGAGAGATCAACGCCTCAAATATAAAATAAGGGATTTTGATAGACTATCAAAACTTGTATACAGGGGCGATTTAGCAAATGATCAGATGTTGAGGATGTGGCATCCCAATTTAACAATTCCTAATCAAATAGAGCAGCGTGAGACAGAGAACATAGAAATATCTATATCAAAGTTCGGTATAGTGCATTACAAGGAAGTTTTTGTTGCCAAAGTCAGAACTAATTTTAATTTCCGAACATTCCCATTCGATAAACAGACTGTAACTTTAGAGATAGAACCTTTTAGCGAAACTCAGAAAAAAGTTCGTTTGGTTCCCGCTGTAAAAAAGAATGGGAATACTTCAATTCCTCCTGATTTGTGGAACGCAGGGGATTTTAATGTCTCCTTTAGTGACAGGCCTGGTGCAAGAAACCAATTATCAAAAGAAACTGGATTATGGCTTTCACCAGACGGTTCCCAAAACTTCTCACTGATGACTTTTTCACTTGAACTTAAAAGAGATTATTTTAATTTTCTTACCACAAAACTGTTAGTTCTTTACTTTTTTGCGTTTATACTCTGGTTAAATGCCGGATTCGCAAGTGAAGAGGGATCACATAAGTGGCCCTGGGAACTGTTTCTAGGCATAATATTTTTTAGCCTTGAAGCACAATCCATGCTGCCGGCACTTCCCTACATAACCCTTTATAATGTATTTGTAAATCTATTATACGTATATGTCTTAACAGATTTTGTACTCTGGCTCGTAACCGAAAGGATGCGTGAGAGAAAAAAATCAATAGTTTTAATGCAGAGAATAAAAATTTTGGGTGTGGGTCCATCATTTTTGATTCTCTCATGGGGTATAATATACTGGTTTGTAGAATATGTTTAGTGTTTAGTACTCAAAAAATGTTTAATAATATTTTGATTTTAATTAAAAATGTATGCTAACTTTTCCATTTAAGAAAACATAATTTTTATAATTTAATTAATAGTAATGGAATACTTATGAAAATATCATTTGATAATGTAGAAATGCCGAGTATAGAAGGAATGACATCTGAGCAAAAATTTTGGTTTGCAAGTGCAATTGCAGGTATGGTAGGTGCGGATGGACATGCAGAAAAGCATGAATTAGATTATCTAAAGCAGGCTCTTCATTTTCTTGAATCAAAGGAGGATATTGATAAAATTATTACCCTAGTTAAAGATTTAGAACATGGTGTACATCCAAAATTAGAAAAAATAGCAATAGATAATAAGCATGCGTTTTTAATTCTAAAATATTTAGCGCAGATAATGGTAGCAGATTCTGACTTATCTCCGAAAGAACTAAGATTTTTTCTTCAGGTTGGAAACACTTTGGGTTTTAGTGCAGAAAAATCTAATAAAAATCCTCTTTTTGCATAATCCATTGACTGCAAATAAAATTAATTTCAAAAAATAAAAAAATTTAGGCAATCAATAAATACATTAGGTTTAGACACTAACTCAGCAAGAATTTCTTAAACTTAGAGTTTTTGAATAGAACGTCATTCCTTACTTAAAATAAATTGCTAGCTGAAAATAAAAACCGTTTCAGAAGTGTATTTAATTATATAAAGGTTTTTGTTTATGGAAATATTTGAAAAAAGGAAGTCGGCCGCTTTAATAACGGTCTTTTTTGAGGAAATTATTTCTAAAAAAGTTAATCCAGTTTAAAATAAAATATGTTAAACCGAATTTTTAAAAAATTAGTTAAAACTATCATCTTCTAGGCACACTTCTTCCTGTTTACGGCGCTGGTCTGCTTCGTATACTCTAGTCCACATTCTACGCAGTTTGTCTTCACGAGACTCAGCCTCTCCAAAGATGTGCTGGAGTTTGATCATTTCTTAAAACTTAGCTTTATTAAATTCATTGAGAAAACTTCTCGAGCGGTCTTTTTCTGTTATCCACTCTTTCCCAAAAATATTGTGAGTTTCTGAAAGTTTGTCGTCAAATAATACTTGTTTAGTTATCATAACACTCCTTTACATTTAATTTATTCATTCTTTAAACAGATATGTTTCAAAAGTAGTACCAAAATGTTACATTTTTGTACTTGGTTAGACTTTCATCTAAAAGATATAACTAAATTCCCATGGCGCAAACTTTTTATTACACATGAGTAAATTATTGAAACATTAAGCTTTAATCTATTGATATTAATGTAAAAAAAATATTATTATGTGAAATCTACAATAGAATTATCTACTTATAAAATAAATGTTTAAGAGAGCTTTAATTAGTGTATTTTTTTAATAAATTTGATATTTACTTGTGAAATTTAGAGCAAGCAAGTTTTTTTAATAGTGCCTTCATTTGTTATTGGATTGATCCATACTTCAAAATCATGAAGACACAATAGTACGAAAAACTATTAAAAAGCTGCTGATGATGATTAAAATTACACCTAGCCACTCGAGGGAGCTTGGAAGACTTCCCCAAAATAAGTACCCAAAAAGCAGTGTCCAACCCAGTTTAGTGTATATCAGTGTGGAAATGGAAGTAGCTGAAGTGTTTGAGTCTTGGTAGGATCGAACAAGACATTGACGTGAAAAAAAAAGCAAAATGGCAGAAATGAAGAGCATTGGTGTAAGTCTATTCCACAAGTAGGCTAAATCTATGAAAAATAACATCGCCAACAATACCAAGACTGGTTCCCAGAAAATCATGGCCGAAGTTTGTACATTTTCTCCGGCATATTTTATTGTGATCCAGCGCAGCGAAGAAAATATCAGTCCTCCAAGCATATATATATGATAATGACTGCTGCTTAGGCCCTGCCAATCGGCCTGCATCATCAACCACCCACCAGCAATTCCAAATCCAATTGCAGGCAAGATCCATATGCTAGGATTCTCCCTTAAAACAAGCATAGCAAGGGCAGTCATCACCACAGGGAAAAGAAGGCTCATGGCTCCGAATTCAAACACACTTAAACCTTTCAGAGCGCTCAAAAAACAGTGCCATGCTCCAACAGTATAGAGGCTAATCGGAAGCAGGATCTTCCAGGAAATAGGTTTGATTCTCTGAAGTGAGCCTTGATTTAAAAGTTCATGAAAGGCTGTTAAAATCATGAAAAGACCAGCGGTTATGAAATTTATTTCATAACGGCTGTAAGTCACAAGGAGCCATTTTTCAACAGCAATATTAGAGGAAAGTAGAAAATAGCCAAGAAGAATTCTACTTGTTATCCATCCGGAATTTAAAAAAATAGACAACTTTTAAATCCTTCAAAAAAGTATTATTTCTGTGTTTTTAAAGAATAGGAGTGGACTTTATTTTATGAAAATGCTTCTTTTGGAAGTATTTGGCACTTATTTCTTAGCAGAGGTTCGTGATTTAGAATAATGCCTAGACTGTGGTTAAGTATTTCCACTTTTTGTACACTGTTTTTAAACAGTTTACTGAAGTTTTCATTAATAACTTTACCGAAAATGAATCTGGTGTCATCAGAGCATCCTCGCAGGGAAGCTAGTGCATCCAGATATGGGCCCTTCCCCTGTGCAGCATCATTAGCAATTTGATCATAATTTAGTTCAATAAAGTGAGTATAAGCATCGCAATTAGTAGTAGTAGAAATGCTCGCTGATGTGCCTTCGAAAGTTACCAGAATCCCGCTTTGACGTGATAATGGGCTATGTCCTCTAAGAGTTGGAAATAATCCCCCTTCTCCTCCGGCTGCTTCCTCGTGGCAGGCTATTAAATACTCACTACTTAAAAATACGGTAAAAATAGTGACAAGAGAAAAAAAACATATTCTATTCATTTTTTCCTTTTCCTAGGCTTTTCTACAAGATGCTTTAAGTACTTTATTTGAATTAATCAATTTTTCAATTCCGTTCCTTAATTCATGTGAATTTCTTGAATCGCTAAATAAATATGTATAATTTAAACGCAATGTTCTAGAGAACTCATTTTTTATTTGTGGCTTACAACCATAAATCATTCCCAGTGCATCAAGATGTGGCCCATGTCCATAAGCTACCTGTTCCTGAATAAAATTATACTCACTTTCAAGAAATGCTGTATATAGATCACAGGAACTTGTTGTTGAAACTGAAATAGTTGAATTTTCTGTAAATTGGAATAATCCAACGCTCTTACCCCATTTGTGATGGCCTTTATAGACGCTTTCGAAATCTCCTTCATGGCATGCAGAAGCGTTAGATGTAACAGAAATAAAAAATAAAAACATAAAAGTTCTGTAAATAGTTTGCATCTGTAAATCTTTAAGTTGAGAGAAAAAATTAAACTTAGTCATTTTGAATCCAAACATATATTTATTTTCATGTTCAGGATAACGCAAAACTTAAATTAAAAGTAGTTTTTTAATTCGTCGAAATCTTTGTGCCATTTAAAAATAATTTATAATTCCCTATTTACCATCCATACAACAAGTTCTGTGCTATAG
>CACERX010000043.1 GCA_902562015.1 uncultured SAR324 cluster bacterium
GTGATTTATTTAATCATAAAGATCTGACGGGAAATTTGCTTTTGGCAGAGGCCATAGAAAAAGAATCTTCCAAGCGCTATTTTTTTGTCCTGCCACAGCATCTGGAACAAAGCACAGGTCGATCAATAGATATTCGCAACAATGATCTGAGCAAAATAGTAAGTTCAGATTTAATCTTGGTTAATTTTGACGGTACAGAGCTGGATTCAGGGACTGTAATTGAATTTTTGTTTGCAAAGGCTCTCGATATTCCTGCAGTCATTTTGCGGTCAGATTTTCGATCTGCAGGTGACCAGGAGAGGGGTGACCCTTGGAATCTGATGTGTTCAGGATATCCCCGTACCAGAAATTTAACTCTAAATGCCATGGCTTGGTACCAAGAAGCATGGGAGAAAGGTGGGGGTACTGCTGCTGTGCTGGAACGTTTTTATAGTAAATTGTCAAAATCTATAATCACAGAATTTGACAATGTGTTTAATGAACCTTCACTTATTGACAGTCAGCAGATGCTTCAAAATGTTTATGAATGGGGGCTACGTTTTCCTGGAAACGGGTTTTCAGACTTATTCACTGAACAGGAACTGAAAAGTCTGCTTAATAAAAAACATTCAAAGGCTCCGCTTTAACATGATCAAAAACATTTAATGCAATTTGAGTCTGTAATTGGTTTAGAGATACATATACAGCTGGCTACTGAATCAAAAATTTTCTGCAGCTGTTCCACAGAATTTGGCAAACTTCCTAACTCTAATACCTGCCCAGTATGTCTAGGACTCCCAGGTGCACTACCTGTTCTAAACAGCCAGGTTCCGGAGCTTGCTGCAAAACTTGGACTTGCACTTGATTGTGAGATAAGAATTGACTCACAGTTTGCCCGAAAAAATTACTTCTATCCAGATCTGCCTAAAGCCTATCAGATTTCTCAATTCGATCGTCCCATCTGTGAAAACGGATGGCTTGATATAAACACAGAATCTAGGGGTAAAATCCGAATCGGAATTACACGCATTCATATGGAAGAAGACGCTGGCAAACTGGTACATGATGATATGGGTACCGAAAGCATGATTGATTTGAACCGTGCAGGTGTGCCTCTACTGGAAATAGTAAGTGAGCCTGACATTCGTTCTGCGGAGGAAGCAAAAAAATATATGGAAAAAATTCATGCAATTGCAACCAGCATAGGTGTCTCGGACGGTGACATGGAAAAAGGACACTTACGTTGTGATGCAAATGTGTCCTTACGTACTGAGGGACAAATAGAATTTGGAACACGCACAGAAACTAAAAATTTGAATTCTTTCCGTTTTGTTCAGAATGCAATTGATTATGAAATTGAAAGACAACGCGAAGAAATTCTTGATGGAGTCAAGATTGTGCAGGAAACACGGCTTTGGGACACTGACCGGAAAGTGACTTTTAGCATGCGTTCCAAAGAAGAAGCTGATGAATACCGTTATTTCCCAGATCCTGACTTACCGTTGGTAAAACTGTCTCCTGAACTGATTGAAACCTTAAGAAAAAATCTCCCTGAACTTCCTGATGCAAAAAAACAGCGCTTTATGGAAGAATACGGATTAAATGACTACGATGCTGGTGTACTCACAATCAGTCAAGAACTATCTGATTTTTTTGAAAAAGTTCTGTCTGACGGCGCTGTCCCCAAAATAGCCTGCAATTGGATAACTGGCGACTTGACCCGTGTGATGAATGAGTCCGGAAAAACTCTCAGTGAAATCAATCTGACTCCGAAGAATCTTGCTAATTTGACAAGATTGATTGATCAGGGAGAAATCAGCAGTAAGATTGCAAAAATCGTTTTCTCAGAAATGCTTGATTCCGGGGGAAATCCTAGTTCGATTATTAAAGAAAAAGGCCTCAAGCAAATTACTGATGAGAAAGAGCTAGGCAGAATTGCGGAAGACTTGCTTGCTTCAAATCCACAGCAAGTAAAACAGTATCGTGATGGAAAAACAAAAATAATTGGTTTCTTTGTAGGCCAAATGATGAAACAGACTCAGGGGAAAGGCGACCCTGCTTTAATTAACAAGTTACTTAAAGAGAAACTTGATGGATAAAACTAAAAAAAACATCATGTTTCTTGAATGGGGTTCAATTTTAGGACTAGCAGGCTGTGGTCTCTGGATTTTTCTTATAATGCCTCTTGAAACCAGTCAGGGTTTCCCACAAAAAATTATGTACCTTCATGTTCCTACATTCATTGTAACATACCTGGCTTTCTTTGTAGTATTCGCCTTCAGCATTGCCTATCTATGGAAACGTGACTTGATGTTTGACCAGATAGCAAAAGTCTCAGCTGAAGTAGGTTTAATTTTTTGTGCTCTTTTAATGGTGACAGGGGCGCTGTGGGGCAGACCTACCTGGGGAACATATTGGGTTTGGGATGCGAGACTGACAACTACACTCTTGCTTTTTCTAATATTCATGGGCTACTTCCTGCTGCGTATGTCCGTGAGTGACAGAGACAAAGAAGCACGATTGGCTTCGGTTATTGGTATCATAGGATGCCTTGATATTCCCATTATTCACAAATCAGTTGAATGGTGGCGTACTCTACACCAGCCTTCAACTTTGTTCAAGGTTGAATCAGGCAAGGCCAGTCCTTCAATTCCTTTGGAATTATTATATCCTCTGATTGCTACGACTATTGTGATGCTGCTGTTTTATCTTTATTTACTGCTTCTGCGCTATCAAACTGAAAAATATCGGGAGGAGCTCAATCAGCTTATTACAGAAACACAGGTTTAAAATGCTTATTGGTGTTGAATACGTTGTTGCTGCCTATTTAATCTGGGGTTGTACATTTGCAGTTTATATTTTGATGACCAAACGCCGGATGAAAATTTCAGGCCAGACAATTGAGTCAATAAAGCAAAGACTTTCTGAATCATCAGACAATCCTGATAAAACGGTGAGCATTGAAAACCAGGACTAAGTTTGTAATAGGAGGAGCAGTAATACTTGCAGTAATTGTCGCTTTATCATTGCAGGAACTGCAGAAAACGACGGTTTTCTTTTATACTCCAACTGAAGTCCTTGCAAGTCCAGCGGAATTTGAAGAAAAAACCATCCGTATCGGTGCTCTTGTGCAGCAGGGAAGTGTGGACTGGAACGCACAAGCTATTCAACTTTCATTCAATATTACTGAGGAGGGGAAAAATTCCATTCCAGTGTATTACGCAGGAGTCAAACCTGACCTTTTTCGCGAAGGCCAAGGAGTAGTAGTAGAAGGAAGAATGATAGGTAAGCGTTTTGAAGCCATTCAATTGTTGGTCAAGCATAGTGAGGAATACACTGTTGATACTGAACACAAAAAATCGAAGAAAGAATATTATAATTCAATTCTGTCACAATAAACGTCAAATTCACATAAAATCAAATCTGCTGTCACAGATTAATGAATTCTGTTTCCTGAAATCAATCATTCTGTAACCCCTGCAAATTATGTCGTCAAGACTCCAGGAAATACGCAATCATTACAAAGAAATAATTGCTACTGATCCTCACATCCGAAACAGGATGCTTGCAGTACTTGTTCTATTGCTTCTGCTGATAGTACTTGTATTGTTCAGCATGCAAAAGGGATTTTCTGTATTGGAGCATTCCGGATCACAGTTGATGGTTTTTGTAGCAATTAACGTGAATATTGTTTTGCTGGCTATAGTATTCTACTTGATTGCACGAAATCTTCTCAAACTTTCTTATGAGCGAAAAAGGCACGTCCTAGGAGTCAATCTTAAAACGAAACTTATCACTTCATTCATTGTACTTTCACTACCTGCCATGGGTTTTCATCTGTTTGCGAGTTACTTCATTGCAACAAATCTTGAATCATGGCTCAAAGGGCAGCAAGAATCAGTAATTCAAAGCGCACAAAACGTTTCTGAAACATATCACCAAAATTTGCGCGAAACCATGGAGCTTCAACATTTGATCTGGGAGAATTATTTAATTGAAAGCAAGGGAGAATTCAGTACGATAAAACCTATGAAGAACGTTGAAGCAAATGTATCGATTTATTCAGAAAACCAAAAACTTTTGGGTCAGTGGATGCAAACAGAGATTTCACATATACACTGGACTGCGCCTTCTTTAAATGAGTGGCATCAAATAAAATCCAAGAAACAAATTTGGTTTACTAAAGAACTGGAAGACCGCATCATTTACCGTCACATCACTCCGTTGACCTATCAAAATAAACAGTTCTTCTTAGAAATTTTTTATCCCGCCTCTCCGTACTCTTCAAACGCAATAAGCGAAATTGTTTCCCAGAGTCACAATACAAGATTTTTGACTGAATCAGAAGATTTAGTGCGTGGATATTATTTAATAATTTTTCTGCTGATGACCCTGTTCATTATTTTTGTTGCCACATGGTTGGCATTTTACCTAGCACGAGGATTTGTACAGCCTATTGAAGATCTCGCGCTTGCCACACAAAGAGTTTCAGAAGGAGAACTGGGCTTTCAGGTAAAACTTCAAGGGCCTCTAGACAAAGACTTTGCACTGCTGATGAAGTCTTTTAATTCAATGAGCCGTGACTTGCTTGAACACCAGATTGCACTTAACAAAACAACCAACAATCTGCAGGATAGTCACAGGACACTTGAAAGCCAGATTCGCTTTGTTGAACTTGTTCTAGAAAATATCACAACAGGAGTAATGTCGCTGGATGTCGAATGTCACATTGAAATACTTAATCACTCTGCAAAACAAATGCTTCAAATTAAACCTGGAGTTGATACAGGCAAGCACTATCGTGATGTTCTGGAGGATGAGTCTCTAAAACAATTTGAAGAAATGGTTGAACAAATTAAAGCAAATAATGAACGATCCATTTCACGAAACCTGATTGTTCATAAAAAAAATGGTCCTGTTGAAGTATCTGCTACCCTTCTTGATCTTCAAAACAGTGACGGCAAATCTGCAGGTATTGTTTGTGTTTACAACAATATTACAGAAATCCAACGTCTTCAACGGGCCCGGGCTTGGCGGGAAGTAGCTCGTCGCATTGCACATGAAATAAAAAATCCGCTTACACCCATTCAACTTTCTGCTGAACGCATTAACCGAAAATATGCAGGTGAAGTTTCAGATGATGTGGCCCTGCATCAGTCAACACAGACAATAATCAATGAGGTGCAGCATCTAAAAAAAATGGTGAGTGAGTTTTCAAATTTTGCAAAAATTCCTGAGTCCAATCCTCAAATCAGTGATCTTAACAATATTATTATAAACGCTCTACATCTGTTTCATGAAAACTTGCCCTCCAGAGTATCACTGACCACAGATCTTAGTGAGTCTCTTCCACAATTACCTTTGGACAGCGAACAGATTCGCAGAGTAATAATAAACCTAGTAGACAATTCCATCAGTTCAATAGAGAAAAAAGGGACTCTTTCACGTATTTTCAACCAGGGTAAAATAATTATTAGAACTAGACATGTTCCAGATTTAAACATCATCTGTATGGATGTAGAGGATAATGGAACTGGTATAGCGCCGGAAATTGCAGACCAACTGTTTGAACCATATGCCACCACAAAAGAACATGGGACCGGTCTTGGACTAACAATTGTCAGCCAAACTATTTCTGATCATAATGGTTTTACACGTTTCCGAAATCTCGAAACAGGAGGAGTCTGTTTCACCATTGAACTGCCCGTGAACTGAATTCTGCTTTAAGCTAATGAAAAATTACCAGCAGGTTTTGCAAATAAAAACAACAGGCAAGGGTCTTCGGGAAATTACTCAGGAAATCCGAGATGTGGTAAGTGATTCAAAAATAAACTCAGGACTTTGTAATCTATTTGTCAGGCACACATCGGCAAGTCTAATCATACAAGAAAATGCCGATCCAGATGTTCAGCTTGATCTGGAATATTTTTTAGGAAAGCTGGTTCCACAAACTGATTTACGTTATACTCACACAGTGGAAGGTCCGGATGATATGCCATCTCATATTAGGAGTATGTTGACAAATACTTCAGAACAAATTCCTCTTTATGGAGGTGAAATGCTCTTGGGGACATGGCAAGGAATTTTTCTATGGGAGCACCGCACACTAGGGCACTCTAGAGATTTGGTTGTGAATATTTTGGGAGACTAAATTCTGTATTTCAGTTTTTATATTTTGATACAACAAGATGAAAAAAATTATATTTTATTTTATACTTTAAATTTTTTCCTTATCATTTTGAGCAAAGCATAACGCATGACAAAATTAATTCAGGTATATATTTAAATTTAGTCTTTATCAAAACCCTCTCCCAACAAAAGACTAGCAAAACAAAATCGTGCAAACAAAATATATCTTTATCACAGGTGGTGTGGTTTCAGGACTTGGCAAAGGAATTGCTGCTGCTTCCATTGGTACGTTGCTGGAATCAAGAGGGCTAACTGTCAGCCTAATGAAGCTTGATCCATATATCAATGTTGATGCCGGTACTATGAATCCATTTCAGCATGGAGAGGTTTTTGTCACCGTGGACGGCGCTGAAACAGATCTGGATCTTGGACATTATGAGCGCTACACAAATGCAGTGCTAACTCGTAGACATAATCGTACAACCGGTCAAATTTATGACACAGTTATTCGAAAGGAGCGAGCCGGTGATTACCTAGGTGCGACTGTGCAGGTGGTTCCACATATAATTGATGAAATCAAAAATACCATTACAGAGGCTTCCAAAATTTTCGACAAAGAAACAAAAACTTTTGTTGCTCCTAACGCCGACATTTGTATTGTTGAAATCGGCGGAACTGTAGGAGACATTGAGTCACTTCCTTTTCTGGAAGCTATCCGTCAGTTCAGACACGATCATGGAAAAGAAAATACCTTGTTTGTTCACCTGACACTTATAGTACAGACTACAGAAATGAAAACTAAGCCTACCCAACATAGTGTCGGTAAACTCAGGGAAATCGGAATACAGCCTGATATTCTCATCTGTCGTACACCTGAAATCCTTTCGGAAAAAGTACGAACCAAAATTTCTCTATTCACTAATGTTCCTGAAGATTCTGTTGTAAACGGTCTTGATGTTGAATCAGTTTATGAGGTACCTCTGATGTTTCACCAGGAGAATCTGGACAACATCATTATGACTTATCTGCAGATGTGGACAGGGAGCCCAAAACTGCAACCATGGATTGATTTGATTGAAAAGTATAAAAACCCCCAAGACAATGTAGACATCGCTTTTATTGGTAAATATGTGACGCATCTTGACTCTTATGAAAGTCTTAAGGAAGCACTACTTCATGGAGGTATAGCTAACCGACTGAAGGTAAATCTACATTACATTGACTCAGAATTATTAACACCTGAAAATGCATTTGAACAATTGGAAAAAATGGATGGTGTGCTAGTTGCTCCCGGATTCGGTGAACGTGGTATGGAAGGAAAAATTTCTGCCATTCAGATTGCCCGCACAGGCAAAATTCCATTCTTTGGAATCTGTCTAGGCATGCAGATGGCCATAATTGAATTTGCCCGAAATGTTGTAGGCATTGAAGGAGCAAATTCAGGAGAGTCAAGACCTGATCATGCGGAAAATGTTATCGATTTGATGCCCGAACAAGAGGGGCATCAGGAAACGGGTGGTACCATGCGCCTAGGAAGCCAGATTACAGTCCTTAAAAAAGGGTCAAGAATTGCCATGATGTATAATAAAACAACCATTTCAGAACGACATCGACATCGATATGAGGTAATGAATGAATTTGTTCCCAAACTTGAAGAGGCAGGATTAAAAATTTCTGGACGTCATCCTGAAAGAAATTTAGTAGAGACGATTGAGCTTCCTGAACATCCCTGGTTTATCGGCTGTCAATATCATCCTGAACTCCAATCAAAGCCCCTTAAACCACATCCAATGTTTTCTTCTTTTATCAAAGCAGCATTTGAAAACCGACAGACACGCCTAGGTCACGTTCAAACTTCATCAAAAAAAGCTTCAGTTGCATAGGCAAAAAACATGAAAGCATCATTCTTCATTTTATTATCATTATGTATATTAATAGTGGAATCTTTTTCGAACTCAAAAAGAGTTATTAATGCTAATCCCGCAAAAGGTTTCAAAGTCACGTACAATACTCTAGATCACCTTCTGAGAGAAGGTTTATCAAAGAACATAATTGCAAAAATCTCACTATTGCAGAATAAAATTTTCAACACTCAGGATGAATTTCTTGATGCTCTCCCAAAACCAATGACAACAATTGAGGAAAAAATATTACTCCGTTATGCTTCAACTGAGCAGATCAAAATACAGGCAGATGAATTCACCACAGATCTCAAACAAAACGCTGCCGTTTTTAGGGGCAATGTTAAGGGTTTCATTCCAAGAGAAAACATAGAAATGACCACTGCGAAACTTCGCCTAGTTTCCGAAAAAGATACTAACATCGAGAAAATGTTCGGCGAAGGCGGAGTGCAGGTAAAGCAATGGGACAAGGAGGTTCGTTCAGATTTTGCTATTTACACTCAGGTTAATGTGGAAAATGTTGAAAAAGGGGCTAACAATAAAAATAGGCTTCCAAAACCGCAGCAAACTTTGCAGATGAAGGGTAATGTAATCATCAAGGCTGCACAGGGGAATGTTATCAGTGACAATGTCATTTTGGACCTTTTGAAACAGCATGCAACACTTGAGGGCCTTGATACCAGCAAGGAGGGCCGAATTAGGTTTGAGGCTAACCTCAGTGATCTTAAAACAAACCGCGGTAAAAAAGAAACTGAAAGGGAATCACAAAACAAGCTTGAAGAAACTTCTCAAAATCGAGAACCAGAGAAGGTGCTTTTGTTAGCATCTAGGGCTGTGCTTGATAACAGGAAGCATCAGGCAATGTTTGAAGGTAACGTTGAAATGGAACGAAACCCTGGCAATTTATACATACATGCAGGAAAAATTACTTTGCATTTGAATAAATCTCAGGAGTTAAAGTTTATTCAGGCAGTTCAGGAAGTTTGTTTCGAACAACCCGGCCGTGTTGCCAAAGCTGATCAGGCAAGCTTTGATGAAATTACTCAAACTATTTTACTTGAAGGTAAAGCCGAAGTTCAGTACGGACAATATCATCTTCAGGGAAAGTCAATAAATTTATACCTTGACGTTAACAAAGGCATTGCTCAAGGTGACAATAAAGCCCCAATACAAATGACCGTTCTTGGAGAACAGGCACCTGCAATCTTCGCCTGCAGATGAAGATAAACATCTCCTCTGCAAACCAGCAACAAACTCAAAAAATTAATAAACGACCACAATTAGCATTGGATACGGCCTTTAAACAGATAGGTTCCGGAATAGATCTCTACTTTGAACGCCATGGTCATGGGAAAAAATCTGTAGAAGGCAGTCGGCTCAAAGTTCACTACGAAGGCTGGCTGGAAGAAAATTATAAGATGTTTGACAGTAGTCGTGCAAAACGGCGACCCTTTGAGTTTGAACTAGGA
>CACERX010000044.1 GCA_902562015.1 uncultured SAR324 cluster bacterium
AGGAGCCAGGAACCAGGGATATCGCTATGGTCTTTCAGAACTATGCACTTTATCCCCACATGACCGTTTTTAAAAATATAGCGTATGGACTGAAAAATCGTAAAATCAGTAGTGACGAAATTAACAGAAGAGTTAAAGAAGTAGCGGAAACACTGCAAATTGAAGAATATCTGGATCGTAAACCGAGCCAGCTTTCAGGAGGACAAAGACAAAGAGTGGCAATGGGGAGAGCTATTGCAAGAAATCCTAAAGTTTTTCTTTTCGATGAACCTTTGTCCAACCTGGATGCCAAATTAAGGATCCAGGTCCGTTTAGAAATCAGTCGATTGCAATCCGAATTGGGCGTCACATCTCTTTATGTGACCCATGATCAGGTAGAGGCGATGACACTTGGACATCGATTAGTATTAATGAATGAGGGTAGAATCGAGCAAATAGGCCAACCTTTGCAAGTTTATGAATTACCAGAAACCCTTTTCGTAGCAGGTTTTATTGGTTCTCCACCTATGAATCTTGTACCTGGTGAATTGAATGAAAAAGGTGAGTTTATTCTAGGATCTACCGTTAAAATAAAATTAGATGATTTTCAGACAAAATCAAAAAACTTAATTTTAGGTATTAGACCTGAGCACTTGTTAACTGATGAATCTGGGAAAGTGACGCTGGGAAAATTTATTGTAGAAAATTATGAACGTCAAGGTGCAGATAATTATTTATATGGTAAAATTAATGGAATTTCACATTCTTTGACCATAAGGGTTCCCCCAGACACAGTTTACTCTGTTGGAACTGCAATAAATTTGAGTTGTGAAAAGAAAAAATTACATATTTTCTGTAGTGAGACTGGCTTGAGGATCGAAAACAAATAAAAACATAACTAGTTTCGATGTAATGCTTGTGGCAAAAAAGATAATTTATTTTATTATTTTTGCATTTTGCATTATTTGTCAAAGTGCTTACGCAAAAAAATTGGTAATTGCTCATCGAGGTGCTTCGGGTTATCTGCCAGAACATACTTATTCTGGTGCAGTAATGGCTTTTGCATCAGGAGCAGATTTTCTGGAGTTAGATGTGGTTATGACCAAGGATGGTCATTTGATTGTTATGCATGATCTAACTCTCAATGCAACAACCAATGTCGAAGAAGTATTTCCTGAAAAGAACAATAAGAAAGGTAAGTCCCAAGTAATTGATTTCACTTTAAATGAAATTAAATTACTAAAGGTCCATGAAAGATCTTCAAGAACAGGAAAAAATGCGGCGTTCCCTCAAAGATTTCCAATTGATTCCCAACTCTTTGAAATACCCACACTTGACAATATGATTAATCTTGTTAAGGGCTTGTCAAAAAGCAGTGGCCGTATAATGGGACTTTATATTGAGATTAAAGCACCTGAATTTCATAAAAAACATAATATGGATCCAGCTTCGACGATGTTGAAAATGTTAAAACATCATGGTTTTAAGGAAGCTACAGATCCAGTATTTATTCAGTCATTTGATTCTAAAACTTTGAAAAAATTACGTTATCAACACAAAACTCGGTTAAGACTCATCCAGTTGATAGGAGAAAACCATTGGAGATTGTCTGATACAGATTTCACTTACTTAAAATCTGAAAAAGGTCTAAATGAGGTGTCTAAATATGCAGACGGTATTGGTCCCTGGATGAACCAATTGGTAACGGGCGTTGATTTATCAGGAAATTTTCAAATCACGAATTTGGTAAAAAATGCTCGCCGGAAAGATTTGTTAATTCATTCATATACTTTTCGAGCAGACAGACTACCAGACTATGTTTCGAATTTTGATGAATTGCTTGATATTTTTTTAAATGAGGTAGGTGTAGATGGGATATTTACAGATTTTCCTGATTTGGTAGTAAGTTATCTTGAAAGTAACTCAGCCAATTGATTATTAGAATGATGATTAAATTTGTCTATCTGAAATTTAGATATGTCAGATACAAAAACTGAAAGGAAAAAGTTACCCTAACTCTGGTGGCATATTTATTGGTTACAGTACAAAGATAGTCGAAAGTGATTTTAGAAATTTGCTCAACGGAATCTTGTAAAATATTACAGACTTTTTTCTATTCCCATTTCCAGACCTCTGAGTTCTGCAAGTCCTCTTAAACGACCTATGCAGGAATACCCAGGATTGCTGTCTTTTTTAAGATCATCCAACATTCGATGTCCATGGTCAGGCCTCATTGGAATTTGATGATCGGCACGTCCTTGAGCCACTCTTTTTCTTTGTTCTTTGACCAATGCTCTAACAATACCATACATGTCAGCATCTCCAGCTAAATGATCTGCTTCATAAAAACACCAATCTTTCCCTTCAATGGTTTTTGTACTTCTTAAGTGAGTGAAACTAAGTCTATGCCCATATCGTTCAATCATTCCTACTAAATCATTGTCAGGATTTGCTCCGTAAGAACCAGCGCACATGGTAAATCCATTGCTCGGTGAGTCAATCATATTTAATAACTCAGAAAGATCCTTTTCTGTACTGATGATTCTTGGAAGACCTAACAATGATCTTGGCGGATCATCTGGATGAATTGCCATCCGAACTCCAGCTTCTTCTGCAACAGGAATAATTTCTTCTAAAAAATAGGCTAAGTATTTTTTTAACTGTTCTGAATCTATATTTTTATATAGATCTAGAGCTGCTTGAACATCTTCAAGAGAATAACCTGTATCTGTTCCAGGTAATCCTTTTAATATAGTATCAACCAATTCCTCTATATCAAATTCACTCATATTATTAAATTTTTCTCTTGCAATCTTTATTTCTTTTTCGGTATAAGATTTTTTTGCATCAGGACGTTTGAGAATGAAAAGATCAAAAGCAGCCAATACACTGAAGTCAAAATACAAAGCCGTGGAACCATCCTCAAGCAAATATTCAAGATTTGTTCTAGTCCAGTCCAATACTGGCATAAAGTTATAACAAATTGTATCAATCCCACACTTTCCAAGATTTCGTATAGTTTGCTTGTAGGCCTCAATGTATGTTTGGAAATTTCCTGTCTGAGTTTTAATGTCTTCATGAACTGCCACACTTTCAACAACAGACCATCTCAATCCAGTTTTTTGGGGAATTTCATTTGAATCTTCCCATTCAATCAGACGTTTCCTTTCTTCAATTGCTTCAATACTCCATACTTTACCTATTTCAATTTCATGTAAAGCATTCACAATTCCGGTTGCTCCTGTTTGCCTTATATCTGTTATTGTAATGGGATCGTTTGGACCATACCAACGCCATGTTTGTTCCAAGCTCATAATTTTTATTTCTAAAAATGGTTTGAAAGTTTAATTATATTGACTTTTTCTATGTTCACTAAATTTTAAGTATACTTATTATGTTTTTCTTTCCAATTTTTTCATAAGACCATCAAATATCAACGAAAATATCCATTAACCATAGGCATAAAACTAAGTTCAAGACCTGGTATTTTTGATATTTTTGTTTTTTCATCTTCTGACCAGTCGCAGTAAATCCTGACATCTACTGGACCAGATAATATTCCTTTTTCAGTAAATTTCTTAATATGTTCTTCAACAAATGGATTTTTCAAATGAGCTTCAAATGCTTCAAAATTTTCAAATACTTCCATCCATCTGTATATAACTTCATGTTCATTTTCAGAAATTTTAGTTTGTGCGTGTATTAACATTCCATGTTCAATATCTTTAACCTTATCGTCAACAAATTTTGACATCATCTCATATTCTACAACTTTTGATTTATAAACTTTTTCATAAGCCTCTAAGAAAAAAAATGACATAGTAAAGTCCTTTCTTGAAAAATGTTTGAAACTTTATTGATTTATATAAACTTATTTATATTTTTGATTAAAAACAATCAAGATGTGAATGGAGTTAGTCAGATAAATTAAATATTTAGAATAGGTTTTATGTCCTTCAAATTTTCTAATTATTAGTTATAACTTGCTTTTAGAATATTAAAAATTTAACTTTAAAGTATTAATTTATTTTAGATTTTTTAACGTTTTTATATTCGAAAAAAGTTCTTGAGAATTATCTTCAGGATTGAATAAAAGAGGGTAATAAGTTCCCTCCATTTTGTTACCAATTTTAATTGGCGGATAGTTATTGGTTCCCGGAGAATTACCACTAACGGAATTCAAATTTGATACAACTCCATCACCGAAGACATTGATTACAGTAGCTCTTCTTTGAGCAGAAGAGCGGTTCTCAAATGATCCATGCATCAATACAGGATGATGAAAACTTGCATAACCTTCCTTCATGACAATAGGTACTTTTCTATCAAAATCATGAATTTGGTCGGGCGTCAATAAAGATCTGACGGCATCCATTTCTCCTGCAAGGTCAAGTTTGTCGATTAGTCCCCAACGATGACTTCCTGGGACATAATGTAAGCATCCATTTTCTTCATTTGAATCATCTAGACCAATCCAGCAAGTTAGGTGATTCATAGGTTGTGTCCATGTCCAGTAGGAAAAATCTTGGTGCCAGGAAACAACACTACCATTATAGGCAGGTTTGCAAAAAATTTGATCATGGAAAAAACGGAACCCATTCCCTAATAATTGATAGGCGGGAATCAAGAACGCTGGATTCCAAAGTAAGTCGTGAAATGATTTTCTAACTCTCCAAGCTCCTAATGCATGAAAAAGAACCGTTTCAGCTATGGTAGATTCATTAGAATGATATTCGTAAAAAAACTCCCTTCCATCATGCTCTTGAACAACTATTTCGCTTAACTCTTTACGAATTACTTCCAACTGATCATAATTGAGGACCTTGATACCATGGATGAATCCATTTTCATTGAATTCAAGTAGCTGATCTTCTGAGAGACAGTAGGATAACCAGTCCTCAATATTTTCAGGTCTTGGGAAGAGTTCCGTAAGGGGGCGACTGCTTAGGCCTAAGTCTTCGCTCATTATTTAGTTATTCAATTGAAGTTTTTGTCTTTGTTATTAGTTTTTTTAAACTTCGGACTAACAAAAATAGTCAATTTGCCATCAGGAGTAATTCATTAGGAGTTACAGTGCCTGTTTGATATAACTTTTTTATAGAAACTGCTGCCGCAAGAGTCCCTAAACAGGCGCTATTATATGCATCTTGTCCGCCTACTAATGCTATGCATATTCCAGCTAACATACTATCTCCAGCACCCACTGTATCAATTTCCCCTGTTATTTTTATGCTTGGTATTTCTGTGATTTTACCTTCATCCACAAGTATACAACCGTTTATCCCAAGAGTAATGAAAATTGTTTGATTTAATTTTTTACTCAACATTTTTGCCGTCTTGATAGAATTATTATTTTTGACGTCAACTCCTTCATTAGCGTCATTACCGACCATATTCTCAGCAGTAAATTCATTAATTTTTAGTATTGCATTTGTAAAACAGTTACTATTATGACGGCTATCAACTATAAAAAGTGTATCGCAGAATTTGTTCATCAAAATTAACAGCTTTTTTATAAATTCATCCACAAAAAGAGATCTCGCAATTTGCTGACTAATTATAACAATATCTTGATTTTGTAAATTTTTTTCTAAAATTGACAACAAACAATTCAGTGTTTTTTTATCCAGGTTATTGAAATTTCCAAAGTCAATCCTATTAAGCTCAATATTATCTTTATAAGGTTTTATATAAGAAGGAGTGTCCCAGTGCTGTCCTTGTATTATAATTCCTTCAGAATTGATATCTATTTCATTTAATTTTTGCATTAACTTTTCTCCCCATAGGTCATTGCCTATGACTCCAAAAGCCTGCAAATTTGTACAACCTAAAGCATGAAGATTATTCACAATATTACCTGCGCCACCGAGAGAGTATTCTTGGCGATTAATTGGCAAAGTAAATAGCCCTGTCTCTAAGGATTTTTCTGAAGCAATTTCGTTTACGAACCAGTAGACATCAAGACAAAAATCACCAATAACAGCAATTTTAGCTGTTTTAGCTTTTTTTAGAATATTTTCAACTAGTTGTTTTTTCAAATTATTGTTTTAAGAAGAAATTTTATCTCTTACCACTTTTCTTTTGAAAATTAGAATAGCTTACATCAGTATTGAAATTATCAAGGACATAAAGGAAATATTTCTGGAAGGTTGTTTGTTATTTAAAAAAAACCAAAAAAATATGATATGAATTATGCTTTCAGAAAATATAAAAATTAAAAACATAAAGCAAATATTCCTTCTTAAAGTTTATCCAAACATTTAGTTCCCGTTTTTGGAAACATGTCGGGTACTAATTTAAGTTTCTGGAATTTATAAAATTTTACTCTGGTAATAAGGGGTAGGAATGCTTAATTATGAAAATAGCATAAGTTGTAAATTAATACTTAAAAAGTGTTTTGGCTCAATTAACAGTAAACAGAATAATAGTTCCTAAATGATTAAATATTACCCTGTACCATTAGTTTCACAACTTCTTCTCTATTAATTTCTTCAATCATATGATCACCAACCAATTCCCCCTGTCTCAGAATTGCAATCCTGTCAGCAATTTCGTAGATATCGTTGAGATTATGGGATATTAAAATAATGGCAATATTCTGTTTTCTAAGTCTACTAATAAGTTGCATTACTTTTCTTTGTTCTGGTACACCGAGCGCTGCTGTAGGTTCGTCCATAATTAGTAACTCAGCTTTCCAGTATATTGCCCTGCATATGGCAATTGCCTGTCTTTGTCCCCCGGAAAGTCTGCGCACTGGTTGACCGAGCGAAATTTCAGGTATTTCTATATCTAGTGAATCTAATATCTGTCTGGATTCTGAAAGCATCTTTTTCTGATCAAGAATCTTAACTAGTCCAAATAGATTCAAAAGAGGTTCTCGCCCCAAGAAAATGTTTGCACCAACGTTTAGATTATCTGCTAATGCTAAGTCTTGGTAGATAGTTTCTATTCCTAAATTTCTTGCGAATTTTGGGTTACTAATATTGAGATTAGTACCATCGTAGATTATTTCTCCGTCATCTTGATGGTAAACTCCAGAGATGATCTTTATAAGTGTCGATTTCCCCGCACCATTATCACCAGCAAGTGCTAAAACCTCTCCACGTTTTACAAACAGAGACACTTGAGAAAGCGCTTTAACACCGCCAAAATTTTTGGTAATTGAATTTACTTCAAGTAAGTTATCACTCATTCGTAACTCCCGTTACACGTGTTTTTGATTGGTCAATGAGTACAGCAACAATAATCACCAGGCCGACTGCAAGAAACTGCCAGAAGGAATCTACATCCACAAAAACAAGTCCAAACTGAATTACAGCGATAACGAGTGCACCTACTACAGTTCCAATAATTTTACCTGATCCTCCGTAGAAGCTTGCACCGCCAATAAATACCGCGGCTATGGAATCTAGAAGCATAGGTTCACCTGCCTGAGCAGCTCCAGCAGAAAATCTGGCTGTGTAAACTAGTCCTGCTAAGAAGGCACAAAAGGCGGAAAGTAAAAAAATAATTATAATATGACGATCAACATTGATACCTGATCTAATTGCTGCTTCCCTGTTGCCTCCTATTGCATATGTATATTGTCCAAATTTGGTTCGAGAAAGGACAAAGTGAAAAACTAGCGCTACTATAATTACAATCAAGACTATAATTGGTATACCAAGTATTTTTCCTGTGCCTAGATTATAAAGCCAGTCGTTGTCTACTGGAACTGTCATACCATCAGCAATTATAAACCCTGAACCCCTAGCGACTCCATACATTCCCAATGTCCCAATAAAGGGGGGAACTTTTAATTTGGTGATTAGCAAACCATTAATCAATCCTGGGATGAGACATACTAGACATGTAGCTAAAATTCCAATTGCTAAAGCCACACCTTGTGCTTCTCCAGAAAAACTCTGAACAATTGTAGCCAAAACAACTGCACTCAGTCCCATGATGAAGCCTACAGAAAGGTCAATACCGCCTGAAATAATGACCAGTGACTGACCTATACCAAGAAGAAGTGGAGCAGTAGCAAAAATTAAAATGCTCTGAACATTAAAACCATTAAAAACAAAAGATGATGAATAACTTACTTGTGCCCAGATTTCAAAAAAAAGGACCATTACTATTAGAAAAAGCCAGGACCATATGTCGCGGACCCATTCAGCTCTATTTATAGATTTTGAAATAGTTGAAATGTTCATAAATTATAAATACGGAAGGTGGGAAACGGGCTGGTATCAACCGGCCCGTTAATTTATTGTTAGAAAAGATATGTTAGTCGGAGTAGATGAATTTTCTCACGTCTGGATCGTCAATATTTGAAGCATCCATTACCGTAAACCCTGTTCCTATAGTTACAGGAATAGATTGCCCAGTGAGTGCTGCATAGGCAGTTACTACACCATAATAACCGATTTCGGCAGGATGTTGAGCTATTGCTAGATCTATTAAACCACTTTTAATATCATTTACAATTCTTGTTGGAGCATCGAAAGCTACAACCTTAATCTTACCTGATTTGCCGAGAGCTTTCACACCATCAGCTGCACCAATTGCAGAAAATAGATTAGCTCCAAAAACTCCTGCTAAATCCGAATTTCTGGCAACAACGGCTTGAAGTTGAGCAGCTGCCTTATTTGCATCATCATCATTGAATTGAGTTTTCAAAAGGCTTATGCCGGGATAGTTTTTGATCTCAAGCTTAAACCCTTCTTCTCGCTGATCTGTTGTTGAAACTCCAGGCACAGTGTTTGATACATAAACTTTCCCCTTGCCATTAATCGATTTGGCAAGTGCCCGTGCAGCCATTCTACCACCTAATACATTATCTGATGCTATATAAGACAAAGGGAAATCGCCACGTCCTGATCCGTCTTGATACATTCCGTCATCTATGAAAGTATCTACTGTGATAACATTGATTCCCTGATCTACAGCTGCTTTCAGAGGTGCTATCAATTGTACTTTGTCAGTAGGCGCGATCAAAATTGCATCGGGTTTCTTAGCAATCATAGCATTGAGGATCGGTACCTGAACAGAAACGTTCCATTGTTTTGGAATCTGGAAAAGGAGATTGACTCCCAAAGCATCAGCAGCATGCTTTGCGCCTCTATGCATTGTAAAATAAAAGGGATCTACTACTCCTGGTAAAAGTGCTATTGTTTTTTTATGTCCTCCTGCATGTAAACTGGAAGCCACAGGCAATAATAATGCTAACATGCAGAGTGAAACTAATATCTGTTTCAATTTTGTCATCATTCTCCTTTGAAAAAATTATAATAAAAAGCGCTCACCATTAAGCACGTTGGAAATCTTACAAGAGTTTATCTAAGCCGTCAACAAAATATTTGGCATTATTTTAA
>CACERX010000045.1 GCA_902562015.1 uncultured SAR324 cluster bacterium
TTATGAAAATAAAAATAAAACAATTGGCCATATTAGACCTTTTATGAATGAAAATCATCATAAAAGTATGTTATTGGTACATGTACTTTGGGGAGCATTGCTACTAATATCAGTTATTACTGTTAGGTCATTTTTCATAGATCAAGTTGCAGATGCGGACCAAAATCTTAAAAAACTTGGAATAGTTACACAAAATAACAAACTTTTGCAAGATCAGCTTAAAACGATGCATATTGAAAAAAAACAGTTTGAATCAAAGTTTCATGGACTTGAAATAAGTCTGAATGATCAACTTATGAAACAAAAAAAACTAGAGAGCTCACTATCCTTGCAAAATTCCCAGGCTACTAAAGAGACAAATCCGAAGGCGATTTTTTTCAACCCTGATCAAAATAATTGTTGTTTTTGTTCTTGTGAAAACAGTTCATTTGAGGAGTCATTACAAAATTTCAGATGATCACAAAATTATATATCCCTTAAGTTAATGAACTTGAAAAACGAGATAGATTTTAGTCTTGTAAACTTAATTTGCAAAAGGGAAAGAATAGGTTAATGGCGGGTATATTTAAGTCAACTTCTATATTATGAATTTATAAAGTTGTTTGTCAGTTCTTTTGAAGTATTCCATTTGGTAATGGAATATGAATTGAAAGGGAGGATTGGGAAAAATATTAAATAATACTGCCAGTAATCATAATTACTGGCGCGGGCGGAAGGATTCGAACCCTCAACCCTCAGATCCGAAGTCTGATGCTCTATCCAGTTGAGCTACGCCCGCGTTAATAAGATGTAAGGAATAAATTAATGTTTCCAGATGAATTTGAAATTATTAATATGGGGCGAGCGAAGGGATTTGAACCCTCGACCACTGGAATCACAATCCAGCGCTCTACCAGCTGAGCTACGCCCGCCATTTTGTAATGCAGATTTTGTTCGTTAAGATTAAGACTCTAGAAGATAAAAGTTAAATTAGGTCGAAATATAAAATTTTTAGGCATGTAGAATTTGCCGATTTAAAATACACTTTGTAAGTATATTTAACTGGGAGTTTCGAATTTAAATACAGCTAATATTAGATTTAAAAATGTGAATTTGCAATAAATTAGTTACTCAGGTAAGTACTTCTACTGCCATAGCAGTGGCTTCTCCTCCTCCAATGCAAAGGGTGGCAACCCCACGGTTTTTATTGTATTTTCTTAGAGCTGAGATGAGCGTGACAAGAATCCTTGTTCCGGAAGCACCGACCGGATGTCCAAGCGCGCATGCACCGCCATGGATATTTACTTTTTCCATAGGCAATTCAAGATCCTTCATTGCTGCCATCGTGACTGTGGCAAATGCTTCATTGATTTCAAAAAGGTCAACGTCGTGCGTGTTCCACCCAACTTTTTCCAACAACATTTTTATTGCACCTATGGGTGCAGTGGTGAACCAGTCAGGTGACTGGGCAAAACTACTGTGTCCAAGAATGCGTGCTAAAGGCGTAATTCCACTTTTTACTGCAGTAGATTCACACATCATCACAATTGCAGCTGCTCCGTCAGAAATTGATGAAGAATTTGCCGCGGTTACAGTACCTTCTTTTTCAAATGCAGGGCGAAGATTTGGGATTTTTTTAAGGTCCGCTGAAAGGGGCTGTTCATCCTCTTCTACTACTATTTCTTGTTTTCTGTAACGAAATGAAACAGGCGTAATTTCTTCTTTGAAACTCCCATCTTCGATTGCTTTTTTTGCTCGAGTAAGTGAACGGATTGCAAATTCATCCTGTTCCTCACGGGTAAATCCATAGGATTTGGCTGTTCTTTCAGCGAAAACTCCCATAAGAGTTCCTTTTTCGTAAACATCTTCAAGGCCATCCAGAAACATATGATCGCTCATTTCCCCGTGGCCAAGCCTTTGCCCTGAGCGTGCTTTTTGCAGAATGTAAGGTGCATTTGTCATGCTTTCCATACCTCCTGCAACCATGATTTTGTTGGTCTGAGCAAGTAGAGCATCGTGCGCCATCATGGTTGTTTTCATACCCGAACCACACATCTTGTTGATAGTTGTACAGCCAGCGGCATTTGGAATTCCTGCACCCAGCGAAGCTTGTCTTGCCGGAGCCTGCCCCATTCCTGCAGGAAGAACACAGCCCATAAGCACTTCACCTATGTGTTCAGCGGGCACTTCGCAGCGCTCAAATGCTGCACGAATTGCAAAACTTCCCAGCTCTGGTGCAGATATTTCTTTTAGGACTCCCTGAAATCCTCCCATGGGAGTACGAGCAATACCAGTAATTACAATTGGATCATTATTATTCATGTATTCATTTTTTCAAATTAAATTTTTTTATTCTGATTAATTCTTTGAAAGTTTGAGATCCTCTAAATAACTCTTTATCTGCAACTATGAAATAAAGAGAATTAAGATACACTTACTTTGGTAATCGTTTGTGCTTAATTTACCTTATGATATGAGTAGTATGAAGGAAAATTATTTTATGAGTATATTTTATTCCAGGTTGTTAATATATTAAATGGTTGATGAAATTTAAAAAAATAATGTTGAAATTCAAAGTATCATTTTAAACTTTAACCGGTATTTTTTCAGGCAAAAACACCTGAAACACTGAACCGTTTGAATCACGAGGGTTATAGCTCAACATCCCACCTAGCGATTTTACAAGCCTAAATGAAATTGACAATCCCAGACCATGTCCTTCTTTTTTTGTGGTAAAAAACGGTTTGAATAATTTTTCTCGATTCTCAACAGCAATACCTTCTCCTTCGTCTTCCACAGTAACTAAGGTATAATTCAGCTCAGGATCAAGATTAGTCCCTGAAAGTTCCCATTTCCCGCAAAATCTTGTAGAGACAGTTACAGTTGAATTTTTTGCTGATGCTTCCGCCGCGTTCCTCAGAAGATTTAAAAATATCTGGTGCAGTTTATCACGATCAGAATTGATTTCTGGGAGAGATGTATCATAGATTCTCTTAAACTTGATTCCTGGTATGGAATTTTTTTCAAATTGAATTACCGTATTCAGCAGTTCATGAATATTAAATCTTGATGAATCCAGAGGCATCGGTCCTGAGTGAAGTAGCAGTTGTTTAAGAAGGCGTTCAACGCGGTCAATTTCATTTAGTACCATGCCGATGGAATTATTTTTAATTTTTGTACTTTGCAGTTCACGCTGCATCAACTGCAACATGCCTTTGATCCCGCTCAGAGGGTTCTGTATCTCATGTGCCATTGCCCCGGCAAGTTCCCCAAGAGAAGTAGATAGCTTTTCCTCCATTTCTCTTGCCTGGAATTCCTGATGAGCAGTACTTTCTAAAAGCGTTATTAATGCCTTATCAACAAAACCGGACTCATTTCTAACCGGTGCAATTACAATTTCTGCTCCTCTTTCATTAAGCGGTGGAGTCTGGAGCACATATCCACCAATCCGAAAAACCTTCCCATAATCTAAAACTTCCCTTATTTTTTGCTGAATTAGCAGGTCAGCTTGAAACAAATCTTTATTTTGCCTTCCAACCAGTAATTCCATTCCCCGCTGCCAATAATGGGAAGCCGAATCATTACAATACACTATCACTCCTGATTGGTCGACCGCTAGAACTGCCTGCTGCAAATGATCTGTCAAGTTGGTAATGTATTCACTGGATAGCATTTGTTGTGGATTTTTTCATAAAAACGTTCTTAATTTACGAGTATGTAGACTATTTTGAACAGCAAACAAGGACAAGTTATTTAGCTTTAAGAGATAATCTTGATAATTGAATTGTAGAGTTTGCTGTACTAAAATGCAGAGGCATTAATTTAAATAAACTTTTTTCATGTCACAAAAAGATCAGTCAGTTTCGATTTACATTCGAAAAAAATCAGAACTTTTCCAAAGAGTTCGAGAAAATTCCTCAAAAGATACTGAACTGGATAATATTTTTCAGCAAAACAAAAACAAACTTTTAATAGAAGCTTCAGCTGGAACAGGAAAAACATTTACACTGGTTGAGCTTGTTTTGGAATTAATGTTTACAAGGTACATACCTCTAAAAAGTATTTTAATTGTTACATTCACTGAAAAAGCTACTATTGAACTTAGGCTTAGGCTTCGTACAAAACTTAGAGAGATTTTAGACGCCTACGAAAATAAACTTATTAAATTCCAGAAAATTCCAGTAGGACCGCATTGGGAAATAAATAAGTTTCAGATTGATCAAGTCAAGTCAGCACTGCTGGATTTTGATTCAGTTCCTGTATATACAATACACGGATTTTGTAAAAGAATTCTTCAGGAATTTGCTTTTGAAAACCGACAGCTTTTTGATCAACAGTTGGCAGATAAAAACCTTCTTTTTCCCGAAGTGTTTAGTCGTTATTTGCGCAAAGAATTGCTCTCAAACAACAATCCTGTTTCAAAACTTTTTTCGCTTTATGTAAAACAGTCAGATGGTTATATGCATAATCTGGAAAGTGAGATTAGGAACCTGCTTCCTAGAAGGGGTAAATTTGTTCCAAATTTCCCCCCCTTTGACGTTTTTCTAAAGGAATTTTCAGAGCTCTGGAAAGGATTAGCTGATAGGGATTTAAGTCTGCATACTAACTGTTCTTTGGGACATCCAATAATTTCCGCTTTTAATGTGACCGCACTGAATGGGACTTCGAAAAAAAATATAATGTTAAACCTTGAGCTTTTGTTGCAAACACTTAGTGAGTGGCATAAAGCAGCAAGCATTGAGGATACTTTTTATATGCTTTTGAATATTGAACTTAACAAGGTTATCTGGCCTAAATGCAGAAAAACATTGAGGGAAGGAGAGAAATGGTTAAGTCCACAGGAATTTCCGAGTTCAGAACTTGAATGGATTAGTGCCGTCTCTGATTGTGAAAAACTATTTCAGAGACACAACCTAGTAGGTGAAGCAGGGAAAATTTTAAGAGCTTGGGTGATACAGAAAGTACTTGGGGATGTACGTAGTGAACTGAGAAAGACAAAGATGGAAAAAGGTTTATTTGACTACGACGACCTACTTCAGCTGGTTGAGGAACAGGTCAATCCTAAGAAAAAAACAGCAATAACGACGCTGACAAAGGTTGTTCGTGAAAAATATACATGTGCAGTTGTTGATGAGTTTCAGGACACTGATCACAGGCAGTGGAATATTTTCCGCAATATATTTTTAGAGAGCCCTGAACATAGTATTGTTCTAATTGGTGATCCTAAACAGGCTATTTATTCATTCCGAGGAGCAGATATTTTCACCTATATGCAGGCGAAGAGAATCTTTGCAGAAAATTTCTCACATGCTCCGGTTTCATTAACAAAAAACTTTCGTTCTTCAGAATTACTGCTATGCGGACTTAATCATATTTTTGGTAGCAGATACTGGCTCCCTGAGGAGGGAGAGCTTGCATATATTAATGTCGGATGTGGGAAACCTGAATTGGAGCTTAAAGATCATACTAGCAACCGAAGTGCAATCCATATGCTTGAAATAATCCCACAGTTTACAGTTTCTGGTAAAAAACTTGCGGAACAAAGCAGTCTGCAAAATTCTAGATTATCTGAGGATATTTTGAACGCATTGTATTCATTGAAGGGTCAAAGATTTTTCGGAAATGAAGCTTTTTTAAATTCTTTGAAATCAGCTTATGGAGTAACAGTTTCTGATTCTGATAAAAAGTCGGTGTTTGAGATTTTTCTAGATGATCAGGCTGAGATTACCACATCAAGATTTGCCGATTCAATCGCGTTGGAAATAAAAAAACTGCTTGCAAAAGGGTCTACTGAAATAGAAAGGCCAGTATGGAAAAATGAGTCAGGTGAAAGTTTTTTGCGAGAGCAGGACATTTGCATACTTTTCCGCAAAGCAAGTGAAGGTGAAAAAATTGGCAAAGCACTCAGAGCATGCGGAATAAGTTTTACGTTCTATAAGCAAAAGGGTTTGTTTGAGGGACGTGAAGCTCGTGATATTTATGACCTGCTGGAAGCTATTGAGTATCCCCTTGATCATTCACGTACAGCAAAAGTCAGGTTGACAAGATTTTTTGGAATAAATATTCGGGACTTGGCTGAAAGATCAATTGATGGTTCTGACTTAATAAATCTTCTGCATGAGTGGAAAGCGATGGCTGAATCTAGACAGTTCAGAAAAATGTTTGACCAGATTTTGCTGCGTACTGGTATTTTTGAGCGAGAATTATTTCTATCTGGAGATGAGAGAAGCGTAACAAATTACGCACATTTATTTGAAGTACTGATCAGACAAGTTTTTGAAAATCATCTTGATTTGCATGAATTAATTTTGCTGCTAAAGAGGTTAATTGATTGCAAGGAAGACTTGGGAGAAAATGTGAATTTGCTTAGAATGGAAAGTGAAAGGGATGCTGTCCAATTGATGACAATACACGCCTCTAAAGGTCTCGAATTCCCAGTGGTATTTTTATTTGGAGGTTTGACAGCAAATAAAAAGGATTCAATCCAATTTTACCATGATGAAGAAGAAAATCCTGTAATTGATTTTCTCAGCAGAGATGTTCCCGAGACATTTCGCTGGCAGTTGGATGCAGAAAAACATCGTCTTCTTTATGTTGCAATGACTAGGGCTTCTGCGCGGCTTTATTTGCCATACGTGGGATTTGTTGAAGGGGATACAGGTATGACTGTAGGCAAAGTTAATGGAGATTACTCAGTTATAAACGATAGATTAAAAACGATTGATTCAGAAATCAAGGGAGTAAGGGGGATTTCTCCATTTAGTAGAAGTCTTTGTGGGGAGCCTTTTTCAGCCCTTGAGCGATTTTTTAAAATTGAAGTTCCAAATTTATCGCAAACCAGAGTTTTAGATGGCAAGGTAAAAAATGTTAAGGAGTCCATAGCTCAGTTGAGGAATCAAAAAAAAGGTTTTGTTGTAAGTTCATTTAGTAGCATCAGTACCCGAAAAAAACAAAAGGAAACAAAAGAAAAAGCTAGAGGTAAAGTATCAGTTATGCCTGTGGAAATCAGGACAGAGAGTCTATTAAATGATCGCAGGGAAGATGATGAACATTTTGTTCAGCAGATTACGGATAAAGAATATGGACTCAATTCTTATTCAAGTGAATCAAAAAATAATTTGCTGCCAGGAGGGATTCAAACCGGAAACATGATGCATGAGTTACTTGAACATCTTGATTTTGAAACGGTTCATAAAAGTAGTTCACCACAGAACTGGCTGGAACAGACTCTTGTTCGGGAACAGATTGAAAAAATCCGGGAGCGGTATCAACGTTCTGAAGAAACAGTCCCGGTTATAGCTGAAATTATTTGGAACACTTTGCATACCCCTGTCAGTTTGGGAATAGAAGAGGACTCTGAACAAGTTGTGCTTTCTTCTTGTGAACAAAATTTGCGTGAGGCCGATTTTTATTTTCCTATTCCCTCAAAAGGTACTTTTGAAAGCAAAGGCTTAGAAGTACTAAAAAAAGAAGTTGAACTGAAACTCGATGATTGGAAAGTTGATAAGGGCTTTCTTAGGGGATCAATTGATTTTGTATTTGAACACAAAAGCAAGATATATTTAATAGACTGGAAAAGCAATATGCTGAAAGATTATCAACCAAAAACATTGGGAAACGAGGTGAGCAAGCACTATATGCTACAGTTACAAATATACACGCTTGCCACTTCATACTGGTTTAATTTAGATAGTAAAGAAAAATTCGAAAAAAGATTTGGAGGAGTTCTGTATATTTTTTTGCGAGGCATGCTTCAGAGAGAAGGAGTGTTTTTCTTTCGTCCAGTTTGGAATGATTTGCTTGACTATGAAAAGATTCTCAGCCTAGAAAAATACTAAATTAATGAGTAAGATAACAACTTACTAAATTACTGAAGTGACTCCTAAAACATTTTGCTGTTGTTATTAATCAACAAGTTCTCGTTTAAGAAGGTGCTTGATTTTTCTATATGTTTTAAGGTCTTTTTGGGATAATTGATTAGCAAACTCCATAGCACGGGGTAACAATTTCTCGTGCAAATGGGACTCATCAACCAGGCCCAGTTTTTTTGCCTCATCTCCTCCAATTCTTCTTCCGGTCAGCATTAGTTCTCGAACAGCCTGTTTGTTGGACAGCAAATCAGCCATCAGATAAAGTTTTGGAGAAGGAGCTATTTTTACATCAATTTCAGTAAATGCAAACCAGCCCCTGTCAGCGCGCATCAATCGGAAATCCATTACTGATGATAAGAAAGCACCTCCTGCAATACAGTGTCCTGTTATACAGGCAATAGTTGGAAGTGATAGCAAAGCCCAGCGACAAAATACTTCTTCAACTTCTAAGAATATTTCCCCAGATTCCTTATAGTTCTGAGCACTTATCCAGTCTAAGTCCAGACCTACACACCATGATTTTGGATCACTGCTGGTTATAACAACCGCAGAATTATCCTCGACTGACTCAAGTTCAGCCAATATTTCTTTGTGGGCAGACAGTGATTCAGTGTTAATTGCGTTTCCTGAAGAGGGATTGTTAAGAGTTACTACAAAAACTTTACCTTTTTTTTCTAGACTAAGTTTAGGCATATTTATAATAAAATTCGAAATTCGTGGTTTTATTCTTTATTATTTTTCACCTTTCAGTAAATTCATATTATCAAATTATTTATGAATAAAATTCCTGAATTTTTTTGTTTGTACCAAAGTATGAAATTTCTGCTTCAGAAAATAAGGTTTTTAAAAATTAATTTTTGATAATTGAATAATTAACATTATTTCATATTGAAAATATTTTTCAACCAAGGTGAGATAATCCAATAAAGAATTTATAAATCTTAAATATAAATTGAAAATTATTCACCTAAAACTGTAAGAAAATTTCCTATCTGGAATTAGATTGCCGTATTTCCGAAAAAAAAATTATAGAATTAATTGTGTATCTAAGGTTTGATTAATTATTAGTTTAAAGTTTATTAGTCAGAGTAAAATCAATGCTGCTGCAGCTCAGAATCGAAAATTTAGTTACTATTAGGGAAATTGATGTTGAATTCAATAAAGGATTTTCCATTCTTACCGGGGAAACTGGGGCAGGTAAATCCATCATGATTGACGCAATACTGCTTGCTCTAGGACATCGGGGTGATTCTGCAATGATTCGTTCAGGCCAAGAAAAGACTGTGGTGGAGGCAATATTTTCTTTAGCAGAGGACTCAGAACAGAGTGGTCATTTGAATGTGCGTAGGGAACTTGAAGAGTCCGGAATTGATGTTGATGAAGAAATAATTATACGGTGTATTGTTTCAGAAAAA
>CACERX010000046.1 GCA_902562015.1 uncultured SAR324 cluster bacterium
TCTATGCATAATATTTACTCAATTTAGATTTAAAAAAATAAAGTTGTAATCTTTTCCACCATAAATTTTGAAATCCCTTTAATCTTCTGGAATTTGAATTCTTAGAAACTTCATTACAGTTAAGAAAAGTCTCAAGACAGTCACCAAACCATCACCAAAAGTAATAGAATAACTGTCACCAAAAATTGCCTCAAGTAAATTCCCTCATTCTTGTAAAATCCCCCAAGTTTTGGTATTAGTAGGGTTCTCCTAAAACACAAATAGAAATTAAGCAGATTTTAATCTGTAACTTATTTTTAATAATAAAGGGGATTAAGATGATGGTTAGTCTTGCTGAATTATTTGAGGCAGTAACTTTTTTTGGTGAAATAGTAATTGGTCAAATCGGTTTTCAGGTAATTGCTATTTCATTAGGTCGCAGAGGGTTGGGAGATTGGAATCCTCAAGATTCCATTCGATTCACTGCAATGCTTTCAACATCAATAATTGCTACATTAATTTGCTATGCCCCTTTCTATTTAGTAACTATTTCTGAAATTGAATTACTTGAATTAAAAAAGATATTAATAATTCTTTCAACGATATTTATTACATTGTTTACTATTTATTGTATATCCATATATAAAAAAGTAACTAAATTTTCAGATTTTGTATCAAGTGGTGCAGTACATATAGTTTTTCATTAGCAATTGTCATTAATATTATTTATTTCTTAAGTATTTTAGGATCGTTTGAACCTGGCATATGGTTGTATTATTTTAGTATTCATTACTTTCAATTTTGGTCACTTTATTGTTTTGTAAGACTAATGATTTATAGATAGTGAGTAGGGAGAGATTCAGAAATTCATGGACATTCAAATATTCCAATACAAGGAATCTAATTTAGAGGAAATAAGAATTATCTTGAATGAATACTTGTCATTTATAGCAAAAGAATTGATCAGACCACCATGGAATTTTACTCTGGATGTAGAATATGCAGTAAATTTCACTATGAATAATTTAGATAAATTTGCAGAACCAGATGGAAGATTATTGTTAGTTGAAGTTGATGGTGAAATTGCTGCAACAATCAGTTTGAGAAAAATTAGAGAAGATGCAGGAGAAATTAAAAGAATGTATGTAAAACCAAAGTTCAGAGGGAAAAAATTAGGAAATCTAATGGTAGAAAAAGTCATTAGTATTTCTGAAGAAAACGGATTCTCAAAACTTTTTCTAGACACGTCAAGTTTTATGTCATCAGCAGTATCCCTTTACAAGAAATATGGATTCAAAGAAATTGATTCTTATCCAGAATGTATTGTATCAAAGGAATTATGGGATAACTGGATTTTCATGATGAAGGAATTATAATTAATTTGCTCCTATAATCAACTCCATCATTCCCTGTAGGTAACACACACTAATTCTTCAGAGTCAGAAAATCAAAATAAACCTCCGAATTTTGCCATGGACCTTACTTGCTTTTCAATAGGTTTGAATTACTCATGATGAAAGACGAAGAAGATTCATTTTATTCGAAGAGTGACTTATTTATAATTTTCTATGTATCTGCATATTTTCTGAATGAGTCAGAAAAATGGGAAAATATATATTCCTCTGTATTTTCATTAGTCATTCTTGTACTTTGCCTTTTGGTTTCAAAATATAGGTACATAGTATTTATATTATTTCTATTAATATCTACATTTTTTATTTTTGAAAAATACCCAAGAGTTTCAAACCATTCAACATTAATATTGTTTGTAAATATATATTTATTATTTTCATCATTACCCAAATTATTATTTAATAATAATAAATTGATAATTAATAATAATGATTTTTTAGTACTAAGATGGTCTTTAATTATTGTTTACTTTTTTACAGGATTTCATAAATTAAACTATGACTTTTTATTTTCAGAGAATAGTTGTGCAAATTGGTACCATACTAAATTTCTTTTTAACATAACAAATCAAATCATAAAACCTTACCCGGATTTATTTTACATAATTAGTCCATTTTTGGTGGTAATTTTAGAAATAACTGAAAGCATTGGATTATTGTTTAGGAAAACTCAACTTATCGGATTATACAGTTTTATTTTACTACACATTTATTTATCTTTAGGAGGATTTATAGATTTTGCTGCTGTTTGTATTTCATTAATGATTTCATTTATTCCTGCAAAAAGTTATTTAAAATACCAACATATATTATCGCAAAAAATAGATCTATTGTTTTTAAGAATAGACCGATTACAATGCTACATATTAGGTTTGATATGTATTGGAGTAATTGTATTCTTTGAAAGAACGTTTAACATTTATCAGACGAATAATCATAGATTAATAATATTTATAAGTGGGTTATTGTTTATTATAAATATGGCATATTTATGTTGGTATTTTATAAAAAAAATCTATACGGAAAAAATCTTTGTTTGGGAAACAGAAAATTTATTTTATAAAATTCCTATTCAAGTATATTCTTTTATTGTTGTATTATTATTTCAGGGATCACAAAACTATCTTGGACTTAGCACAGCAGGCACATTTTCGATGTTCAGTAATTTAAGAACAGAGGGGGGATCATCTAATCATTTAATTATGAAGAACAACCCCTTAGAAGTATTCGATTATCAAAAGGATCTTGTTTATATTGAGAAAATAACACCCCCTTATTATGAGATAAAATATGCCACGAAAAATATTAAGAATAAAATTATCCCTCGTCTTGTGTTTGAAGAGTATCTATATAATTTACGTAAAATGAATGTATCTAATGTTGATGTTATCCTAGAATATAATAAAAACAGAATTTTAGAGAAAAATATATTACATAATACTAATTGGACACCTAGTAGACTTGAATTTAAGCATAGATTTTTATATTTCAGGGAAATACATTTATCGAATGATGTAAAATGTGTTTGGTAAAAAATGAAGAATCTTAATTATTATTAGCAACTTAAACCAAATATATTAGAAAAACTCATTCCCAAACTTTTTCAACTACACAAGTTTGACAACCTCCAAGTAACCCCCACTCAATTCTTCACATTCACACAACCAACACAAACCCCCTTCACGATTGGACATCCATCAAGTCGTGTGCAGATTTCATCCTCCATCAGAATCCTCTTAGGTGGTTCAATTACCTGAACTGTTGAATAATGATGGTTGATTATTGGTGTTGGATTGGTCTTTGCCAGGTAGGTAATACCAAATACTAATAGGAAGATTGCACAAACATACATAAACACCCAATACATAAAGAATTGGATGATACTGGAAAGGAAACTGAACATATAACCTTATAAGTTGATGTTCCTTGCAACCTCAAGTGCATCAGAATCCTCTAATCCTAGATATTGACTTGTTGCAGTTATGTTTGCATGACCAAGTAATCTACGGCATACCTCAACATTTTGTGTCTGTTTGAATATTTCGGAACTCTTTGTCTTTCTTACAGAGTGTGTAGAGTAATTATTTACATCCTCCACCCCTAAAGAACTCATCCAGTTCTTAACAATCCTAGAATATTGTTTCTGAGTAATAGGAGACTTAGTGTAGTGAGACTTGTTTCCAACAAATATATAAGAATCCAAATCTCTACCTATCAAATGTTTCTTGATTGTATTAATAGAATTCTTACTCAACGGAATGTTAAAAGTAGTCTTTCCTGTCTTTTTCTGTTTTACCTTAACCTCACTCTTAAATTCTATTTGTGTTGCCTGGTAGTGGTGGACTAAACGGAAACATCATTGGAAAGTTTGTGAATGGAGCGAGTAAGTTATGAAACACATACTCATCACCCTTCTTCTTGGCATTTAAATATCTCTATTAAAGGCACTAAAACGCTGCTGACAGCAATATTATTCTAGATATATTCCTCTTCAAATTTAACCTTTAATATAGCTTAAACATAGATATATGGGCCCTATGGGCTATTTTAAAACATAGATATCTTTTAATTAACAATATTTTGTATCAAGTACTGACAAAAGGAAGAAATACTCTAAATTTATAGACATATCAGACCAAGTTCCGAACTTTTATTGGACTCAATTATGTATCTGTTTTTTATACAGATTTTTTCTTTACAATAAATGGACATTTACGGAGTAAGGAAATAAAAGTAAAAACAATTGTACCTATGTGTAACTAAGGTATAACTAAGGTATAACTAAGGTATGACTAAGGTATTACTAAGACTCATGTATACAAGAATATACAATTGTTAGAACAATAGTATTACCAGATATGACTAATGTCTCTTCTGTATACATGAATATTTAGTATTAGTTAGATGATGGTATTCAATACAAATGTATATGTAAGACATAAGTATACTGATGTATGACAAAGGGATACATGAGTGGTACCTATGTATCAAAAGATCTTGAAATATGATTACCAATAAGAAATAAAACCTGCTGTATTTGTATACCAACAATAAAAAATTTCTTACTTGAAAAGAATTGTATAACAAAATCTGAGAGCCTTTTATATATAGCGCTAACGGATTTTACCCCCACTGTTTTTATTTTTTAAGCTGGAGAATATAATTTTTTATGGTAGTTATTTGTTGATTATTCTATAAAGATGCGATTATCTAAAATAAGGGTTGAAAGACTTAGTTTGTACCATTAATAATAGAGAATGTAATGGATAAACGATACCTTTGGAAACGTTTAAATATATATGTAATTTTGTAAAAAACTTTATAAAAAAAATTAAAATGGGAAATTTAAACTCTGAACAACGTGTTTACTTAATATTTAATTTGAATTTGAAATCAGATACTAGTGTGGATATAGCGGAGCAATGGATAAAAGATCGCTCCGCAAAATATGTCTTTGAACTCAAAGAGGAAAAAGGCATTAGCTTTGAGTGGTTTTTGTCTGAGGATAACACTGAAGCAACAATAATAGAGTCATATGTAGATAGCGATGGCGCAAAACAGCGCCTAGAAAACCATGCAGCAAGTCCAATAGCAAATGAAGTTTTAGAGCATTTTGATATCACAGGTGCCCATTGCTTTGGAACTATGAATAAGGATTTTATAGAGATGTTCAATGCGTGGGGAGGTAAGTTCAATCGTTACGTAGGTGGATTTAATCATAGCTAGATCATCTATATGTTCGAAACTTACTATTTTCTGTAGTTAAGAAAAAAATTTTAATACAGGTTATCGTACACATATTTTTTCTATTAATAGAAGTGCTATTGCAAAAAAATCTGAGAGCCTTTTATATATAGCGCTAACGGATTTTACCCCCCTTGAGTTTCTTTTTTGGACTGCATAAAAAATTAAAATGATTGGGAAGAGGATGGTTTTCGAGAGGAAACTAAAAGGAGAGCTGTATGGATATGCTAATTCTTAAAAAATCCTATTGGAAATTGATAGATTAGATTGAACAAACCTGTCCCAGTTGACCTGTCCCAGTAAAGAAAAAGTCAATATTAAAATAATTAATAATATCAGTTAATTATTTCCTATATTTAGGGGATGGTGGAGACGAGGGGGGTCTACTTCTTTTAGATTGCTACTCTATTTAGTTCCTTGTAAGAAGTTGCAATTAAGTTCTAAAACATAATTTTTCAAACCAAGAATAAATTTTATGCCATTAGGAACTTACCTAAACGGTTTGCCTTTCCACAAATTCAGGATAGGCTTGTAAGCCAAATTCATCCGCATCGATTCCATTATATTCTTCTTCATCTGAAATCCGAATTCCGACAGAATATTTCAGTACTGCCCATACCAACAAACTGCTAAAAAAAGTAAAGGAACCAATTACAACTATTCCTTTGATTTGAGCAAATAGGTCTACATCCTGATTAAAAATTCCTACTGCTAGAGTACCCCATATCCCGTTTACCAAATGAACAGATAATGCTCCAACTGGATCGTCGATCTTAAATTTATCAAACATTGTTATTGCAAAAACAACGAGCAGACCACCAATTGCACCAATAATGGCTGCTAGATTCATGCTAGGATAATCAGGCCCAGCAGTAATGGCAACGAGTCCTGAAAGCGCTCCATTTAGAACCATAGTCAAATCTACTCTTTTGTAAAATATTTGAGTTAAAATCATGGCCGCTAACGCTCCTGCACAAGCAGCAATATTTGTATTTGCAATTACCGCTGAAATAGCATCCACATCTTCTTTTGAACCCAAAGCCAGCTGGGAACCTCCATTAAAACCAAACCAACCCAACCACAAGATGAATGTGCCCAAAGTGGCTAAAGGCAAATTAGAACCAGGAATCGGGTTAATGGTTCCGTCTGAGCTAAATTTTCCTTTTCGAGCTCCCAATAACAATACACCTGCAAGTCCAGCCCATCCACCAACCGAGTGAACAATCGTTGAACCTGCAAAATCGCTGAATCCGTCTAAAATTCCTCCCAAGCTTGTTCCACCCCAGCTCCAATGACCCTGAATTGGGTAGATTAACGCTGTCAAAACCAAAATGAACCCCATAAAAGGCCAAAACTTGATTCTCTCTGCAACTGTTCCCGAAACAATCGATGCGGCCGTCGCTACAAAAACTACTTGAAAAAAGAAATCAGAAATTAAGCTATGTCCCTCTGCAGAGGTTCCGGACATCATAACTCCACTTCCAATAAAACTATTTCCATTTCCATACATTATGTTGTACCCAACATAATAATATGCCACACATGCAAGTGCATAAAGTGCAATATTTTTTGTCAAGATTGCGGTTGTATTTTTAGTGCGAACCAATCCAGCTTCCAGCATTGCAAAACCCGCAGCCATCCACATCACAAGGCATCCACTTATTAGTAACCAAAAGCTGTCCAGTACATATTTCATTTCTGCTGAAAATTCCATTTTTTCCTCTTATATGTTAAAAAAATAATTATGGTAAGTGATTAAATTGCTTCATTCCCAGTTTGACCTGTACGTATACGTATAGCCTGAGAGACATCATAAACAAATATTTTTCCATCACCGATTTTTCCTGTTTTTGCTGTTTTTTCAATTGTCTCAATAACAGAAGCAGCCATTTCCTCTGAAACAACAATTTCTATTTTTGTCTTGGGAAGAAAATCAACTTCATATTCTGCACCTCTATATAATGCTGTATGTCCTTTCTGCTGTCCAAATCCCTTGACCTCTGAAATTGTCATACCAAAACTTCCGATCTCTGTTAGCGCCTGCTTTATTTCTTCAAGCTTGAAGGGCTTAATTATCGCTTCTATTTTTTTCTGCATAACCTTCCTTATAAAAAATTAAAATGGAGTAACTTTTTAAAAATAACCTGGTATTTGTTAGCTTTGAACGACTTCTCAGCTTCATCATAACTATCAAAAGTTTTTCAGCAGATAATTCCTTTTACACTGAAATCGATTTGCCAAGAACCTCCCCTATTTTTTAATTGGCATTGTTCTCCTTTATCTCCCAAATCGGTTCCCTTTATTGCGTTGATGTTGATAATTCTTTTGGTATATTTTAGGAATTATTACCTCTGGAACTACATTGCCAAACTTATCTTTTTTATTATCTTTGTATTCAGATCCTCGTGTACTCATATTTCTCCTTTTTTATTGTTAATAATTTCAACAAACGGGTTATAACCAACCAAAGGTCCGGGAACCAGAGGAACTTTAATACGTTTTCCTTCGGCTTCTAATCTAGTTTGAACATAATCTAGTACTAGATTACCTTCAGCATCTGAAGAACCGTACATAAGCTCTCCTTCTTTGATAAGCATTCTTATATACTCATTGTCCTCAGGAGTATTTTTACTAATACGTAATTTCATAAAACCTCATTAATATCTTACTTACCTATCTCAAAGATTATGCCAAAGTATTTGTCACGAAAAATATTTTATATATAATTGATATTATTAATATAATTTTATAAAAATAATATTGAAATAGATATTAATTTATAATTTTTGCTTAAATATTAAGCACATAATTATTTTATGCGATTAAAATTTGATCAATTTTTATACAGTCTAAATCCGACAGTTTTTAAAAAATAATATCCTGTACCTGCCTTGGCTAAATTTCTTTATCTCAAGTCATTTGCATTATCGATAGCCAGTCCAATGTAATCAGTTTGTGGCTAACACATAAAGGAGATCAAACTTAGAAAAGTAGATGAAGTGCTTTCTAAGGCAGAGTTGTTTTTGAAAAAGGTGAAACTGAAGATGTAGAAAATATTTGGAAAGTTTTTTATAATGCTAAATAAAAAATACACAAAGGTAAGCTAAAGGACCTTACTCCTCGTAAAGTATTTTTCTTATATAGTTAAATAATTAAATTGATTGAGATGGGAATGGTTTTGGAGAGAAAACTAAAGGGAGGACTGAATGGATATGCTAATTATTAATAAATCCTAATGGTAATTGATAGATC
>CACERX010000047.1 GCA_902562015.1 uncultured SAR324 cluster bacterium
ATTTTTCTTAATACTGACCATTCACTCAATCTATCTAATTCCAAAGGCTCATCTGTTTTTTCTTCTATTTCTTCCTGATCTTCGGCAATCCCCAATAAATGACTAGCTGTGGACTGTAAGGGAGATTCAAGAAATTTTCTCAACCTTGAAATTGAAACTAATAGAATGCGTTTATTCGGATTGGATTGCTGAGAAACCTCATTATTAAATTCACAAGAAAAAGTTTGTTTCATTTCATCAGGAAAAAACTCAGGGGAAATGCGCTGGAATCCAGGATACTTCTCATCAAACAATTCACGTGACCGTAAAGCTTTTGCCTGCCTGAATGAAGCAAGATCATAGTTAGGCAAGTTTTTCTTGTCCAAGGGGTTCATACTTTCAGAATCTTTCAGTTCCGAGAAATATTCCAAAGAATAGGATTTTAGCGGATGTTCCATTTTGCTGAATTTTTTGTTCAAATAACCACTTTCAAGTTCATCAATTAAAGTTTGGATTATAGAGGATGGATTAGTTTCTTCATCTGTTCGGTCATTTCGTGAGACGTAACTCATAACAAGATGTTTCCCTGTAGAGACCAAAGTCTCCAGAAACATGTAACGATCTCGTTCTGTAACTGAAACATCTCCTAATCGTCTTTTTCGGAATTCATTCCCATGCATTTCTGAATTTAGACGTACAGGTATGAACCTCAAATCAAGAGTATCTCGCTGATATGGAGTAGGGAAAAAGCCTTCTCCCATTCCTAAAAGAAATACAACTTTAAAAGGTATAGGACGCATCGGCTGGAATGAAGAAACGGTCACACCTTCTGCCAAATAATGCCCCCTATGCAATAGAGATTTTTGCTGTTTTTGCTTGAAAAACTCAAAAATAGTGCTGAATCCAAATTTCTTTGATCTTTCCATCTGCCCTTTGTCAAGATCATTTATAGAAACAGCGTTTTGAAGCAAATTCTGGAAAACCTCCTTATCAAATTCGCTAATTGGTTTCAGATAGGTTTTGATTAAAGTTTGAAGATAGAGTCCCCACTCCTTGCCATTCATTTCCCACTCAGTCAAATATCGAGTGTCTTCAATTAAAGAACGAACTATCAGCATAAAACGTGCTGCTTCAAGACTAAGTTCATCAGGCAGATCAACTGCTATTAGATTTTGACTTTCATTAGGATTGGTTTCATTATAAATATCTGAAGCAAAAATTTCACCCAAGGTAAGTCGATGAAATGCCTGTTCCCAGTGATAAATATTTTTTTCCAAATGATGATAACCATGTTTTTTTTGAGACTCACTGTCTATCCCAAAAAATACATTAAGATCATCAGCCCATTTAAGCCATTGATCAATTTTCAATTCTTCAACTACCTTACTTTTCCCTGCAAGCTCATTTTCTTCAAATTTACTTAGAAAACACGGATTATTGATCAATTTAAACAAATCCCGACGAGAATATTCAGTGAAGCATAATCCTAAGAGAGAATTTACTGCTTCTTCCAATCGACCTGCACTTCCGCTGATCCCATCAATAAGGTGATAAGGCAATTCGTGAATGCTTTCAAAAACTTGTTCAATTTCATGTTGATATAATTCCATATCATGGGTGATCACAGCAAAATCATTCAGCTTCAAATCAGGATCATTAAGAATCAGGTTCCATATCATATTTGCCACAGCTTCAACTTCCCGCCTAGGATTAGCGCATGACATCACCACCAGACTATTGTCCTGCTCCATATTAAGTGATCTGGTACGCCTCGGCTGCCTGCATAAAATATCATGCTGAATCTGTTTCAATATGCTTGATTTAAGACTGTTTAGATGCTCGTTATTAGCTGATAATGGTGCCGATTCCACAAACCAGGGTTCAAAATTCCAATCACTCCATTGATTTAGTAGTCTGATATTTTCACGACCAGGCCTTCCCCATGCCTGCAAAAAAGGATTTTCGTCTTCATGCTGAAACAATTCGCCCTTCATGATTTCCCTTTCAGACAAACTTTTCTTATTTTCAAAAAGATGACGATTTGATCTCAGGGATCTCCTAACAGCTGATCTGGCTTCACCCAAACTCTGAACATCTTCCCAGAACTCCATACATGGATTTAAGGTGTAAACGTGAATATCTCTTAAATTAGCCAGATATTCTGTTAGTGCATTCTGGTGAAAACGTGAAAGATATGAAACACCAAAAATATGAAGGGGACCAGTTCCAGATCCTGAAACAGGATCACTTTGATCTAAAACATTATTTTTTTTGGCTGTCTCTACAAACACTGTAAAATTGAGGCAAAGTGAAGAGTTCCGTTTGCCGATCTGCTTTATTTAAATCTTTCAAATTACGGTTAAAGAAAGTTAACTTACCTTCTACACCAAAAAGATCATTCCATAATATTCGCTGCCAGCTCTCTGTGCTCAAAAGCTGTTGTTCGATGGCATTTCGGTCTTCATTCCATGCTGCAATCAATTCCTCATTTCGTGAATATTCATATTCCTTGAACAAGTATAAAAGACGCCCGGAAAGTTGAAATAGCCTGTGTTCAATTGCTTCAGAATTAATGTCTACTCCGGGATTCAGGTAGCTTCTAACGGGATCCCAGACTGGATCTGCACTACTAAGTTTCTCTCTTAATATATCAATTAGCAGGCACTGAATTGTTTCCTGTTTTAACAACTCACATTTTCGGTTTGGGAGGGTATTTTTGATACTTTTGTAAATTGCCTTTTCCAGTGTTATGAAACTAAGATTAATCGCAATCCCCTGATATTGAGCCAACTTTAGCGAAATCCACTTTTCTAGGCTGAAATTAGGAACCACAATTTCTGCAGTATCAAAAGGATTCCTTTTATCTAGTTCCTTTGATAGCGGAACAATAAGTCGATCAAGGCGGTTTGAGTAATGTAGGCAGGGCATTCTATTACTGCATCATAGACCGATGAGCTTAATTTCCTAAAATTCAATGAAATTCACAGAATAGATCAAGAAGATCCTTCCAGGCGGAAAACAGGGTTGATAATCTCGATTTCAGCTGACTCACGCAATCGTTTCAATTCCTTACCGAGCAAAGACTGTTGCAGATTCTGCATGAGCTCTGTTCTGACATTTTCTTTTTGCTCTTCCGGAGATCCATCTGCAAAAGTACGTTTTCTATAGCGTAGCAAGTCAACACGTTTTTCATTTATACTTAAACCAAAAGGTTCACTCACATTTAAATGCAATCCCACTTTGCGGAATTCAGAATTGTCTCCAAGTAAAGGAAGAAATCTTGTATTTACTGTAAATTCCATTATTTCAATGCTCAAACCCTGCATCTGAGCCAAGCTTTCTAAATCTTCTCCTCTCTTAGCCTTCGATAATGTTTGCTTAGCTGCTTCAATTGAAAGCGCCTCGGCCTTTTTAATACGCATTGCATTTTCCACATCTGATTTAGCATCTTTAAAGCTACGGGTCATAGGAGCTTTGGTTTCTCCCATACGAAATATTACATGGCCCATAACAGGATTACGTTCCCAGATTCCCATTTCACCCTTTTTTCTTTGCTCCAGCTCCGGAATCAGCTCTATTGCAGAGCCTAGTCCAGGAATAACGTCATTTCTGTCAAACCATTCGGATTTTTTCACAACTTTATTTAATCGCTGAGCTTCTTCAATAAATGATTCCCCAGCAAGTTCGATCAGCTTTTCAAGTTCTTCATCAAGAAGTTTTTGTGCTCGGCTATCAGCGAGAATTTCAATAATTTCACCACGTACATCTTCCAGAGATTTTATAACTTCGTTCTTGCGCTGCTCAACTTTTATCAGGTGCAGACCAAACGGAGATCTCACAATTTCACTTACTTGACCAGCCTCCAAAGCAAATGCAACATCTTCAAATTCTGGCACCATTTCTCCTGGTTTGAACCATCCCAAATCACCACCTTCTGCGGCAGTTCCATCCTCGGAATGTTTTATGGCCAGTTCTTCAAATGAAATTCCACCCTTGATCTTATCTAACAACTTCCCCAACTGCTCATTTTTTAACTGCAACAGTTCCTCAGAGGCATCGGCAGCTAGTTTTAAAAGAATATGTCTAGCCTTAATTTCTGCAGGTTTGGCAAAGTTTTCGCCGTATTTTTTGTAGTATCTTCTTATTTCTCTCTCCCGCACATTCACATTATTTTTGTAATCATCTGAAGAAAGTGTAAAATATTCCACCCTGAACTGATTCAATGTTTTAAACTTATCCGGATTTTCTAGGTGATATTGCCTGAGTTCACTTTCATCAGTGTTTGTTTTATTAATAAAAACCTGTGGATCAAAATATACATAGTCCACTTCAATTTTCTCAAAATTTCTTCTGTAAGACTGCTCCACTTCAAAATCATTAATCACAAGTCCTGCCCCTATCAGTTGCTGTTTTTTTGTAAGCAAAATGTCTTTTCTCAGAGAATTTTCATATTCATGTCGTACAATCCTATTTTGGCTTAAAACTGTTTCATATGTATCATAATCAAACTGCCCATTTTTCTGGAAAAAAGGTTGGTTTCGTATGAAGTCCTGTAGTTCCAAATCTGTTGTGATTAGGTTCATTTCTGCAGCTTCGGATAAAAGTAGATACCGATCAATGAGCTGTTCAAATACTTGCTGACGAAGATTAATCTGTTCAGCGATTTGATCAGCACTCTCACCGAATTGCTGTCGTAGCGACTGAATACGGTTCTGATATGCCACCCGGTATTCCCTTAGCAAGATTTCGTTATCATTAACAATAGCAACTACTTCCTTACGGTCTCCAAAAAACCCTCCAACACCAAAAGATAAAACAAATGTAATGGCAATAATGCCCAGTAAGATTTTGAAAAAAATACTTTTTGAATATTCTCTTAATTCCTGAATCATCCTTAATTTGTATTTTTTAGTTTTTTATAAATGTAATTAAATTGTAATTAAACCAGAAGGTATTAGATTGGATTTATCTCATTCTTGCAAGACAAACACTGCTTCACTTATGAAAATACTATATAAATTTTCGATACTTCGTGGGAGAGTAAATTATTTTTAATTCGTTTTCAGTAAGTCAATGTGATAAGATTATACGTAGGTAATGGTTATGAAATACTACCAATGGCCACAGAAAAATTATTAACTGAACACAAAATTATTTCAATAGATGAAATCGGCAACCGGGTAAGGTCTTGGAGAGAAGAATCCCGGAAACTGGTTTTCACCAACGGCTGTTTTGACATACTCCACTCAGGACATGTGAGGTATCTGCAAACTGCCGCCGGTTTCGGTGATGTTCTTATACTTGGCCTTAATTCTGATACATCAGTTAGGAAACTCAAAGGTTCCCGCCGTCCGATCATGACTCAGACTGACCGAGCGTATATTCTCAGTGCAATTGAAGCAATCGACTATATAGTGATTTTTGATGAAGAAACTCCCGCCAGACTAATTCAAAAAGTCAGTCCGGATGTGCTGGTAAAGGGAGGTGATTATCTACCAAGGGATGTTGTGGGATATGATACTGTAAAAGAAAATGGAGGATGTGTGAAAATTGTACCCTACGTTGAGGGTAGGTCAACCTCTGGAATTGTTAACTCAATTTTGGAACATTCATGATAGTTGTTACTGGAGGAGCAGGATTTATCGGGAGTAATATTTTAAAGGGGCTCAATGATGCAGGAGAAAAAATATACTCGTTGTCGATAATTTAAGTAATGCTCAGAAACATCTAAACCTGAACAGATTGTCATTCAATGATTACATTGACAAAGATGACTTTATTTTGAATATAGGTAGCTTTAAAAATTTAAAAACTATCTTTCATCAGGGAGCATGCTCATCAACCACCGAACAGGATGGGAAGTACATGATGGCAAATAACTATGAATATTCTAAAATTCTTCTAAATAATTGCATTGAACATAATATCGATTTTCTTTATGCCTCCAGCGCTGCAGTTTATGGAAATGGGGGAAATGGATTTACTGAGGAATCGAAAGCTGAATACCCGATGAATGTTTACGGATTTTCAAAATTTGCCTTCGATAATTATGTCAGACGTGTTTTGCCTAAAGCAGAAATTCAGATTTTAGGACTACGATATTTCAATGTCTATGGCCCCCAAGAAAATCATAAAGGACGCATGGCTTCAGTTGCATTTCATCTCTTTAATCAACTTCATGATTCTGGGAAAATGAAACTTTTTGAGGGCAGTGAAGAATTTCGTCGTGATTTTATTCATGTTGAGGATATAGTAAAAATTAATCTGCATTTTTACAAAACCAAGTCCAGTGGTATTTTCAATGCCGGTACAGGCAAATCCTGGAGTTTTATGGATATTGCGAGAACAATGCAGGACAGACACGGAAACGGCAAAATTGAAACCATCCCATTTCCGAAAGATCTAATTGGGAAATATCAAAAATTCACAGAAGCCAGCCTTGATAATCTGCGACGAGCAGGATACAGTGAAGATTTCTTGTCCCTTGAAGAAGGAGTAAAGAAATATTTTGATCAGCTCTCATCAAGTAACGGTCTCTACCTTTGAGCATGAAAGGCAATAATCTATCCCACCATTTTTCAAACGCCGGAATTAACGAACTGCCTGGTTTTATTTATGTGGACCACATTGCAATTGCTGTGTGTAAAGGAGAAATGGAAAACCATGTAAAAATGTACAAACAGATTGGATTCAAAGAGCTCCACCGTGAAGATATTAAAGGCTCAGACCAAGTCCGGGAAGTTTTACTCAAAATTGGAGAAAGTCCAAATTTGATTCAGTTGCTTGAGCCAATGTCATCAGATTCCCCAGTGCAAAAACAAATTGATCGAAATAATGGAAGAGGTGGCTTAGCACATGTGGGGTTGAGGGTAAAAAATGCTCAAGATGCTTTTGATTTTCTGAAAGCTAAGGGTTTCAACATTATTGACAAGGCGCCGCGTCCCGGTTCCAGAGGAACAACTGTTTTCTTCCTTCATCCTAAATCTCATGATGATACCCCCTTTGGTGTTCTCTATGAGGTGGTTGAAGATACCAACAGACAGTGAAATTTTCTATTAAAATCATTTTTTTAAAAATTGCTAGAAAATAACAAATATTGAAAACCGAAAATAAAAAAATCCTTGTCACAGGAGGTGCGGGATATGTAGGTTCTCATGTCGTTAAAGCACTACGAGATGCAGGTAAATCTCCTGTAGTTTTTGATAATTTAAGCACTGGATTGCGAGAAAACCTGCTTCCAAACATTCCCTTTTTCCTAGGGGACACACTTTTCTCTGAACAACTCAAACAAGCCCTTAAAGATGTGGATTCAATCGTGCATATGGCTGCACACAAATCTGTAGGTGAGTCAATGAAGGATCCGGCTAAATATGCCATTAACAATCTAACCGGAACTATAAATCTGCTTAATGCGGCAGCAGAGGCAAAAATTAAATACTTCGTCTTCTCTTCAAGCGCAGCAGTTTATGGGGAACCAAAATATCTGCCGCTGGATGAAGCACATCCAACCGAGCCGCTAAACTTTTATGGATACACCAAACTGGAAATAGAAAGCCTGCTCGTTTGGTACAGTAAATTAAAGAATATTCATTTCGCCAGCCTGCGTTATTTCAACGCAGCAGGATACGATATTGAAGGTGAAATTAATGGACTTGAAAGAGAACCTAATAACCTGATTCCGATCGTGCTAGAAACGATCATGGGTAAACGTAAAGAAGTGGTGGTTTTTGGATCTGATTATGACACAAATGATGGAAGTTGCATACGCGACTATATTCATGTCAATGATCTTGCTGAAGCACATCTGAAAGCACTTGATTACTTGGAAAGTCAAAACCAAAATCTTGTAGTGAACCTTGGCACATCCAAAGGTTTAAGTGTGCTAGAAGTATTAAGTATTGCCCGTAAAGTTTCAGGGACTGATTTTAAATTCAAACTTGGTCCACGACGTGCAGGTGATCCGGCTGTGGTGCTGGCTAAAGCTGGTCTGGCTGAAAAACTGCTTCACTGGACTCCAAAAAATAGCAATGCCACTACTTTGCTTGAGACATCTCTGCGAGCCTATAGAAAAAACTCCTAGTTTTTTTATTGTGTTTATCTGTTAAATCTCCTTGATGAAATTAAATAAAAAAATCATGAGGACTTTTAGACTGTTTATTTTTATCCTTTTTATTGGCGCGTGTACCAAACCCGTGGATACGGCATATTACAAAAAAGAAGACCTAACTAGATTTAAGACCAAGTCATTTAAATCAGAAAAAAAGAACAAGGAAATTGAATTGGTGGCGGAAAAAGAATGTCC
>CACERX010000048.1 GCA_902562015.1 uncultured SAR324 cluster bacterium
AAAATAAAGATTAACAAAAAAATTAATAGAATTCCCCGGACTAAATAATAACCTGATTGAGAATGTGATAAATTTCGAATTGAAGGCAAGTTAACCTAATCAAATTTAGTTAATAATAGAAGTATGTATTTTGTAACTATAAAATAGATTAAAGTGTAAGGTGGGTTTTAGCAAGGTTTTCAAATGATTAGACATCTAATTAGGACTTTGTAAGTAGTTTATGTATGCTATATTTGTGGGGTATAAAGGTTGTAAGTGTAACTATGAAAAACATAAAATTTTCTTTTGTTAAAGTTTCTCCTTTTGATTTGAAGTAACTTAGTGTTGTGCTAGAATGCAACAAATTAATACTTTTAAATAGTCTGTGTGAAAATTTATTTGATTTCAATCATTGAAATACTGAAATTATCATAATCCGAATAAACTTGCACAAAGGTATTTATGGAAAAAAGGTCAGTCTCACTTGATGATAAGTACTTATTGAAAGAAGGCTCCGCATTCATGACCGGGGTACAGGCCCTTGTGCGTTTGCCTTTGGTGCAGAAGGAACTGGATAAGCAGTCTGGACTCAATACAGCAGGCTATATTAGTGGTTATCGCGGTTCTCCTTTGGGAGGATATGATCAGCAACTGGAGAAAAATTATAAACTGCTTGAAGAGAGTCAGATAAAATTTCAGCCAGGTGTAAACGAGGATTTGGCTGCTACCGCACTATGGGGAACACAGCAGGCAGAGATACGTGGTGAAGGAAAGTATGATGGTATTTTTGGAATTTGGTATGGCAAAGGACCCGGGGTTGACCGTTCCGGTGATGTATTTAAGCATGCAAATCATGCAGGTACATCTAAGTTTGGCGGAGTGCTGGCATTGATGGGGGACGACCATACCGCAGAGTCTTCCACTCTTTGCGGTCAAAGTGAATTTTCGATGATTGACGCCATGATTCCTGTACTTAATCCTGCTGGTGTTCAGGATATATATGATTACGGAATTTATGGCTGGGCTCTTTCAAGGTACAGTGGATGCTGGGTAGGTTTAAAATGTCTGCATGATACTGTGGAATCAACAGCTTCTATAAATGTTGATATAAACCGTCTAAATGTATTAATTCCTGAAGATTTCAATATTCCTGAAGATGGCTTAAACATCCGTTTCCCGGACACGCCAAACGCACAGGATGAAAGAATGCATCACTATAAAATTGATGCAGTACGTGCTTTTTCTCGTGTAAATAAATTAGATCGCACAGTCTGGAATGGTGGTGATGCCAAGATTGGAGTTGTCTCAGTTGGTAAATCATACCTAGATACAATGCTGGCGCTGGATGAACTTGGACTAAAGGAACATGATGCAAACCGTTTAGGTTTACGTTTATATAAAGTAACAATGTCTTGGCCCCTGGAAGATAATGGAATAATTGAGTTTGCAAAAGGGCTTGATTTGATAATAGTTGTTGAGGAAAAAAGAGCCATTATTGAACCTCAAATTAAGGAAATTTTGTATGAAACTTCATCGAATCCAATAGTAATTGGTAAAACTGATGAAAACGGGAATCCCCTTTTTAGTTCAGTTGGGGCACTAGACTCTAACTTGATTGCGGCGACTATTGGAAATAGAATTTTAAAGTTTCAGCATAATAAAGTACTGTCAGCACGTGTGAAAGAAATGGAGTTAAGGTTAGATTCCTCGTCTTTACCAGAAGAATCAATACAGCGAATGCCTTATTTTTGTTCCGGATGTCCGCACAATTCCTCAACTGTTATTCCAGAAGGAAGTATTGCAATGGCGGGGATTGGCTGCCATTACATGGTCCAGTGGATGGACCGTGGTGATACAATTGGATTTACCCACATGGGTGGTGAAGGAGCAAACTGGATTGGACAGGCACCATTCATTACCAGAAAACATATTTTTCAGAATATTGGTGATGGGACCTATTATCATTCCGGAATTATGGCCATACGCGCCGCGGTAGCTTCCGGAGTAAACATTACCTACAAAATTTTGTTAAATGATGCTGTAGCTATGACAGGGGGTCAGAGCGTTGATGGAAAAATGACTGTTCAGAGCGTTACACAGCAGATGTTTGCCGAAGGTGTTAAACAAGTAACAGTTGTCAGCGATGAACCTAAAAAATTCAACCAAAATTCCGGAATTCTTTCGAATGTGAAAGTATTTGATCGCAAGGATTTGGATTATGTGCAGCGTCTATTGCGTGAAATTGAGGGTGTTACTGTTCTTATTTATGAACAGGTTTGTGCTGCTGAAAAAAGACGTAGACGTAAAAGAGGAATTATAGTTGATCCTCCTCGCAGAATATTCATTAATGACCAGGTTTGTGAGGGATGCGGTGATTGTGGTGTGAAATCAAATTGTATCTCAGTTATGCCGCTTGAAACTGAATTTGGCAGAAAAAGAGAGATTGATCAGTCGTCATGTAACAAAGATTACAGCTGTGTTAATGGACTATGTCCAAGTTTTGTAAGTGTGATTGGAGGAGAATTGAAGAAAAATGCTCCTTCTTCTGAGGAGAAAGATGAATGGGGTCCCCTGCCGGAACCAGAACATCCTAAAATAAAAGGAACTTTTAATGTTGTTTTGAGTGGTGTTGGAGGCACTGGCATTGTTACGATTGGTGCTTTACTTGGAATGGCTGCTCACATAGAGAAAAAGGGGGCTGGCATCCTCGACATGTTTGGAATCGCACAAAAAGGTGGGGCTGTAACAACGCACCTTAGAATAGGTAACACCCAGGAAGATATTCATTCCCCTAGAATTGCCTCTCAGGGTGCTGATCTAGTGATTGGAAGTGATTTGGTAGTTACTGGGAGTAAAAAGACTTTATCTGTTATCAAGCCGGGACACACAAAACTTGTAGTAAACAGTTATGAACTGATTACCGGCGAATTTACTCAGAATGCCGATATGCTATTCCCCAGTCTGAAAATCAAACAGTCAATACAGGAAACTGCCGGAAATGAGAACGCAGAATTTCTGGATGCATCACGCCTTGCAACAGCTCTGATTGGAGATACAATTGCCACAAATATTTTTTTAATTGGCTATGCGTATCAAAGAGGCTTGATTCCGTTGGAACACAGTTCAATTGAACAGGCTATTCAAATAAATGGTGTCTCAGTTGACTCAAATATAAAGGCCTTCCTCTGGGGGCGAAGATCGGCGCATAATGATAGGCGAGTTAGAGAAATAATTGCTTCTAACTCAAAAGGTAGTGTCCAGGAAAAAGCTTTGGACACTCTGGATAAAAAAATACAGCATCGTGTTGATTTTCTTAAGGCTTACCAGAATAAAGCCTATGCACATCGATACCTTCAGATTGTAGAGCGATCACGTACTGTTGAGAATGATCGAAAACCAGGGGAATCGACTTTAACTGAAGCTGTGGCCAGGTATTATTTCAAACTTCTTGCATACAAGGATGAGTATGAGGTTGCTCGCCTTTATACTAATGGTGATTTCTTCAAAAAAATAAATGATCGTTTCGAGGGAGACTATAAGCTGAATTTGCATTTAGCTCCCCCATTGTTCTCCAAACGTGATCCGCATACAGGTGAGCCGATAAAATCCTCTTTTGGTCACTGGATGTTTTCTTCAATGAAAATTCTTGCAAAATTTAAATTCCTTCGAGGCACTTTATTTGATCCTTTTGGAAAGACTAAAGAACGTAAAATGGAAAGACAATTAATTAAGGATTATGAACAGACAATTGAGGAATTGCTGAGAGGATTGTCAGATAAGAACCATTCTATTGCTACTGAAATTGCCAAATTACCTGAGCATATTCGTGGATTTGATTTGGTTAAACATAGACATTTGGAAAAAGCAAAGAAACGAGAAAAGGAACTGCTGGATAAATTCAGAAAAAATTCAGGATTTGCTTCTGTAACTAAGAAAACTGAGACAGTCAGTTGATTTTAAAAAAATGATTCAATTAAAGATAAATATGGAATCAATTGAAATATAAGAACAATTAATGAAAATCAATTCACGAATTTATGTAGCAGGACATCGAGGTCTTGCAGGGTCAGCAATTTACAGAGCATTAAAGAAAGCCGGATACCAGAACATTATTACTCGCTCACACTCAGAATTGGAACTTCTGGATGCTTCCGAAGTAAGGGCTTTTTTTTCAGAAACAAAACCTGAGTTTGTTTTTTTAGCGGCAGCAAAAGTTGGGGGAATTCATGCAAACAGTTCTTATCCAGCAGATTTTATACGTGAAAACATAGTAGTTCAGACTAATGTAATACACGAGGCTTGGAGGAATGAAGTTAAAAAATTAGTTTTTCTAGGCAGTTCCTGCATTTATCCCAAGCTTTGTCCGCAACCAATGAAAGAAGAATACTTGCTTTCAGGTGAATTGGAACCGACTAATGATGCATATGCACTAGCTAAAATTGCTGGAATAAAAACATGTCAAAGTTACAATTATCAGTACGGAACAAATTTTATTTCCGTTATGCCCACTAATCTGTATGGACCAAATGACAATTTTCATCCGGAAGATTCTCATGTTCTTCCAGCTTTAATTCGTAAATTTTATGAGGCAAAGATTGCAAGTGAAGATGTCGTTAAAATTTGGGGCTCAGGTAATCCTAGGAGAGAATTTATACATTCTGATGATCTTGCTGATGCTATTTTGTTCCTGATGGATAATTATGATGATTCTGAAATAATCAATGTGGGTTGTGGAATGGATCAAACAATTCGTGAGTTGGCAGAAACTATTAAAGAGGTCTCAGGATTCTCCGGGAGCTTGGTTTTTGATAGTTCACGTCCGGATGGAACTCCACAAAAAGTGCTTGACACGTCAAGAATGAATACACTTGGCTGGGAGCCTAAGATTCCACTCAAAGAGGGTTTGAAAAAAGTTTATCAATGGTATTCTTCGAAGCAGGCTGATCAAAAAATTTAATTATTTTTAATATAACTATTTGACCCAACGCAAATAGTTAGATTTTATTACTTCTATAAAAAAAATTTAGTTAGTTTTATTTTATAGTTTTGCTACAAATATAATTTATACTGTTTTGGAGAAATTAGTACTGCTACTTTCTGTCAGGTATCTGTCAAATGACATAGCAACATTTCTTGTGAACAGTGTTCCAACTGGTGTGAGATCAATTTTCTTAGAATCCAGTTGCACTAGACCTTCTTGCGCAAACTTTTCAAGTTCAGGCCATGCACTATTAAAATGCTCCTTGAAATTTATTTCATAACGAGTTTCAAAATCAGGAATATATATCTCTCCGTGACACATAAGAGTTTCAATAACTTCTCTTCGTAGTTGATCTTCTTTATCTAGTTTTATACCCCTTCGTGGATTATGAATCTTGTTAAAAGTTTCATTCATGTATTGATAAATATCTTTGTTGTTTTGCCAGTAACTGACTCCAAAATCTGAAATAGCCGAAACCCCAATTCCAATCTGTGCCATATTGTGAATTGTGGTATAGCCCATGAAATTACGGTGCAGGGTTCTTTTTTTCAGGGCTAGTGCTAGCTCATCTCCTGGGAGAGCATAGTGATCCATCCCTATCATTACATATCCAATTTCTGTGAAAAAGCGAATAGCTTCCAGGTAAATTTGAACTTTCTCTTCAGGGATAGGCAGATCTTTTTCTTTAATGGCTCTCTTATGAGTTCTGAACATACCAGGCAGATAAGCAAAGCTGTATACTGCAAGACGGTCAGGACGCATTTTCCCAACTTGATTAAGTGTTTTACAAAATCTTTTATGTGTTTGAAGTGGTAGGCCGTATACAAGATCCAGGTTGATAGAAGTGTAGCCAATGCTCCTGGAATTATTAATAGTTTCCCATGATTGCTTGGCAGTTTGATTCCTGTTGATAGCCTTTTGAACATCAAGGTTCAAGTCCTGTATACCAAAACTTACTCTCCTGAATCCTAGTTGGTAAAGTTTTTCAAGATGATCTATTGAAGTCACACGCGGGTCAGCCTCAAATGCCAACTCGCTGTGTTCCTGCACATCAAATCTGGAAGTAATCTTATTTATTATTCTTTCTAGCTGTTTGGGATTAAGGTAAGTGGGAGTCCCTCCACCCAGGTGAATTTGTGCAATTTTCTTACGAGACTCCAGAATCTTAGAAATTCCGTCAATTTCTTTATCAAGAGCAGACAAATAATCTTCAGTAATTTCCTTATTGTTTGTAATCAACTTGTTGCATCCGCAAAATGTACATAGCTGTCTGCAAAATGGTAAATGGACATAAAGTGATATTGGCCTATCTTTAAGACTTTCCTCTTGAAGGCACTGAACATAATCATCATGGAACTGACCTTTACTCCAAACAGGAACTGTAGGATAACTCGTGTAGCGTGGCCCTGGACGGTTATAGCGCTGAATCATTTCAGGTGTAACATCATTTATTATTGAATGTGACATATTGAATTTGATGATCTGCTTTTTTAATAATTTTAAATTAGCAATGGCAGACTAAAATATGTTAATAATGATTTTACCGGTTATTAAAAACATCTAAAAAAATGATTTTACATTATCATTAAAAATAGATGGGAATTCAGAATGAAATAAAAAAAAGCCATTTACTGAATGATCACTATATTTACGCTAGCCTTTGTTTTCGAATTAAATGGAGTGTCTAGATTATAATAATTAGTACTTGAATTTCCTAAAAGGTAAAATTTGAGACCCAAAAAAGAACAGAACTGCAACAATAACTATCGAAGGTCCGGAAGGTGTGTCAAAATGAAGTGAGGTCCATAATCCAAGAAAAACGGAAGATATTCCTATTAATGCTCCACCAATTGCCATCTGTTCAGGTGTATTGCTGAAACTTCTGGCAGTCGAAACTGGAATAATCAAGAGAGATGTTACTAGCAGGATTCCAATTATTTTCATTGATAACGCTATTACTGCTGCCACGAGAAGCATGAAAATCAATTGTACAACTAATACAGGAATCCCTTCCGCCTGAGCAAGCTCTCTATCAAATGTGACTGCAAGTAAAGGACGCCAGATCATAAGTAATGTAAATAGAATTAAAATCACTCCGCCATATATCCAGTAAAGATCATTCAGGCTAACTGCAAGTATATCTCCGAACAAATATGCCATTACGTCAATTTGTATCCACGCCATAAGACTGATTAATAGAACACCCATAGCAAGAGATGCATGGGAAAGAGTTCCTAAGACTGCATCATTGGTAAGCAGTTTTTGTCTTTGGAAAAAAAATAACAGCAATGCTATTGCAAGTGAGACAGCAAAAACCCCTATCATCATGTCAACTCTAAGAAATAAGCCGACTGCAACGCCAAGCAGAGCAGAATGAGCCATGGTATCTCCTAAATATGACATTCTGCGCCAAACTACAAAGCATCCAAGTGGTCCAGCTACCAATGCTACCCCAATACCAGCGATAACTGCGCGCCAAAAGAAATCATCCAAAAATGTCATTATTTTTTCTGACTTAATCCACCGGAAATGTTGTGTTTATGATCATGTTGATGACTGTATATGGCCAAGCTACTCCCTGAATCTACGCCAAAAAGGCGTAAATATTCTGGATGCTGAGTTACATCTTTCGGCTTTCCTTCACAACAAATATGCTGGTTTAGGCATATCACTCTATCAGTTGATGCCATTACGACATGTATATTATGTGAAACCATTAGTACACCGCAACCAAGTTTTTTTTGCAGGTTCCCTATTAAATTATATAATTCGGATTCCCCCATATAATCAACTGCTTGTACAGGCTCATCCAGTACAAGTAATTCAGGATTTCGTAGTAGCGCTCTAGCAAGCATTACACGTTGGTATTCTCCACCTGAGAGCTGAGAAATAGGTTTGTCTTTCAATGACTGAACTCCTGTTTCCCCAAGTGAAGTTTCAATTTGGCTCTTGGAATAATTTCCAGTCAGATTCATTAATCTGCTGACTGAAAGTGGCAGAACTGGATTATAAACTGCTCTTTGTGGAAGGTATCCAATTCTGAGTTTAGGTTTACGATATATGTAGCCTGAACTGCATGAAATTAAGCCTAAAAGTAATCGTAGTAATGTTGTTTTTCCCGCGCCATTGGGACCAATTACTGTCA
>CACERX010000049.1 GCA_902562015.1 uncultured SAR324 cluster bacterium
AACTGAAAAAAGTTTAAAAGAAAGAGAGAAAAAATTTAACTGTATTTTTTTGGGGGTATATTTAGGGGTATTTTTTTAGAAACAAACATCTTAAATTAAACCACATTTTTACATTAAATTCCTTTCAAAAAATGTCATTGAAAAATCTCCACTTTCACGACTTCCATAAATAATAACACCTCACTGATTTAAAAACCCCTCAAATCCTTAGTATTACTGAGTTTAGACAGGGTTATGAATAAATAAAATTGGAACAATGAATGCAAGTTTGTTTCAGTTTATCTTATTCAAAAAATTGACAACTCAATGAAAAATAAGTTTTATCAGCTAAAGGCCGTATATATGCGCTCTCAGAGCAGATTCTCTCTAATCACATCAGGACATTTAACTAGGTAAAAATTGATGCCCAAAATTAGATTGATTCTGATAGCATTATTAGGCATGTTCCTACATGGGTGTTCATCGAGTGGTATACCTAATTCTGCATCTTCAGGAAAAAAGACGGGGATCAGGTGCGGAAAGGGTGCTCCCGTGGTTCATGCCGAGTGTTTCGAGGCTCAGGAAAAAATCCAGGAAGCGCGCAGGAAAGCACGAAGAAAAAGTGATCATGACTCATGGTGCGGAACGGCCTGTTTGGCAGAAAAACAAAAAAAACGAAAGGAGCAGTTGAGAAAACGAAAGAAAAAACAGGAATATTCGGATTGGTGTGGAACAGCATGTTTGTCAGGAAGACAAAAATCAAGAATTGAGGGCAAGTCAGGGCTAACTGGGGAGTGGATAGGTGAACACTGGTATGAACGTCACGCGGACTCTTTCAGACTCCGAAGCATGAGCGGGGAAAGCACATTTGAAACAGCCTGGGCTACAAATACATCATATGCGCTTATTTTGAATAATTGGGGCTTAGGCCAGACTATAGAAGAATCATACGAGTTATATCCAGATGAAACAGTTGTTACTACTAAAAGTCAGTATCTGGAATTTTCATTCACTTTTAATCTCTCCGATACAACTGGTGATTCTTTAACACTTACACTTGGAGTTGGAGCACCAAGGGGAGAAATTGATGTTACTACAAGCACAAATACATTTAGTTCAACCACTGTATCAGGCGCTGGATATTTTGCCGTTTTAGGAATTGAGTTTTGGATCTTTGAATTACTTGCAGGTTATAGAGTAAGTAATATTAAATATTCAGGTCTTGGATCAACTGATTCTTCAGTCCTTGGCCTTGAAGGAAGTTATTCAATGTCAGGCAGTCAAACCATGTATGGTTTAGGTTTAAGTTTTTAGTGATGGTGATAAAAAATAAATTAAAAGTCTTTATATTTGTTTTGTTACTCTTTGCATTAGGTTGTGAAGCTGATACTTACTCTACCAATAGAGAGGAATTTGGTACAGATGTCTCATCTGACAGGAAAGCTCCAACTGTTAGTCTCAGGGCTGCCATTATAAAAAATACCGAAAATGCGGTGGTACAAAGCACAGAGACTGGCACTGTCTATCTTGTAAGGGCCACTTTAGGAATAAGTATTCCTGCCAATATCAAAGGAGCTGCGGACAATCTTTGGAACAGTGTCAACATCATATTTGTCGATACCAACACCGACCTGCCAGCCACAGGTCTCGCAGACGGTACCTACAAGGCCTATGCGGAAGACCCTACAGGGAACCTCTCAAGCCCATCAACAAACAGCGTTATTATAGACTCCACGGCACCAACAGCGAACTTAACTGCAGTAACCGATGATGTTGGAAATATTACTGGTGCCCTGACCAGTGGAGACTACACGGATGATACTTCTCTTGTTCTTTCCGGGACCAACGAAGCCGGATCAGTTGTGATTGTATATAACGGCACTACTGAACTTGGAAATGCAACAGTATCAGGTACAAGCTGGACCTACACTGCATCTGTGGCAAACGGTACCACCTATCAGTTCAACGTTAAGGAAACGGACCTTGCCAGCAATACCAGTGATGCTACAAGTAACTTTACGGTAACCGGCGACACTACTACACCGTCTGTTACTCTCAACGCAGGAAATTTAAACGCAAGCGACAGCGCCGTGGTTCAGAGTACAGAGAACGGCACGGTCTACCTGATCAGAGAGAGTGTCGATGTTAGTAATCTTGCAAGTATTACAGGGGCTGCAGATAACCTTTGGAACAGTGTCACTATAAGCACCCCCTCTACAAACACCAGCCTTCCGGTTACTGGACTTATAAACGGTACCTACGAGGCATATGCAGTTGACTATGCAGGCAACCTTTCTAGTGAATCGAGTAACAGCGTTATTATCGACTCAACCATACCGACGATAACAAATGTTGTAATAAGCAGTGCATCAGTTAAACAGAATAATTTATTAAATGCAGGAGACAATGTATCAGTGACAGTAACCTTCAGCGAGTCAGTTCTTGTTGCAAGTGGAACTCCGACTCTCACGCTGGTTGTGGGTAGCACAAACCAGACGGCAATATATGATGCTGAAGACAACGGTACTAATCAGATGGTGTTCCAGTACACAATCCAGGCCTTAGAAACTGACTCTGACGGTATCAGCATCGGTGCAAATGCCGTTGCCCGTCCTGGTAGCAGCACAATCAGGGATGCGTTCGGAAACGATGCCAATCTTGAACACGACGCGGTAACACACAACGAAGAATACAAGGTGGATACCACAGCACCTTCTGTGAGCTCGTTCACTCTTGATGATACAGAGCTCACGGTCGGTGAGACCGCGACAGTTACGCTTGTTTTCTCAGACACGGTTCTTGAATTTTCCAGTTCTGCCGATATCGATGTTGCCAATCTGGATAATGGATCTGCGTCCGGAACACTTTCGACAATGACGAGCAGCGATAACATCACCTGGACAGGAACCTTCACGCCTGTGGCTAATACCGAGGATGATACAAACTACCTTGAGCTGGAAAAAGAGAAATACACCGACCTCGCCGGAAATATCGGGGCAACAGACAATCGAACTGCAAACTTTGTGATCAATACCCTGGGACCTACTATAAGCAGCGTTGCAATAACCAGTTCGTCAGGTAAACAGAATAATTTCTTGAATGCTGGAGACAATGTATCGATGACAGTCAACTACTCCGAGACAGTCATCCTTGATAACACAGGCGGTCCTCCGGTACTCACCATTGTTGTGGGCAGCACAGACCGGCCAACGACATATATTTCAGGTAGCAATAGTGATAATTTGACTTTCCTTTACACGATTCAGGCCGGAGAGAATGACACCGATGGTATCAGCATCAGTGCAAATGCGCTTGAACTCCCAACTAACACTACTCTCAAGGATTCAACCGGAAATATTGCCTCTCTCACGCACGACGCGGTAACACACAACGCAGAATACAAGGTGGATACTACGACACCTTCGGTGAGCTCCTTCACTATGTCTGATACAGAGATCAAGATCGGTGATACCCCGACTGTAACGCTCGCTTTCTCAGAGGCGGTTATTGGCTTCTCCAGTTCTGCCGATATCACGATTGCATCCTTGGATAATGGAACTGCATCTGGATCACTCTCTACAATGAGCAGCACCGATAACGAAAGCTGGACAGGAACCTTCACGCCTACGGCCAATACCGAGGATGCTACCAACTCGCTTTCGCTGGCAATTAATAGTTATACCGACCTTGCAGGTAATAATGGTCCTGCTGCTACAACTGCAAACTATGAAATTGACACCATAGCACCTACGGTGGACAACTTCACTATGTCTGATACAGAATTAAAGGTCGGTGATACCTCAACTGTAACGCTAACGTTTTCAGAGGCGGTTACTGGCTTCAGCAATGCCGATATCACAATTGCATCCCTGGATAATGGAACTTCGACTGGTACACTTTCGACGATGACCAGCACCGATAACGAAAGCTGGACAGGGACCTTCACACCGACCGACGATATCGAAGATAATACAAGCGTGCTAACTTTGGGAACCAGTTATACAGATCTTGCTGGTAATACTGGCCCAACGGAACAAACTTCAAACTATGAAGTTGACACAAGAGAGCCTACTGTGAACACCATTGCGATAAGCGATGAAGATGGTATTCAGAATAATTTTTTGAATCCTAATGACAATGTATCGTTTACAGTCACCTTTAGCGAGACGGTCATCGTGGACAACAGTAGTGGTCTCTCACTTACCTTTCTTATGGGCAGCGAAAACCGCTCAGCGCAGTATAAATCAGGCAGCGGTAATGCTCAGCAAGTTTTCGGGTACACTATCGATGATCTTTTAACATCAGGAGAGAATGACTCGGACGGTCTCAGCACCGGTTCTAATCCCATTGTCTTGCCGAGCGGCAGCACGATCAAGGATTTGGCGGGCAACAGTGCCATTATCACACACGCAGGGATGAGTACAGATTCTGACCACAAGGTGGACACTATACCTCCGAGTGAAGTGAGTACTGGGATAGATAACGCAACAACGACGGGCTTGCAGAATAATTTTTTGAATGCTGGAGATGTGCTTTCTTTGAAATCTAATTTCAGCGAGACGGTCTTAAAAGAAAGTGCCTCTCTGACATATAAAATTGTAGTGGGTAGTGATAACAAGACAGCAACATATTCTGCAGGCACCAATAGCGATAATTTGACGTTCCAGTACCAAATTCAGGCGGGAGATAATGACACAGATGGCATAAGCATAGATCAAAATAACATTATTGGTACTATCACTGATTTGGCGGGTAACATAGCCTCTGATGTCACTATTAATGCACTTACTGACAACTCTAGCTACAAGGTCGATACCACCGCACCTTCGGTGGATAACTTCACCATGTCAGATACAGCACTCAAGATTGGAGATAATGCAACGGTAACTCTTATTTTCTCAGAGCAGATTTGTCCTGTCACTGATTCGTGTGCTATAGGATTCAACAATTCAGACATCGATATTCCAGACGTTACTGGAACTTCTACTGATACTGGCACACTCTCAACATTGGCCACCGACGATAACGTAAGCTGGACAGGAATCTTCATACCGACCGACAATATCGAAGATAATACAAGCGTGCTTACTTTGGGTAATGGTTATACCGATCTTGCTGGTAATACTGGACCTGCGGCTACAACTGCAAACTATGAAGTTGACACCAAGGAGCCTGAGGTGAGTCGTGTCTTTGTAAGTGGTCAACAGGGTATATCAGCGTATAATTTTTTAAATCCCAATGACAATGTATCCTTGACAGCTCGCTTCACCGAGACAGTCGTCGTAGACAACTCCTATGGGGGGGCGCCGTCACTTACCTTTATTATGGGCAGCGATAACCGTACAGCGACATTCACCTCAGGCAGCAATAGTGTTGATCTGGTGTTTGGATATACAATTGGGGCGCTATATACACCAGGAGAGAATGACTCTGACGGCCTCAGCACCGGTGCTGATGCCGTTGTCGTCCCGGATAACAGAACCATCAAGGATTTGGCCGGCAACACTGCCATTCTCGATCACAATGCGATGAGTACAGATTTTAACTACAAGGTGGACACCATACCTCCGAATTTAGGCAGCGTAGGGATAATAAGTGGATCATGTATACAGAATAATTTTTTGAAACCTAATGCCACGGTCACTACTAGAGCGTATTTCAGTGAGGATGTCCTATTAGTAAGCGGTTCTCCGACACTACCCATTGTTGTGGGCAGCTCGGAGCGTGATAATAGTACATATAGTTCGGGTCATACTTCTGCTAATTTTAATTTTACTTACCGGATCTTGCCTTTACTAGCATCAGGAGAAAATGATGACGACGGAATCAGCATCAATCAAAACGCCTTTTCCTTGAATAGTGCCGTGATTACTGATAAAGCCGATAACCTAGCAGATAATATCTCGCACTCAGCGGTGCCTGACAACGAGAGCTTTAAGGTGGACACCATACCACCCGCAGTTAGTTCCTTCACTATGGATGATATAGAGGTCAGGATAGGTGACAGACCGTTAGTAACTCTTGAATTTTCAGAGCCGATCTCCCCTGATGATAGTTCGTGTGGTGTTGAAGGATTAACCAATGGGGATATCACGGTTCCAAACGGACTCCTGAGTAATGGAGCTTCGACTGCTGTTGGCGATCTCTCAACACTGTCCACCAGCGATAACGAAACCTGGACATCAACCTTCACTCCGGAAGATGATATCGAAGATGATACAAATCAGTTAGAACTGAGAGATGGAACTTACACCGACCTTGCCGGGAATGAGGGTCCTGCAGCCCAAACTGCAAATTTTTTGGTTGACACTAGGAGACCTACAGCCCAGTTCTATATGGATGATAGACATCTCAAATTTGGTGATAATATGACGTTATATCTTGAGTTTTCTGAGCCGGTTATGGAGTTCTCTAATGCCGACATTACGATCCCTAACATAGATAGAGGGCCTGGCCAGGGTCGTACGTCTGGGACACTCTCTACAATGACATTGCAAAGCGACAACAAAACCTGGGTGGGTATATTTGTGCCGACCTTCCCCACTACGGAGGATTGGACCAACACCTTTACGCTGGGAACAAATTGGAAGGACCTTGACAATAATACCGGTACCGCAGCCACAAGTCCTAACTATATGATTGACGATATTCCTCCCTCCGCAAATGGGTCAACCACCATAACTATCCAAACTAATGGTAGTGCCAACGATGCATTAATCTTGTATGGTCAAAGTGCAACTGTAACAGTTACTTTCCCTGAACCCGTCAACAAATATTGGGGGGGTAACGTAAATAAAAATGAGAGTAACAATGATGTTAATGATTGTACTTCTGATGATAATGCGAGTGGTTCTAGTACAGCAACTCTAAATTTCGACGCCACTGACTTAGATCTTGATAATGCGACTGGTACTTCAAGTACAATCACCAACGGAAGATTCAGCGGCAGCGATTGCAATAACACCACCTGGACAGCAACCTACACACCACCTGATGATGTTGAATTTCCGGTCAACACGATTACTGTGAAAAATACTTGGTACGACCAGGTCGGGAATCAAGGCGTTGATAATGTAACATCTGTCTTTGATGTTGAGACATATCGTCCTCGTGCAGTTTTGACTATAACTCATAATCATTCAGATAACTTTACTTGTGGCAATTACCACAGCAACTGTAATAATAAACATGGTTTCAGGCCCGGTGACAACGGAACGCTAACTGTGACATTCACTGATCTGGAACCTGACATTGGGATTTATGGCTTTACCACATCAGATATCACAGTCCCATCATATGTGAATCTCTCAACAATGAACATTACCGACAGTGACAACACAACCTGGTCGGGGACATTTACTCCAATTGACAATACTACTGGTGGCAGTGGCCAGTCTGGTAGTTATAACATTAGATTTGCTCTGCCTTACAATACATATAAAGATTTCAAAGGCAATGATGGCTATGCAACTAGGTACTCCCCTTACTTTATTGCTGATACAAAAGCTCCGTATGTAAATTTCGTCGAATTAGTTCACGATGGAGAAGAAGTAACTACTACTAACGGCATGTGTATGCCAATTGAAAGTAATATCAAAGTGAATTTCGATTATATAATGGAGCCCAATTATATCGATACTACCACATCCGGCTCAAACTGTGCAGGATCTGTGAATCTATCTTCTGATGACATTAGTACCTGTAGTCCCAGCTCTAGCTGCAGCTGTGTTACAATGACTTCAGAACCAACTACTCCTGCATCGGGCAGCTATCAGAATATAGAATATACACTCAATCCAACTGACAACCTCTCATCAAGCACTTCATATAAAGTTTGGGTAACAACACGTGCAAGAGATGCTTTAGGAAATACTTTTACAAGTGATTATATTCATTCACACGAGCTAAAATCTTCTGCAATACTTCCCGCCTCAGATGCAGAAGTATTCTTTGCTGTTGGGCAATCTGGAAAGATCTTTAGATCTGGTGACAATGGTGCTTCCTGGGATAATGAAACATGTTTTACATTTAAACAGCT
>CACERX010000050.1 GCA_902562015.1 uncultured SAR324 cluster bacterium
TAATAGTATCTCAGGACATTTCTGTATTTGAAAAGAAGATATTTTGGATAAGAATGTTAATCAGTGGAAGCATTGCTCTGTTGATTGTAGCGATACTAGTTTACAAACAAACTCGTAGAATAACTGATCAGGTCGATGTTCTTTGCAGGCACTTTGTTAAATTCAGGAGAGAAAATGATTCAGGTGAATTATACACATCAGATAATTCAAACAACCAGACTATGATCGGCCAGCGTATGGCAGTCCTTGAAGATCTGTGGACAAGGTTTCAATCAATGCAGGAAGAACTTGCTCAAAATGTTGAGGAACTTGAAGACTCAAAACAGAAGTTGGAGAAGACAGTATTAGACCTTCAAGCTGCAAAAGATAAAGAGAGGCGCCTGATTGACCTTGGTAATACGGTTGCAGAATTTGGGCATGACATTCGGAATGCTAATGGATCAATTTCCAGCTTTGCTACATTGTTGCTTAAAATCTTGGACAAAGACAGAATTAAAGCTATGGATGTTGTTCAAGCCGTCACATATATCCGTAGAATAAAAAATTCTTCAAGCAATGTAACCGGCCTTACAACAGAAATACTTGACTTTGCGTCCGGAAAAATGGAAGTTCGCTCGGAAATATATCAACTGGATGAATTTCAGGAGCAAATTGAATCCCAGCTTGGTTTTATCGAAGACTTTCCCCTGCATTATCGTGTTCCTGCTGGTCAGCCTGCTTTTTTACTTCGTTTTGACGGACGTAAAATCGTACGTGTGATTGTTAATTTAGTAAAAAACGCTTGGGAAAAATTTCAGGATACTCCGGATACGAATGATGGAAGACCTGCCCAGATAGAGGTGCGTTTTATTCCACAGGATATGAAAGTACTTAAAATACAGGTTGTTGATAATGGAAGTCCAATCCCCTCTTCAATCATAACTAATTTATTCCAGTCTTTTCAGACTGAAGGAAAGGAAAAAGGAACTGGTTTGGGACTTTCGATAGGTAAGCAGCTTATTGAAGCACACGGAGGAACAATACGAGGGTGTAATCTTCTTGATAATCGAGGAGTAGTTTTTGAGATCCTCCTGCCAGACTGTGTCATTCCTGCCCCGTCTCGCTCAGTCAAAAATGAAAATAGTTCACTATCTTTGACTGCATGATTTTCGCTCTGGTTCAAACAGGTTCAACCCATCCTATTGCTGTGTTAGGCTGAATGCAGGAATAATTACGGTCAGTTGCTAAGTGCTGTTCTTCCAATAGCATGAAGTCAAGATCATACATGAATGACCTCACAGCTTGGTCGACAGAATTTTCAAATTCTTTAGACTGAACTCTTTTTAGAAGTTTCGTATCAATATTTGGCAAGTACATTTTCCCCCCTTCAAATTGTTGTTTTGAGCGGCATTAATTTTGTGTCATCTAACAGATGATAACTGTTCTCATGCCGAACTTATTCTTCTGATTTATTTATCGGTTATTTAGGAATTATCTTGAGCGAAAAATGGTTATGTTAGAAATTAGGTTTTTAAGACTAGTCATTAAGGTAATTAGAGCTTAATTAAATATTTTAGAGGTAGGAATGTATTTTATCGTCTTACAGATACTCAGGAATCTTGAGTTTGAATAACAAGATTGCAATAATAAGTAACTACTAATTAATTTTTTAAAAACTACAAATACAAATGATTTTGAAATGGTTATGCTTTGCCGCTGCGCTTCTCACCTGGCCACTGATTCCTTTCGGAGCATTTGTACGTTTGAAGAATGCAGGACTCTCTTGTCCGGACTGGCCACTTTGTTATGGTCAGCTAGTTCCTCCAGCCGGATATGAAATTGCTTTAGAAACAGGCCATAGATTTGTGGCGGCACTCCTGGGATTATTAATCATCACAATTGCAATTGTTTCTTTCAGAAAACGCTCAAATTTCCACATTCGCGGACTTGCGTTATTTAGCCTAGTTTTAGTATGTATTCAGGGTCTTATAGGGGCTTTGACAGTAACTATGACCCTATGGCCTCCAATTGTTACACTCCATTTAATCGGAGGGAACCTCTTGTTTGGTGTGCTGGTCTATCTTGCACGTATATCTTTCAGTTTAAATAGAATTGAAAATTCTGGAGTGGCAGACTCCGTTATCAAAGTATTTCAGGCAGAGCAAGGTATGCGTTTACGGGTGGGGTTGATGATAGCTCTACTTTTTTTAATCATTGCTTCAGGTGGTTATAACAGCACCACTTATTCAGGTTTATACTGTGAGGCATTTCCAGGATGCCATGAAGGGAGCTATTTTTCATTCGGAATGAGCGGAACTGATATTTCAAAACTGACCGGAATTACAGGGAATATATTACAGCCTGCTCCGGAAGAGTATCAAGGGCGTTTCCTGCCAGAATTCAGGAATGAATGGATTCATATGTTGCACCGATTTATTGCAGTTTTCGGAGGCATGGCCCTTGTAATTATGTCCTGGGTCTGGCTGAGGAATAGATTTGGATTTAAAATTATAAATAATTTTATAGTCGGTTTAATTTTGCTGGAAATTATTGTGGGAGTATTAAATTCTGTTCTCCGAGTGCCTGTACCAATATCAGCTTTACATACAGCAATTGCTGCTACTCTTACAGGATTAATGTTTTTTGCATTTGCTGGAAATCATCAGATAAAGAAATAAGTGTGATAAGATCAGTTTCTATCAGAACAGCCGTTACATCTATAATTGTAGTTTCAGTAGGAATTCTTTTGTTTCTTATCTGGTTAATATACTTTAAGGAACCAGTTACAGTTTCCAACTTATCTTTTATCAGTTATCTTCCCAAAGCTAATGCAATTTTTAATTCTCTCAGTGCATTTTGTCTTTTGGCAGGATATCAGGCAATTAGAAAAAGGAAACGAGAACTACACCTGAAGTTTATGTTGAGCGCTTTGACTTTCTCTTTTTTATTCTTGGTAAGTTACCTAATTTATCATACTTTCCAAGGTGATACATTGTACGAAGGAGAGGGATTAATGCGAGTTTTCTATTTTTTTATACTGATATCACATATTATTCTATCCGCAGTAGTACTGCCAATGATATTAACAACCGTTTATTTTGCAGCAACAGGTAATTTTGCAAAGCACCCTAAAATAGCTAAGATAACTTTGCCTCTGTGGTTATATGTTTCAGTTACAGGTGTGATGATTTATCTTATTCTGTACCACTCATGAAATTTTTGAGTAGCAACAATTTTCAAGTGAAAATTTATATTAGAAAGGTTTCGCATCTATGCAACTGCATATGCGGAGAAGTTAGATTAAATAAGTATGAAATTTTGTTTTCTTCAGTTCTCTTTGTGTTTGCGATAAATCCAATATCCAATGGATGCAACCATTAACACAGGGAGCAAAGTGAGTAAAGCCGTGGTGAGATAATATGCCTGCAATGATTCTTCCGTACCTGAGAAACATACAGCACATGAGAATGCAGTACCAGGCAAATGAAAAATGCTTAAAACAAGTGATATCTTAAGTACTAGGGTTGAATAGTTCTTGGACATGAACATCAATCAATTAATGTTTTGTTTTGATTCATGACAAATAAACCAAAATGTATAGAATAGGCCAAACGCAAACTACGAAGTACCAAAAAATCTGGAAAGGGTAAAGACCTTCAGGACTTATGGGATTTACTGGATTCTTCATTCGGTACCATACATAAATAAGAATAGCCAGTGCTCCCATCACATGGAAACCATGTGCCCCAATAAGCAGATAGAACAAGCCTCCATAAACGCTTGAAGATAAAGTAAATCCGAATTTAAGAAGCTGAATCCATTCATAACCTTGAAATACCAAGAAGAAGGTACCTAATAAAATAGAAATTCCGAGCCACTTTCTTCCCAAGGGAAAATTGTTTTTTTTGAAACATGCACGTGAGTGAGCCATTATAAAACCACTTGCTAGCAGACAAATTGTATTAAATGCTGTAGCCAGCACGGGTAGCCTGGGCTGCCCCCAGGGAGGCCACTCTTCAATCCCAGCCCTTATGACCATGTAGGCGCTGATCAGGCCAGCAAAAAACATAGCTTCAGTGACCATAAATATGAGGATACCAATAACCCCGCTTGAGATTGGAGTCTTAGTAAGTCCAGGTTGACCGGAAACTGCAGTTTCTGCAGTAGAAAAAAGTACAGTTTGACTTGATGGTCGATTCTTCATAGGCGCAGCTCCACACAAGATTTATCTTCGACACAGTCAATCCATTGATCTCCTTCAGTCTGCATCACATCTGGTGCCACACCAAAGAAGAAAACACCAAGAAGAATTAATGACATTATCATCATAAACCACACAATGTGTTTTTCAAATTTAAGGTGCATAAAATTTGCTGCAACCATATAAGCTTTTACGACTGCAATCCCAAATGCTGTAATTAGGGTTATAATTGGGATTTCCAGCATTGGACCTACTGTGCTGATCACAAGGAGTATTACTAGCCAAATCCAAATTTTTATATAGTTAGGGTGTGCATGTGTGCCACTCATATTAATTTTCTAACCTTTAGAATTAATTAAAAATTTGCTATATAAAAGAGAGGAAATAAGAAAATCCATACCAGATCAACGAAATGCCAGTAAATACCTATCAATTCTACTCTTTGAAAATTGTAACCTTTAAGAATATCAAATGAAATTAATGCCATTATGACCATTCCTCCTATTACGTGCAATGCATGCAGTCCTGTCATTGTGTAATAGAAAGACCAAAACAGATTTTCTGTTATTGTGTTCCCACTAATAATCTTTCCTGAGTATTCGAAAGTCTTCACAATAAGGAAAACAATTCCTCCTCCAAAAGTACACCAGATGTAATTGAAAGCTTTTTGACGTTCACCTTTTTCAATAGCTGCATGTGCCAACACTACAGTTAAACTTGAAGTAAGTAACACAAAAGTGTTGAATGCTCCTGCAGCAACACTGGTTTTAGATGCATCTTCAAAACCTGGAGTCCCATTTAATTTAAATAAAACGAAACAGGCTATCAGTCCTCCAAATATAAATATCTCTGATGCTACCACCCACCAAACAGCTAGTCTACCTGTAGGAATTCCAGTTGAAGAACGGTGTGTTGCAACAGGTCCTCTATTAGACATAATTAATTTTTTAATTTAAGTTTAGTAATCAACATTAAATCTGAAAATTCAGCTTTTTTCAGGCGGCATGTTCTGCGGCCAGTAATCTGAATCACGTCCAGGGACACTATACTCATAGGCTCCTCGATAAACAGTAGGCAGTTCCTTGAAATTCCCATGTGGTGGGGGAGAAGGTACTGTCCATTCAAGAGTGTTGGCTTTCCATGGATTTTCCGGAGCCTTTTTACCTTTAAAAATACTGTAGAAAAAGTTGTATAAGAATATCGCTTGGAAAAGCAACATAACAACTAAACTTGTGGTAGCAAAAACTCTTACATCCTGCATATTTTCAGTTGCCAAGTCCGGATAATGACTGAAGTTATATATTCTTCTGTGTTGTCCTGCAAGTCCTAGGAAGAAAAGGGGCAGGAAAATACAGTTAAAGGGTATGAAGGTTCCCCAGAAGTGAATTTTGCCTAAAGTTTCATTCATCATTCTGCCAAACATTTTCGGGAACCAGTAAGTTATGGCTGCAAACATTCCTATTATAGTAATTGGAAAGAATGTGTAATGAAAATGAGCTAGTACAAAATATGAATCATGAAAATAAACATCAAGTGCACTGGCTCCCAGATATATTCCAGTAACTCCTCCGATAAGGAAGGCGAACAAAAAGCTAAGGGCCCATAGCATAGGTGTTTTGTACTCAATAGAACCCCCATAAAGGGTCGCAATATAGCTAAAGAGCATTTCAGCAATAGGTATCGATATCAAAAGTGTTGTGACTACGAAAACATTAGCCATACGGGGATCTATTCCTGCAACAAACTGATGGTGTGCCCAAACCACGAAGGATAGTCCACCAGTGGCGAAGGCCGTATATAGAATTGTTCGGTACCCAAATAATTTTTTTCTGGAAAATACAGTTATGATTTCTGCAACTATTCCCATTGTAGGAAGCAGTACAACATATACTTCAGGGTGTCCAAAAAACCAAAAAAGATGTTCCCATAGAAGAGGATCACCACCCCCAGATGGAAGGAAAAAAGTTGTACCTATCCTTTGGTCCATGAACAGCATTACTGCCCCAGCGATCAGAGGACCTACAGAGGCCATGAATAAAATTACCGCAATTACTAAAAACCATACTACTATCGGAATATCTAACATTTTCATTCCTGGAGCACGGGCATTCATTGCTGTTGTAACAAAATTTATTCCACCTAAGAGAAAAGAAACGAACTCCAGAGCTACTGCCAATATCCATAGAGATGCGCCCCAGTCTGTCAGATTGTATTCAGGTACCGAAGAAAGCGGTGGATATGCTGTCCATGCTCCTCCAAAACCGCCTCCTTTTACGAAAAATGAGAAGATTAAAACGAGAGCACTAACCAAGAATATTTGATATGACAATCGGTTTAAACGTGGGAAGACCATATCATCACATCCGCACATCAGGGGTATTAGATAATTACCGAACGCTGCAATCAATACTGGCATCGCTACCCAGAAAATCATGATAGTGCCATGATTTGTTACCATCATGTTATATTCACCGGGTCCTACTATACCGTACAGAGGAACAGATTCTCCTGGAAATGCGAGTTGCATACGGAATACATATGAGAAAAACCCTCCTATAACAGCCATGATCAATCCTGTGAACATGTACTGCATAGCGATCATTTTATGATCTACAGGTAGAATGTATTTATAAAGAAAGCTCAGTTCTTCATGATGTTCCTGATGAGTATCAGTCTGGACTGCGGTAGCTGCTTCGCTCATTTTCTCCTTTATGTTAATTTAAAGATATTAGAATACTTTGGCTAAAAGCCTTGCAAAGGAACTTTCTTTTTCAGTCTGCGCAGTATCAGAAGACAGAGGTGTCTTTGAAGTTTTGCGCTTCTGGTAGTGACTTTCGTATGTTCCGTTATTAATCTGAGCTATGGTTTCTTTATAGCTTTCCTTTGTATGCACTGTAATTGCTGCTCCCATTATACCGTGTCCATAGCCGCACATTTCAGCACATTGAATATCATAAGATCCTGTTTTAGTAGGTTTAAACCAGCCTTTGATAGTTCTACCTGGCATTGCATCCTGTCTCAATCTAAAGACTGGTACTGAAAAATTGTGAATTACATCACGGGATTGTAATTCAAAATGATATGTTTCATCAATTTTTACATGTAAGTCGTTAACAGTGGCAATATCATCTGCAGTATCAAGGATACCATCTGGCCCGGCATCAGTGAAAGACCAGCTCCATTGCTGGCCGGTGACCCGTATGAGATTGTCACTTGGCGGAAGAGTCTGTTTTATGTGTACCCAAACAATGATGTTAAAGGCAATAATAACAACATCCAGTGCAATTACTGTATAGTGTGGATAATGGGTCCATTTCTTTTCATCATGCTTCTCACCAGTGATATATTCAGCTCTAACTCCCTTTCTCCTGCGGAAACGGATCATAAAATATATAAATGTACCGAGGGTCAAAAAAAAAGCTACACCTATTATCCAGGTAATCAAATCGAACAGGTCATCAATATCTCCGGAAAATGATGACGCACTGGCTACGAAATATTCAATCATATTAAAATTTTCAGTATAAGAACTTAATTTGAAATCAAGTTAAAAAGTATTTTCTGTAAAATTCAAAATTTGAAGAAATTAATTGAAAGCAAAAATATATGCAGAAAGCATAAATGCAATACATCCTGCGGCAATAAGGTAAAATGCTTTGGC
>CACERX010000051.1 GCA_902562015.1 uncultured SAR324 cluster bacterium
GCAAACCTTTTCACAGACAGGCATGGGGATTATATTGGATATGGTCCGGAAGCAATGGAATTGGTGGGCATTCCTGATCCGGAAACTTTTTGTCAGCTTCCCTGGGACAAACGTGTAGCACGTGTCTTCTGTGTTTGCTTCAGGAATCGTGAAGAGCGAGAAAATCCTGGAGCGGCGTTGACTTCTGACTGCAGAGGAAATCTAAAGCGATTCCATAATGAATTTAAGGATAAGTACAAAATGGATTTCCGTGTGGGTACTGAGCCAGAAATGATGTGGCTCAAAAGAGGAGAAGATGGAAAACCCGATGGTGGTTTTTCAGAACCATATTGCTACCATATAGATCAATTTGAGTCTTTGAGACCGGTATTCCTGAAGGTAATTGAGTACTGTCATGCAATGGGACTGGACATGATTCAGGGTGATCACGAAGATGCTCCCGGTCAGCTTGAGTTGAACTGGACTTTTGATGATGTAGTGCGTAATTCAGACAGGCTTTCTACCTACAGGCAGATTTGCGCCCAGGTAGCGAGAGAGAACAACCTGATTGCCTGCTTCATGACCAAGCCCTTCATGGGTGTTTCTGCTTCCGGATGTCATACCAATGTTTCTCTCTGGAAAGGTGGAAGTGAAAGTGTCAACAAACTCCACAACGACGTCCTTCCGGGAATGGATGACGTGTTTACTTACCGCAGCGAAGGAGAGAATACTTTCATGCCGGATACAAGCGATCCACAAATGCCGGGCAAGGTTGGTCTTCAGTGCGTAGGAGGAATTGTTAAGCACCTTGGGGCACTTACCGCTATTGGCAGCTCAACTGTCAATTCATACAGAAGGCTCTGGGACACAGGTTTCTGGGCTCCGGTATTTGCTGATTGGGGTTATCAGAATAGAACTACAGGACTCCGTATTTCTGCTCCGGGCCGCTTTGAGTATCGTTCTGTTGATTCAATGAACAATCCTTACCTGCTTGGTTCAGCTCTCCTTAAGGCATTTGAGGACGGAATTGATAATAATATTGATCCAGGTGAACCAGAAAACAGGAACATTTACCAAGCAATGGAAGAAGGTAAACAGGTTAAGAAATTGCCAATGTCATTAGGAGAAGCACTTGACCGGCTGGCCAACGACGAAGTTATCAAATCTTCAATGCCTGGTGATATGTACAAAATTTTTCACTGGTACAAGAACGATGAGTGGGAAAGGTTCATGCACACTGTAACAGAGTGGGACGTGGAAACTTATATGGATTGCCTGCCTTAACACAGTTGGTATTCAGGAGATATTGAGGACTCATTAATATCAAGAAAATTCTACTTGAAAATTATCCCTTAATGCCCGAAACAAGAGAAAAGGAGAAAGCTTTATGTGCGGAATTGCAGGAATAATCAGACGCGGTGCCCCGGGGAATATTGGTAGCGAAATGACTTCAATGCTTCGCTCCTTAAAACACAGGGGACCAGATTCAACTGGGTTTGCCATGTATGGTGTCCCTGAGGAAAATTATTACGTAATGCGTTTCAAAGTTGCGGAGCAGGAAGATCTTAGTAAAGGCTTTGATATTCATCAGCAGATCAAGGATCGACGAGCATTAGTTAACTCTCGTCTTGATGAGATGGGTGTGAATGTAAAAAATGAGGAAGAAGCAACTGAATATGCATTCCGTTATACTTTCAGTTTCGATGGTGATATGCGACGTACTGCAGATTACTTGGAAGATATTGAGGGTGTAGAAATCATGTCTTTAGGAGAAGGACTAGAACTGATCAAAGATCTCGGTGATGCAGATGTTGTGTCAGGTCAGTACAGCCTTGGCTCCTTTAACGGCACCCATGCTATAGGCCATACCCGAATGGCCACCGAATCAGATGTAGACATCCGTTCAGCACATCCTTATTGGGCATATCCTTTTAATGATGTATCTGTGGTTCATAATGGGCAATTAACCAACTATTGGAATTGGCGCAGGACTCTTGAACATCGTGGTCACAGGTTTATGTCAAACTGTGATTCAGAACTTATTGCTGTTTATCTTGCAGACAAAATGGATCGAGGTTATGAGCTAGAAATTGCCATGCAAGATTCACTGGAAGAGTTGGATGGAGTATTCACTTATGTTGTTGCTACTTCAGACAAGCTAGGCATGGCAAAAGATTTGATGGCAGCTAAACCTATGGTGCTTTATGAATCTGAGGACTTTGTGGCACTTGCATCTGAAGAAGTAGCAATTCGAAGTATTTTCCCACATGAAATTGATACTTTTGACCCATATGAAGGAGAAGTGAGAGTATGGCAAAGTTAAATAAATCATTTGATTCTGGTCTCCACACTGAACAGCTGAGTGGAAGGACTCAGCAGGTATTCTTTTCACCAGAAGAAGGAGAAAACTATTTTTATCCCTACAATGGCTATGAAGTTGATTTCAACAAAAAAGCTGAATTTGATGCCAAAGGAATGGGAATTCAGGGAATCAATTTGAAAATACGTGAGCTGATGAAAGAGGGACATGGACATATAGTAATGCAAAATCCCATGGCCAAGCACTCACTTGTAGTAGGTATACTTAACCGTCTTCGATTGGACATTGAAGGCAGTCTTGGGTACTTTGGCTGTGGATTGATAGACGGACCAAATATTCGCATTTCTGGGCGAGTAGGTTGGTCATTTGCTGAAAATATGATGGCAGGAACAATTGTTGTAGAAAAGAATGCTGGTTCAACCTTCGGAGCAGCAATTCGCGGTGGTGATTTGGTTTGTAAAGGTGATGTTGGTTCACGTACTGGAATTGATATGAAAGGCGGTACAATTATTGTTGGTGGACGTACGGGAACCCTCTCTGGTTTCATGATGCAGCGCGGTCGTATGATTATCCTTGGAGATGCTGGACCTAATTTAGGTGATTCAATGTATGATGGAACAATATACGTTGGTGGAAATATAAATTCATTGGGCGTAGATGCAGTGCTTGGAGAAATGACTCAACTTGAAGCATCTTGGATAGAAAACAAACTGACATTATATGGACTCAAAGCCCCAAATGGAGCTGAAAATTTGCAGAAAATTGTAGCTGGCAAGCAGCTGTGGAATTACGATAACCTTGAGCCGACGGAGAAAAAAATTGTGCTCTGAAGCTCATTTTATTGAGAAATTATTATGACAAGAAGTAAATCTCACCTTGGAAAGAGTTTTATATTTAAACCCGAGGTAATTGACGACATTCACATCAAAGCTGAATTGGGAAGATACAGAATGCGCGGCTTTTCCCTTTTCAAAAATATCCCTACTTGGGATGATCTGACCTTTTTGCCAGGTACGTTGACAAGATTTGTGATAGAGGGATATCGTGAAAAATGTTTGACTAAAACTATAATTGGGCCAAAGGCAAAACGACCGCTTGAGCTGGATATTCCTATCTATATTACAGGCATGAGCTTTGGAGCATTGAGTTATGAAGCAAAAACGGCACTGGCTCGGGGCGCTACTATGGCAGGCACCGCAACATGTTCCGGAGAAGGAGGAATGATTCCAGATGAGCGTCGATATTCATCCAAATGGCTGTATCAGTGTATTCAGTCGCGTTACGGCTTCAATCCTCATCACTTGCGTCTTGCTGATGCATGTGAATTTTTTATTGGGCAAGGATGTAAAGTAGGATTGGGAGGACACTTGATGGGGCAGAAAGTAACCGACCAGGTCGCAGAAATGCGTTCATTACCTGCTGGTATTGATCAAAGGTCACCAGCACGTCATCCAGACTGGCTTGGTCCTGATGATCTTGCACTAAAGATCCAGGAAATTCGTGAGGCTACCGATCACCAGATTCCAATTCAACTTAAGCTTGGAGCAGCACGTGTATATGATGATGTACGTATGGCATTGAAAACAAATCCTGACAGCATTTATATCGATGGAATGGAAGGTGGAACGGGGGCAGGACCACATCTGGCTACAGAAGAAACAGGTGTACCGGGTATTGCAGCAATCACTCAGGCTCGAAAGGCATTTGATGATTTAGGTAAAACTGGGGAGATCTCCTTAGTTTATGCAGGTGGAATCCGAAATGGTGCAGATGTAGCTAAAGCGCTTGCTCTTGGGGCAGATGCAGTGGCAATAGGTCATTCCGCAATGATGGCTTTAAACTGCAATAAAGATATTCCTGAAGCAGACTACGAAAAAGAAATGGGTGTAGAAGCAGGATATTGCTATCATTGTCACACTGGACGTTGTCCTGTAGGAGTTGCAACGCAGGATCCTGAGCTGCGTAAGAGACTCGATCCTGATAAGGCTGCAGAACGTGTATACAACTTTCTACATTGCCTTGCAATTGAATGTCAAATGATGGCAAGAGCCTGTGGTAAAACAAATGTTCATTCACTTGAACCTGAGGATCTTGCTGCACTGACTATGGAAGCGTCAGCACTAGCTCAAGTACCACTGGCTGGCTCGCAGCATACTGTTGGCAGACCTGACATGCATCGTTATTAAATTTAAAATTACCCTTTTTGTCAAAATAGGGAAAAAAATTATTCCATAACTCAAATTTGATTTTAAAGACATGAGTAAAAAAGACGAACTTATTCCGGAGGACTTGGGGACTGAGCGCGAAAAAGAGATAGGTCAGCATATTGGCTATCGCTACGATGTAAACCTTGTGCCTGATTATGATCGGTTGACTCCATTTCTTAAAAAGTACCTTGAAGTCATGCAATGGAATGATTTGAACTGGTTGGAGGATGTACATATGGGATATGAGGAGGACCGTCCTGCAGTATTTGACAGAAATATTAACGGCTGGGTTACAGTCCCTGAAGACATTAATCTTCCAGACAATCAGCAGGACAGAGATATGATCGCACGCGAACTTTTAATTAAGTTCCAGATGTCACAGCGCCACCCTATGGTGATTCTTGAAGATAGCTACGGAAAATTCTGAACTGAGACTGTAAGTAAAAAAAATGTACCTTAAATAGGCGTTGGTTCAGAAAAAGATTCAGACCAGTCCGGCTTAAAATGAAGTACTTTTACCTCGGGTGATAAATTTGGATTGAAAAGGTAGTTGTGCCAATAAGTGAATTCATAAACTGATTCATTTTTTGATGCTTTGCAAACGTGGCAGGGTATTTTGAAGGTTTGTTGCTGGTAGTCGAAAGTCGTAACGCAGTACCGATTTTTATCAAGTTTTTCCACCTCCTTAGAAGATTGGGGAAAAATTCCTGACATTGACCCGCTGAAATCTTCCGAATTTTGATAAAACTTAGCTGAAAGCAGTTGCAGGGCTTTGGTGTATCGTTCCTTTGGATCCTGCGTTTTTAGACCCAAAAAACGTAACTGTCTGATAGTTTGATCGGTATATTCAGGTATAATCAACAGTGTTGCCGCAGGAAAAAGTACTTCACCATTATTTAAAGCAATTTGTGGCCTCATTCCTCCATTAGGTCGTCCTCCCTCACTTCGCAATGATAATTCTCGGACACGACATTGCCAGCCGATAAAGTAGTTTTGAATTTGAAACCGAACATTTTCAGTCGAGGTATTTATTTCTACTGAATCTGCCTGCATAAATTGTTTTCAAACTTTATTAAATTTTGCACGATGAAGCTAAAGTTTAACTCCATGGAAAAGGACTATTTGAAACAGGATGCAATTTCCCTTCTTCAAACCTGGAGAAGCGAAACGGTTCTAGCAGTTCGCTTGAATCCCCAATGATTTCTGAAGCTACAAGCTTTCCTACTCCCAGCATCTTGTATCCATGATTGGAGTCTGCAATTATGTAGCAATTTTCTCGATAAACGTCGAATACCGGGAAACTGTCAGGGGCCAGTGCTCCTAGCCCTCCAGAGGCGTGCTCATTGCGGTAAAGGTGCCTAGTATCCTCAAATCGTTTCTGGCAGAATGCAAGAGCTGCACACCACATGTCAATGAAATCTTTGCCAACAACAAAGTCAGAGGATTCTGTTCCATATGGATCCACACTAAAGTTTTCGTCTGCTCCATTAACATCATAAGGTGCAGCACCACCCTGAACACCGTCGAAACTGAAATCAGGTTTGTAATATATACCCCACATTTTGTCTGTTATTAGTCTGCCATCCGTGTCAGAGTATAGTGGTGAGTCAGTGTCTAAATGAATCACAGGAGGCATTTCTCCATTATTAGTTTTGAGCATCTTTGGATCAACACCAAGTGTCCCTTCCTGAAGGCAGTAATAACGCCACATCTGAACTCCTTCGTGAATATTGTCTCCATCCTTTACATTGATCTTCGAAGGTAAATCAATCATTTTCCAGAATGTGTTTACCCAAGGCCCTGCTCCAACTATCACATAGTCCGTTTGTATGTTGCCCCGGTTTGTTTCAACAGCAGATATAGATTTTCCTGAAAATTGTACCCCAGTTACCTCAACATTACCTAAGATAGATACTTCCTCACTTTCTGCCTTGGCTGCCAGACCCTGCATACACTTCATATTATTGGAGTAGCCACCCTTCTTCTCATGTAAAACAGAAGTGATGCCCTTTGCCTGCCAGTCATTAAAAATTCCTTGCATATAGGACATTGAATCCTCACTGCCTTCTACAAACTCTGAAGGATAGTCGATAGCCTTCTGCTGCTCGTAAATGCTGGCAACATCAGAGTGCATCACTTCTGGACTGATCTGCATATAGCCTACTGGATGGTAGCTATAAGCTTTTGGATCACTTTCCCAAACTTCAACACTATGTGCCATCAGTTCTCGCATTGCAGGCTGGAAATAGTTGTTGCGTACAACACCACATGCAATTCCGGATGCACCTGCACCTATTCCAGATTTATCAATTACTAGTATATCTTTCCCACTGCCATGTCCACGTTTTTTCAATTCCAGTGCTAAATGGTATGCAGTACTGAGCCCATGAATTCCTGCACCTATAATCAGATATTTTGTAGAACTTGGTATCATAATACTGTTAGACGATAAGTATTAATCATTGGTAGGTTTTAAAAACACGATTCAATCTATTTTAAAAGACCTTAAATCGCAAGTTTATTGGAGATATTTGTATATAGAAGAAATATTTTTACTTAGTACGGTTTTAAAAATGTTTATCTAAAATAACTTAAATAATGAGTAATTTTAAGCGCTCCTTAAGATTACATTTAAATTAAAGTTTAACCTAATTGAGCTAAAATAGTTTTTAAGAATTTGAAAGAAATGTGCGAATATTCAAAAATTCTAATTTTTCAAAAAGAAAAACGTGCCTCGAAAAAAATTCGATCATTATCATTCAAGCTTTGAAAAAATAAGCTGTCACCTGACTGGTAAATCATGACACCTCCCTTGATTGAGAATGCATCCATTACATCATATTCCAGGGACACACGATTCAAACCTCCATCATCTCCCCAATCACCAATCATTGTACCTAATATTTGCAGATGTAAGGTCTGGTTGTAATAATCCTGCATAAAATTAACTGTTGTTGCGATTCTATCCTCCTGTTGGTAATCGGGCTCAGCCTCCAGTCGAGAGTCAAAGTCGTTAAAATGTTTAACTCCAGACTCAATGATCAAAGACGTATCACTCCAACCAGAATATTCTGTCCCTATCAATATTTCAGTTGCAGTAAATTTTTCCTCTTTTACATTATTAAATTCCATTCCCCAAAAATTGGCCGCTTCTGACTTCCATATGTAATTACCTGAATTAATGCTTAAAGCAATGCCAC
>CACERX010000052.1 GCA_902562015.1 uncultured SAR324 cluster bacterium
CCTCAGTACAATGGATAAAGGCGATTTTTCAGATTTTCCACATGCTCTATTTCGGATTTTTGTAGGACACCCTGTTAGTTTATTTTTGGTTGTGATTGCTTTAATTTGGAGGAAAAACTCCCTAATTATAATAAATTGTCCTGCTCCCCAAATAGAATTACAGAAAATTCTCAGCTTGAGTTGGTGCATCGGTCTTATCTTGTGGTTAACACTTTTTGATCCTCTTGTAAATACTCGCTATATTATTGGTTTTGTATTTTTGACGCTTCTTTTAACAGTAATTTTTGCAACCCAACATTTAGTTACAATTTTTCATCAAAATCATCAAAAGTGGCAGAATTACGTAAGCGGAATTGCTTTATTGCTTACACTTAGTGTTTCTCATATAGATGTTGATTTACAACAAGCCAGACATTGGATTTCCTCCAAATCTTTGCATGAGCATTGGTTAACTAGCAGTAGTCTAGCTGAAGTACAGAACTATTTGAATAATAACGTTAATCCCAAAACAAGAGTTTTGTTTCATTATACTACACAAAGATTTCATGCAAATTTTGTCGTATATGGGGCACGTACCTTCAGTCCCCGCACTCGCTTTGTCTATTCCAAGGATAAAAATGAAATTAAGGATGGATTGAATAGGATTAAACCGGAATATTATGTTATCAGGAAAAGCGAAACAAAGACCTCAGGTGGATTGCTTGAAAAAAAATCATTCCTTGACGAGAATTTTACGTTATTAGTGATTTTTAAAGAATTCCTGTTATACAAAATACCTAAAGATTTTGGGGAATTTTAGTGTAAAATCATTTAATAAAATCTTATAAAAATTTCCAAGTGATGAAAACCTTGAAGCATTTTATACTCTGAAGACGAACGCATCATACTTAAACATTCTTCAAGATCATCAATTGGGTAATGATTTAATGACTTAGCAAAAACTAAATATTTTGTATCTACTATTAATCTGTCCCTGCGCATAGGAGCACAGTTGCCATTTTTATCCTGAGTAATTGCTGAGATATTTGTTCGATTAAGCTGGGGGCCAAGTGAAGTTTGAACTGCAATGGAATCATCTTTTGATAATTTATCAAATTCAATCAATTCTTGGCGGATTTCCAAATGAGACTGATTTGGAATAGCTGCATATAATACTCTCAGAGGACTAGAAGGCATCAAACTTATTAAAAATACCATCCAAACCGACGAAATCCACCAAAACAGTTTTCTTTGCTTCAAAAGCTCAGTCTTGATCATACTTAATGATGAAAATGATAGGATCATTGCTATCATTAGTAGCGTTGAAGAAATGTCATCATAATGAAAACTAGTTGAATACATTTGATAACGACCTTCCCCAGAAAGCAAATTTACCCCAATTGCAGGACCAGCTATTATTCCAAAACGCCAAAATATTAAGGGTAAACACCCCAATGGAATTAAAATTTTTAATAGATAAATAATTTTTTCAGGAATATCCTGAAATGGTCCAAGCACCATGCTCCATGAATCCTGATAGTTTCTGTAATAAGGCATTACCTTGAAGATAATCGCATAAACAGCGACAGTTCCCACAGCAATTAGAAAAAACCCCATTTTTTTTTGAGGCGTTGCTAAAACCATATAAAATCCAAAACCAATCCAAACTGCTCCAAGATGTTCTTTGAATCCTAAGATCAAGAACATTAAAAACCAAAAAAACAACCAGTTCTTACGTATAAAGCATAAGAATGCATAAAGAATGAACGGTGGTGCCAATGAAGATGGCTGAAATTCATAATAAAGACTGTTTAAGGCAGGAGCATAAATCAGCATCCAAGATACTGTTAAAATCACTGTAACAAACCAAGCCTTTTCTTTATCATCAAAAAATTCTCTGCAAATCTGATAAATCAAAGGAGGCACTAATACATATGCGATCGTTTTTGCGAATGTTAACCAGTTAGTGTTGGGAACGATCAAATATAATAATGCTAGAGGAGACATTGACGGATTAAAGTGATCAGCCCAATCATGGGCATCCAAATAAGATGAATAAAAACTCCCTTGGGCAATGTTATAAAGTTTGTTGCTGAAGTTACCTACATCCCAGACATTCCAGCTAAATGAGTAATATTTAAAAATCGTGATCAACAGAAATAATACTACATGCACAAAAAAAATAATGATTAGCCACTTTTTGATGTAAAAAACCATTTTCAAATTAACAGGAATGTTCAAAGGCTTATTTATCCAGATTCGATAGAAAAATACCAACAAGAAAATAAGTGCCGGTAAAAGGTACAAATCCCTTCCACCAAGTCCTGTCCACCAGAAGAAAAATGTTATCCCCAGGCACAATAAGGCAGGTTCATTAAAGAAATTTTTAAAGACTCTCAATTCCATTTGATAATAATTTTTTAGCTTCACTAAATACCATTTGAACACTTATTTGTTTCATACATTGATTATCATTACAGTAAGATTTTTTCTGGTTGAAAACTGAAATACAGGGACTACATGCCAATTCCATTGAGATCACTTTAGCATTTGGACTCATTGGGCCAAATATTTTAGGGGTTTCCGGTCCAAACAAAGCAATAATGGGTATGTCGGTTGTCGAGGCAAAATGAACTGGGCCAGAATCATTGGTGATCAATAGATGACTAATTGAATAAAGAGTAATAAGTTCTCTAAAAGTTGTTTTTCCTGCAAGGTTAATAACTCTGTCCGAATTTATTTCCCGCAAAAAAATTTCACATTTAGGTTGCTCCACAATACTTCCGGTTAATATTATTGTGATCGTTGAATCTTCAAGTAGTTTTCTACCAACTTCAACAAAATTTTCTGCTGGCCATTTTCTAAGGGGAACTATATCACTAGCATTCGTATTTAGGAGTATAATTTTTTCCAATGCTATTTCAGGATATTCTAATTTCAATCTATTTTGTAAGGCCTTTTGATCATCCTCTAGTATTTTTATTTGTAAGCGATTCCGCATTTGAGAAGGTATTTTCTCTTTTTGCAAAGGTTGAGTTGAGATTGGTTCACTTAAGGTTTTTGCAAGAGCTAAATATGTCTGAGATGCATGTAAATGGGAGTTATAAACAAGACGATGAGTGAGAAGATTACCAATATAGCTTCCTTCATTATAAAACCGATAGTAGCCAATTCTATTTATGGCACCAATCCAGACTGAAATTAAAGCACTAACTCTTGTAAACGGTTCTAGAACAACAGCAGAAACTCTCTTCCCGCTGAATTTTTTACGAATTGAAATAAGATTTAAAAACATGACTGACAAAGAGGCCGTACTCATCAATAAAATTTCGTCTCGCTCAAATCCCATTAACTCCAACGTTTCCAAGCCGACAGGAGATGTGATGAAACACACACGGCTATGTGGATATTTTTTCCGAGCTTCCTGAATTGCTGGATAAGCCACTACAAGAGCTCCTATTTCAGCTAATCCTATGAAAACAATTATTTCAGGTGAATCCTGGTTAAGATAATTATCTGATTTCGATTTTCTTATAGTTCTTATCAAGGACCATAAACCTGTTACAAAACAAAGAGGAATCCCAGCCCATCTATCGATAAGCCTCATCGTATCCGGATGCATTTACTTCTTCTCTTCTTTAAATGCGGTTTCTGTTTCAATCCAAGTTAAAAATTCGGGATTGCCTCCTTGAATTGGTAAATCTAATATGCAGGGACATTCATAACTGTGATGAAAATTAACTGTTTCAATCAGTTTTGTCATGAGTTTCTTACGGGTTTTAGCAATCATAACTACTTCTTGACCTTCTTCCAATTTGTCTTCCCACTTATAAATAGAAGTCATATTTTCAAGAAGATTTACACATGCCACCAGTTTTTTTTCCACCAGAATTTGGCTAATTTTTCTGGCCTCCTCAGAAGTGCCTGCAGTCATATAAACCCAGCATAGTTTTTCTGATGATTTCATAACCAAGTGAAATGATTTTAAAAAATTTGATATTTTCTAAGAGTCTTTTAATTCAATTAATTTAATTTCAAATAAAAATCTAAGTTTTCTGTTATGTGTAAATTGTTCCACATTGTAAACATTGAAATTTTGTTTCTAAATTATTACTCAATTGATTATTTCTATTTTTTAATTTTTTTGAAGTTTGTGTTTGATAATAGCTTATACATTTAGGACATTTAATGAGTTTTTCGTTATGATTTTGAAATTCTTTGTGAAAATTCTTAAAGAAGGTCCTATAATAAAATAATTTACATAAGCAGAGTATGCTTTTGAAAATTTCTAATTTTGAAATTTTTGAAATTCCAGATTTTCGATCACTAAAAAATATTGGAAACTCATCTATTTTATTTGTTAGACGACAAATGGAATAAATTGATTCAACAAAAAAAGAATATCCTTCTGATTGAATAGAGTCTAGGTTGATTTCTTTTAAAATTGGAACTTTAAATCCTCTATACGAAGTTGTGCATTCTTTTAATGGAATCTTTAAAAGATTCCTTGCTAAAAAATTTGCAGAGACACTCAAAGTCTTCCTATATATACCATAGTTTTGTCCCCCTCCCTTGATGTATCTTGATCCAGTTACAAAATCATTATTCATCATCAAACTTACCATTTTTTTAAGATATTTAGGATCATGTGAAAAATCTGCGTCCATTGTAATTAAAATACTAAAATTATTCTTTATTGCATATTTCATCGCTAATTTATGTGCAGTACCAAGCCCCAATTTTCTTGGACGATAGATGATATTCAGTTGTTTATATTTTTCCGACAGCTCTCGCAGTATATTACCAGTTCCATCTGGTGAAGCATCATCAATGACCAACATTTTAGTATCCTGGAGATGCTCAAAAACACTTATGATGAGATCTTCAATATTTTCTGCTTCATTATAAGTTGCCGTAAAAACTAATATTTTATCCATCTTGAATAAATTTTTTAAATTAACCTTATCAAAATGTAAATAAGTATTTTCTCCATCAGACTTATTTAGAAAAAAATTTATAACAATAAATTAGCTATTATTTGCTAAATACACATAACTTAATGTGCTGTGAATTCAAACAAAAGTTGTCTGACTCCATCAATTCAAACCTTGAAATATCTTTCGCTTTACTCAGTTATTCAGCAAAGATTTAAAATTTTTGTCAAATTTGAATGTCCTTAATGGTAAGTTGAATTGAGCGCTTTCCCCGGAATTCGTTAAATCCAAGATTTACTGCTAATTGGGAAGGTAGACTATTAGTGAAAGGTTCTGAACAGTTCCAGCCAATTATTTCAATATTTCCTTTTAAATTCCATTTAACATGTTTATGCTTGAGACTAGAGAATGGGGAATCAGGGGTGTTGACTGAAAATAAAGGTTCAGGATTCCCTTCACCAAATGGTTGCAGACGGTTCAATTGTTCCACGAACTGCTCATTTAATTCAGGATAATCAAGTGTCCCATCAAGCTGTAATTTAGGGATAAGTGAGTCTGGGAGTCGCTCATCACACAATTCATTAAAACGATCCTGGAACGCTTTCAAATTTTCTGGAATTAAGCTGCATCCTGCTGCTGCTGAATGACCTCCGAAGCGCTCCAAAAGATCTGAACAATCTGAAAGAACCTCCTTCAGATTAAGTTCAGGTATTGAGCGTCCGGAACCCTTTATTTTTCCTTCATTTTCACTGAGAACTAAAACAGGTTTATAAAAACTTTCAACTAATCGAGTAGCAACAATACCGTTAACACCCTCATGAAAATCTGGAGAAACCAATATTAATGCTGTATTATTTTTTTGCTCGTCTATAAGTTTGTGAGCAATTTGAATCATCTCTGATTCCTTTTCTCTCCTTGCGGCGTTTGTTTCGTCAAGTATCCTTGCAATTTCTTCAGATTCCTGCCTATCATTCGAAAGTAAAAACCTTACAGCAATATCTGCATCCTTTAAACGCCCAGCTGCGTTCATTAATGGCCCAAACTGAAAGGCAAGAGTACGGGAAGTGATAGTTTCAACTTTTTTCAATTTTTTTAGAACTTGAATCGCTAATCTAGGTTTATCATTCATCACCTTAAGACCGTGATATGTAATTATTCTGTTTTCATCTAACAATGGAACTACATCAGCCACCGTCCCCAGAGCAGCTAAATCTAAACTGTTACGTAAATTTGGTTCAGGTCGCACTGATGTCCACCAATCAAGTTTTCTTAAGGATTTTCTTAATGCCATTACCAGTTTTAACGCTACACCACATCCGGATATTTTTTTGAAGGAATACATGCATTCCGGATGATTGGGGTTAATCACTATTCCTGAAGGAAGCAAATCAGTCTCTGCTAAGTGATGGTCAGTAACTATAGTTTTTATGCCAGCATCATTAAGTCTGCGGATTTCTTTAGCAGCAGTAATACCATTATCCACCGTAAGGACCAAATCGGCATTCCTTTCCAGCAAAATGTCCGTGCTGGCATCTGTCAAACCATACCCATGTTTTAGCCTGTTTGGGATAAAGTAATCTACTTTTCCTGCCCCACAAGCCTTTAAAAAATCCAGTACTAATGCTGTTGCAGTGATTCCGTCCACATCATAATCACCTAAAATAATAATCCGCTGGTTATTTACTATCGCAGCTTGAAGCAGTTCTACTGCTAAATTCATATGCCTAAACTGGAAAGGATCTATTAGATTATTCAGGCTGGGCTCTAAAAAAGACTGGATATCTTTTTGTGTTTTGAATCCTCTGCTAATGAGGATATCTGCTACAAGAGGATGCATTCTCCATTCATCACTCAAATGCTTAGCTGTTTCTAAGTCGTCATTTGATGGATGATTCCATTGTTTTTTAAGGAATTCCAAATTCTAATCAGTTTTTATCGTTATTTGTAGCACGGCTAGAATTTTCATTAAGTGATCGAGGCATTTGCCAAATTCTTTTTACTGGCAGTAAATTTTCATGCTCCAGAAAAATATACATCTTTAGACAAATCCAGGCAACCGTTGCGGCATAAAGACTTTGTTTCGAATTTATTACAGGACGCTCCCAATTTGTTAATTGTGCTTTTTTGGTTATCCTGACTCCTAAAAAAATAGCGGCAAGATTTCTCAATCCACAAGTAACAATACCTAAATCACTGGCAATATCCACTAACTCAATAAAACCTCCTGGGTTAAAATTACTTAGCTTTTGAAGTCCTCGGACATCATCCAGGATTGCTATTCCTACTTTTAAAATGGATGAATCTTCAAGTATTTCTAAAAGTTCGTTTGGGAATCCCAAATGATTTAAACGAAACAAAAATGCTTCTTTTGACGTTGAAAGTTGCAAAAGTGAAACATCATGCTGTACCCCTTTCCTGAATACAGGGCGAGTTTCAGTATCAAAACCTAAAACTGGATGCTCCCTCAAAGTTTTTATTGCATCACTCAAGTCATTAATCTCAGTAATTAAATGAATTTTGCCATCAAATGAACTAATAGGAAGTGTCTTTATATGTTCCTTAGTTAGTCTTTCAGGGAAACGTTTGTTTTTTACAAGACC
>CACERX010000053.1 GCA_902562015.1 uncultured SAR324 cluster bacterium
TCGCATCTCTTGGAGATTTAGCATACCTTTCTCTTAATCAGAATGGAAGCCAAGTTGTAAAGGGGCAGCCGATGGGGATGCTCGAAGCATCAAAAATGACAGGAGAGCTAATCGCGCCCGTTGGCGGTAAAATTATGGAACGAAACCAGGATGTACTTAACGATCCGTTTCAGGTGAACAGTGACCCTTATGGAGCCGGTTGGCTTGCAATTCTTGAAAGTGAAAAATGGAATGAGGATTCTAAGCAGCTTGTTACAGGAGAGGAAGTGGGAGCCTGGTCAAAAGAAGAACTAAAACGTTACAAAGAGGAGGGATGGATAGACTGATGCATTGGCGTTATATTTCTGAAGATAAGGTTTCTGACAGTTATGGTCTCGCCGCAGATGAAGTAATGGCGTTGCGTGTTGGAGAGAATCATTCTTCGTCCGTTCTGCGACTTTACACCTATCAATCTTCCAGTGCACTAGTTGGACGATTCCAGCGGATAGAAAATGAGTTAAACCTTGATTTCTGTAAAGAGCAGAATATGTCTGTCAACCGTCGTCCCACCGGGGGAGGTGCAATTTTAATGGGTGAGGACCAGCTCGGGGTGGCCTTGATGCTGAGACATTGGAAAGGAACAAAAGCTCCACGAGAACTAATGCGTCACTTTGCATCAGCTCTTTCTGAAGGGCTTTTAGTTTTCGGTATTAAATCCCAGTTTCGAGGTAAGAACGACCTTGAAGTAGAAGGACGCAAAATAGGTGGTCTGGGTATACATAGTAATGCATCCGGAGGATACCTTTTGCATTGCTCGCTTTTGGTTGATCTTAATATACCCTTGATGCTTCGTGTCCTCAATGTACCAATAGAAAAACTAAAATCTAGGCAATTACAGAGTATTGAAGGTCGAATCACTACTGTAAGACGAGAACTTAAAAAAGATATTACCCTTAACGAAGTAAGAAATACCATGCGAAGATTATTTGCCTCCTATTTTTCTGTAGAGTTGGAGCAAAGTTATTACAGTCATGAAGAAAAAAAAGCTATCAGTCAAATGGAATCCTCAAGATATTTAAACAAGGATTGGATTTATCAGAAGGTTGATGTTCCAGATTTTTCAGGAGAAGCTAGGCAAATGACTCCTGCAGGCTTGCTGGATGTTCGAGTAACCATGGCCGGGCGCCAGATCAAGGCAGTTTTTCTGGGAGGAGATTTCTTTGCAGAAGAATCTGCAGTATCGGACATAGAAGGGAGTCTGCGTTGGCATTCAAGTGAATCTGAAAAAATCCTAAGGACACTTGGAAATTTATATGCAAAAAGAAAGAAAGAACTGGCTTTCCTACCGATCGAAAATGTCAGTGAAGTAATTAGTAAAGCTGTTGAATCTGCAAAGACAATTTCACAGGATAGCACTGTTAGTTATGGTTGTTTTGTAAATCCAAAAATTGGTGATGCTGAATCTGTCCACTCCTGAATTCATTTCTGAAGCTCGTTCGTCAAAGGTATTTTTGGAAGGTCTTGAGATACGAAGAAAGTATTTCCCGGACATTATCCGATTCCATAATCCCGGTTTGAGACGTCATCAGACATCTGAGATAAGCTGTCAGCAGACTCAGGAATTTGTCTCAATAAGTCTAACCGGTACGCGTTGTGCGCTCGATTGTAAGCACTGTGGAACCAGTGTTTTGCGTGGTATGAACGACCTTTCCCGAAGCAGTAAGAATCTATTCGAAATGTGCTCAGAACTGTCTCGCAGCGGAACTCGTGGTATACTAATTTCTGGAGGTTGTGACCGGCATGGAAGGGTACCGATATTGCCTCATCTTAATGACCTAGTCAGAGTCCGCAGGGAACTTGGTATGACTATCAGGGTCCATCCTGGACTTCCGGATGAAGAAACTGCGATAGGACTTGCTGAAATTGATATCGACGGTGCCATGGTAGACATCATTGGCAGTAACCGCACCATAAGAGATGTCTATCACCTCGATGCAAAAATTGAGGATTATGATGCAGTTATGGAGCGCCTCAATCGTTATAGTGTTCCGCTTGTGCCGCACATCATCTTGGGACTACATTTTGGGAATATGCTTGGTGAATGGAAAGCTCTAGAGATGACGTCAAAGCATGACATTAAGCTTCTTGTGCTGGTGATTCTAATGCCTCTGAATGGAACTCAAATGCAAAATGTAAGTCCCCCATCATTGAAGGAAATTGGTGCTTTTTTTAATACAGCGCGAAAGGCCATGCCTAAGACAGAAATAATGCTGGGATGTGCAAGGCCGCTTGGAAAAATTAAAATAGATGTTGACCGCTTAGCTATTGAGGCAGGACTTAATGGTATTGCTTATCCCGCAGAAGGAACACTCTCCTATGCTAGGCAGCATGGGTTAGAGCCTGAAATAATTAATGCCTGCTGTGGGGTAAACTGGAATTGAAAATTATGGTTTTAAGTGAAAAACACTCGTTCTAAAAATACAAAAAATTAAAATAATTGAAATATGAAGATCGAAACTAAAGATAAAAATAATGAAGCATCTCAGATTAGTCCTGATTATGTTCGTATCAGTATGGCGGCAGCAATTGAACTTGGACTTAGGCCTGGGCGTATCTCATGCTGTAACTGTGACTGCATTAACTTGCTGCAAAATTATCCCCAGGGATGCTATGCGAACTGTACCTATTGCGGATTGGCACGTGAGCGTCCAGGAATTGCGGAAGACAACTCCTTCATTAGAGTGGACTGGCCTCTTTACCCAACTGACCTAGTGGCAGAAAAAATTGGTGAACTTGAAAGAAAGAAAGAGGTAGGAAGGGTTTGTGTAGCACAGGTTCAGGATCACCGTGCAAACAAGGATCTGGTTGATATGATTTCAAGGGTACACATACGGGCACCATATGTTCCTATCTCTGCACTCGTGACTGCGACCCTGCTCAATGATGAGTGGCTGACTCAAATTAAAGAAGCAGGGGCAGATATTATTGGTGTTGGGCTAGATGCTGCTTCAGAGGATCTATTTTATAGTACTCGAGGCAAGGGAACCAAGGGACCTCACGATTGGAGGAAGCACTGGAATATCATAAGAAAAGCTCGAGAAATGTACGGTCCAATGAAAGTTAACTGCCACCTGATTGTAGGACTCGGAGAATCAGACAGGGACCTGGTGGAAATGTTTTATATGTTAAAATCGGAACAGATAGCAGCTTACCTCTTTTCCTTTAATCCTGAGCCAGGCACTGTAATGGGAAACACTCCAAGAGCTCCAATTGCTAGAACCCGAAGAATTCAGTTGGTAAAAAACTTGATTGAAGAGCAAGATCTTCCAGAATCTTCAATTGAGTTTGATGAATCAGGTACCATCAGAATGATTGACGTACCCCGCGAGAAGCTGAAAAGTGTTACTGAAAATGGCGTAGCGTTTATGACAGATGGATGTCCTGACAGGAAAGGTAAAATGGCCTGCAATCGTCCTTATGGTTCCTACCGTCCCGGTGAGGAATACCGTGACTATCCTTTCCCTCCAGATGCATCCGATTTGAAAATAATAAGCAATGAAATGAAACTCAGCGAGATAGTCAAGTCGGACGAAAGTGCATTTGTCTGAACTACCAGTCAGGCTGATCTGTACCGGCAGAATTGAACCGGGACTTACACAGGGGCTTTACCACAGCCTAGCAAAGGAAATGACGGAATCCTCTGAAGATACAGTTATCATCTGTAGTCCGTCATTACCTTACCTTTGCATTGGATACCACCAAGTTCTTGGCTCAGTACTTGATGTCGATGTTTGTTCGGCTTTTAACCTGCCTATAATACGCCGTTGCATTGGTGGCGGAGCGACCCTTCTTGACTGTAACCAGATTTTTTACCAGTGTATTTTTCACAACAGCAGAGTACCTTGGAGGGCCGATAAGGTCTACCAGATGATGCTTAATGCTCCTGTTAATGTTCTGAACCGTATTGGACTCAGTGGCAGTCTGCGCGCTGTTAATGAAGTTGAAGCAAATTCTGTGCGGATAGCTGGTATAGGAGGAGGTCGTGTAGGTGAGGCAATGGTCGTAGTTGGTAATTTGCTGCTCGATTTTGATTACAGCATCATGAGCAGAGTCTGGAATGTACCTAATCAGTCTTTTCGGGATCTGGCTCTGGAAACTATGGAGGAACGAGTGGGGACAATTAACAAATTAGGGTGTAATCATACTCCGGAATCGCTGGAACCATATCTCATAGAAGCATTTGCTGAAAGTCTTGAGCGTCCTGTTCAAGAATCGGAGCTTGAAAGAGAAGAAATTCAGGTCGGTATTAACATGGCAAATGATCTTTCATCAAATGAATTTCTCTCATTGCACCATCCTACGGGAGAAGTGAGTCCAATGGAATCTCTCAAAATATCTGCAGATGTTTTCATTTACCACATACACTTGCAAATAGAAGATCGGGGTGAGGATGTATCCTTACGTGTAGAAAATGGAATTATAACCGATTTAAAAACTGAGTCTCCAAGAAAAAATAATTTAAGAAAACTTCTAATAGGTTGTCCTTTTTCAGACTGGGTCTAAGGAAGGGAAAAAAGAATAAACGGACTTGATTTCTAATTCGATCCCCTTACCACAATTAAAGTTTTTAGGATCTAAAGAGTTCATCCAAGAGAATAGATTTTTCAGCATTTATTTTCATTGACTTCCAAAATCCACGAAAATTGCAGGATCTTTTTTGGCCAAAGTAAAGAAATTAATGAAACTAATAGAAGAATAATATTGCTATTACTGATTATCAGTCAGGAGTTTTGCCATGTGTTGGAAGGTTAAATCTTGAAGGTAGGTGGGGCACATAGCAAGCTGTAGGTACCGGTCTATTATTTTTATCTGTACATTTGACTTTCTGGTTAAATTTTCTCTTTATTTGATGATTGTTTATTTGAATCGTCCTGTACAGTTTTTTATTCGTAGAGAAATGATGTTTTAGGTTACATTTACTTACTTCAAAGTATTCTGTGTAACGTCTGCATTCACTTGCTTCAGGAATTTTTTCATAAACATAGACCTTCTGTCTGGAACAGCCTGACATGAAAATCGTAGCCAGTAAAGCTATTGAGATTATAAAATAAATTAAAGATGTATATTTCATTATTTCCTAATGTAATCTACTGAAAAAGAAATTTTTCAATTCAGGAATAAAAATGAGAGCTGATAATTTAAATGTCATTTTGCATAACATGTCACGTAATCCCGCTGACTGGAAACTCAATAAATTTCATGCACTTCACAAAAGCGGCGTCAAGATATGGATTGGCAACGGCTTATTTAGTTACCATATTGAAAAACCAGAATATCAGGAATTGGGTTTGATTGAGCGTTTCAGACTGCATAAACAAATAAAACTGCTTATTGAAAATAACAGCAGTCTATTCTAAAATATCTCAGAAGAACTCAAATCCTGAGAAACTTTATCCAGCGCAAAAGATTTTCATTTCAGCCAAATTAAGGCAAATTATTTTTCTACGGCACACCTGAAACCTACATTGTGAAACGTACTTGTAGGGAGTGCATCGCGTCGCATGGCACTGCGTAAATATTCTGCAGGATCGCTCCATGAACCTCCTCTCATTACCCTGTATTTCCCCATTTCAGGACCCTGTGGGTTTGAGGCATTGTCGCTATTATATACACTAAACCAGTCATAAACCCATTCCCAGGCATTCCCGTGTATATCATAAAGTCCATTTGGGTTGCTAATTTTTTGGGCTGTTGTGTGGATCATACCTCCCGAGTTTTCTCGAAACCATCCATAATCAGGCAGAAACTCTACACCACCATCAAATGAATATTTTTCTTTGCCACCAGACCTTGCAGCCATTTCCCATTCTGCTTCCGAAGCAAGCCGTTTCCCAATGAAGTTACAATAGTGTCTTGCCGCATACCAGGAGACATTTGTGACCGGTTTGAGTTCACTTCTTAATTCGGGTATAAGGTCATCCTTCCAGTTTTTCAGATAATTTCCATCGTGATATTTTAGAGGGAAGGTGCTTTTCCGCAGAAATGGGTGCTTTGCCAAAACTAGTAAATATTGATAATTTGTAATTTCACATTTGTCTATCCAAAATTCATTCACCTCCACTTGATGAACTGGTCGCTCAGATGGAAGTCCTTTGTCACTTCCCATTTTGAACCTCCCTGGCTTTATTAGTACCATTCCTGGATGTTCAGTTTTTTTGCCTCCGTCTTCTATAAATCCACACAATGTTTCTAGGTCTTTTTTCTCGATTGTTGTAGCAACTTGTTCTTCAGGAAACAGTTTTTTTTCCAGATTCTGAAGAAGGTGTATGTAAGTGTTTAAGATCTCTCGGTTAAAATTAGTGATACGTTTGATCATCTTGCCTTCATCACGCCCACACCTGAATTTGTCGTTCAGACACTTCAACTTTTGCCTGATCCATACCCTTATAGAATCTCTTGCTCTCTGTCTTTCTATTTCGTGAAGCAATGTGGGTTCAGAGTTGAGATAAATTTTTTCAAAGAGGGTCGTATTTGAGATGCTTCTTTTTGCAAGCTCAACCAGCACATCATAATCTTTACAGAAGTTTTTTTGATCTTCTGAGACCTCTATTCCAAAAGTTCTTCGCCTAGAACAGGCTTTTGTTTCAGACTTGCGATTGATACCCAGTTTTTCGGAGAAAACACGGAAGCGCAACTCAGAGATGGTATGCATCAACGGGTAGCGCTCACCCTTAAGGGTAAATCCGATGAAATCTGAAATAGCTGATTTATGAAATTCCTTTACCATCTTTTGAAAACTCAGCGCTTCAGCCAAGACAAAATGAAAACTCAGAATAATAGCCAGCACGATCATGATTCCTAGAGGAAGCATTCGACTCAAAGGATTTTTTTTTATTTGTTTTTTCATCTGTATTATTGTCCTAAAAAAAACTGGAAGCTCAACAGAAACAAAGTAAAATTAAGTGTTACTATGTTTTCATTGTAGACAGTTAAAGAGCAAAGCAATCGATATTCCATCTCTTGCTGCAATTCACTTTGGATTTCATTTTTTCCCTATTTTAAACAATAGTAAATTCATGATTTCACTAGCTTCTGAAAAAACTGGCTGGCTCAATCGTTACTTGTCGTATAGGGCCAAAACTCCGTTTGTACTCTCTGAGCAATACCTAGACCTGAATTATGATAACAGCAGTGAAGAAATTTTAGATGACTGCCTTTATAAAGAGGTCAAAGAAAATGGAATACTGCTTGGCTGTCCTGTAATTACAGAATTTTTGGCAGAAATAGCAGAGAGGCTTGATTTTCCGCAACAAAGAGGCGGGACTATTTTGCTTTATCTGGAAACTTTATTCTCTGTTGCAATGATTGAGAATAAAATTCTTACTTTAGCTTTTAATAACGATTCTTCAGACTCATATCAATCAAGTCTTTTGAATATTTTACTGTTGGTATTAAAATATCATTTTCCGCATAGTTACTATCG
>CACERX010000054.1 GCA_902562015.1 uncultured SAR324 cluster bacterium
GAAAATATGAAGAAAGCTATTGCATTACTGACGACAGCAGTAATCTTTGCTGCTTATAGCATTACGGCTATGGGCAAATCACTCTCAGTCGGTTATGTCCTGGTGGGGCCAAAAAATGATGGTGGCTGGTCAATGCGTCATCATGATGGATTTCAATCTTTGAAAAAACATGGTTATAAAGTTTCGATGGTAGAAATGGTACCAGAAGCCGAATCTGCTAAAGTATTTCTTAAACTTGCAAGAAAGCACGATATTGTCTTTGCAACATCATTTGGGTACATGGACCCAATGGTTAAAGCCGCAAGTAAAGCACCAGATACAATATTCATGCACGCTACTGGCTACAAAGGGAATGACAAAAATATGGATAATTACGTTTGTCACTCTTTTCAAGCTCGATACCTTACTGGAATTGCAGCGGGTATGTTGACAAAATCAAATAAAATTGGTGTCGTTGGTTCCCATCCAATACCCGAAATTATCCGCAACATCAATGCTCTAACAATTGGTGCACAGAGCGTAAATCCAAACATTTCTGTTAATATTGTATGGATTAACTCATGGTTCGATCCTCCAAAAGATATGGATGCAGCCAAAGCACTTCTTGATGCAGGAAATGATATTCTCTTTACAACTACTGATTCACCCAGTGTCGTGACTCTAGCACAAAGTGCATGGAAAAAGCAGGGGAAGGAAGTTTGGAGCATGGGTAATGATGCACCTATGGGAAGTAACGGACCAGACCGATACGTCACAGGTATGATTTTCAATTGGAACTTGCTTTACAAACACATCTTAGACCAATTAGCTGCTGGTAAATTAAAAATGAATCAGAGATATAATTGGGGTTTGAAAGAAAATTGTGTAGGACTATCTCCATGGGGTAAAAATGTACCCGGAACAGTAGTCAACAAAGTTGAGACTGTCAGAATGGAATGGATCAATGACAACATGGATGAGTGGTATCCATTTTCACAAGGCATCACAAAACAGGACGGTACTAGGGTTTCAGCCGGTGAGATTAAAAGACCTCAACTGGAAACCATGCAGTACTTTGTAAAAGGTGTTACAAATAAATTTCCTACAAATTAAGCATTGATACCGATAATTGATTTCAGGAGTGAAAACTGCGTAGAGGAAATGCGCAAAGCATATACCACTTGTGGTTTTGCGGTATTCACAAATGTTTACAACGAATGGCTATCGGAATTTGATGACTGGAAGTTTCTCATTGATGAGTTCTTCCAACTACCGCTTAAAGTGAAAAAACAATACTCTTATAGCGGAGTTAAGGAAAATCTGGGTTATAATTGGTTGGAGGAAGAACGTCTTACTCCAACCATGCCGGGAGATTTGAAAGAATCTTTTAATTGGGTTTCTCCTGACCGTATGCAGGAAGAATATTGGCCTAAAGAAATTCCTGAATTCAAACCGCTTGCAGAAAAGATTGAACGCATTGCCAGAATGGTGTCCTATAAGTTCATCTATCGGTTTGAAAAAGTACTTAATGTTCCTACTGGGAAATTAGTGGAACAACACATTGATGGTTCTTCAACAATGAGAATACTTCACTATCCATCGCATGAAGGAGGAATCAAGGAGAATCAGGTCAGAGGCGGTGCTCATACTGATTATGGATCAATCACCTTATTGTGGAGATTTGATGATGTACCAGGCCTACAGATATATGATAAAGAAAGTGATGGTTGGATTGATGCGCCAATAATAAATAATTCAGTAGTACTAAACGTCGCTGACATGTTTGCAAGGTGGTCTAACGACACACTAAAATCTACTCCGCATAGAGTTGTTAATTCTGACTTATCTAGATCACGATACTCTATGCCCTATTTTGTGGACCCGGGCCGAGATGTTATGATAAAAAATCTAACTACCGAACCTGATAAATATCCCCCAATTTCTGCATACGAATATCTTAAATGGAGGCTTGCTCAGTCCTATATAGATAATGACTATGAAGAAAATAAAGAAGTGGCGAATGACGGCGCCCAACATCTGCCAGAAGAATCTGAATATTCCTTTCAATCCTGATTTCATCAAAAGAAATAAACTGATATTCATTTTGCTATACTAATTTTAGCAAAGATGAATAAACATATACTTTTGCATAAATTTGGTGATTTTTTTTATATAAACACATTAAAAGATCTAATTTGCAGCAATGTCAAAATAGTCAGGAGTCTTCTAAGAATCTTTTGCTACAATTCAACATTCAATGAAGTAAAACAATGCAATATAAACTATCTGATTTCACGGGAAAAAATATTGATACTCCCGAAGTTAGGTCAGCTTTAAAATCTATTGAAAGACAGATCGAAACCATGAGGAATCATTTGTGTAGTCTGCCATTTGAATCTGAACCTTACGAATTCTTAAAAGTTCTTTCAGACTGGCAATACCAAAAAAAACACTCCAAGGATAATAATGGCGGATGAGGGCTTGTCCCGGATGAGTCTGACTGAGATATCTGGAGCAATAGCAAAACGTGAAGTATCTTCCAAAGAAGTTGTTCTGAACACTTTAGAGCTTCTTGAAAATCAAGGCACTTCACTGAATTGCGTAGCACGTTTGTTTACAGAAGATGCTTTGAAAGCTGCGGAACTAGCTGATCAGGAATTGACATATGGAAACTCACGAGGTCTCCTGCATGGTGTCCCTTTAACTCATAAAGACATGTTTTACCGAAAAGGGGAAATAACAGGATGCGGTTCAAAAATCTGTGAAAATTACACTCCATCTATAACGGCAACTGCACTGATCAAACTTGATTCCTCAGGAGCATTGGATATTGGTAGATTAAACATGGTTGAGTTTGCATATGGACTCACAGGACATAATGAAATCATAGGGAATGTCCACAATCCATTGAGTCTGGAACATATAACAGGAGGTTCTTCAAGTGGCCCTGCAGCTGCAGTTTCAGCGAATTTAAGCTACGGCTCACTTGGTTCAGATACTGGTGGTTCAATACGATTCCCCGCATCATGCTGCGGACTTGTCGGGATGAAACCAACTTATGGCCTTGTCAGTCGTTATGGAGCAATGCCTCTTTCTTTTTCACTGGACCACATCGGCCCGATTACAAGAACAGTAACCGACTGCGCCTTGCTAACCCAAATTATTTCAGGTCCAGATGAAAATGATCCTACATCACTAAAGAGCCAAAAAAATAATTACCTTGAAAAAATAGAATCAGGAATAAATGGAATCAAAATTGGTGTTCCACGCACACATTTCTTTGATAATATTGATAGAGAGGTATTGAGAGAAATGAAAAAAAGCCTTGAAGTATTCATCGGTCTTGGAGTTGAAATTTTGGAAATAGATTTGCCGGAAAGTTTTAATTTAAGTAACGAAATGGCCAATATTATAACTGCAGTTGAAGGAAATTCAGCACATAAAAAATGGTTGAAGGATCGTCCTGAAGATTATGGCAGACAAACATTGAAAAGACTCCTTTCAGGATCAATGATTTTTGCTCATGATTATCTTGAGGCCTTAAAATTACGCAAAGTTATTTTGAAGGAATTTTTGCAGCATGTTTTTGATAAAGTTGAAATATTACACGTACCAGTTGTTCCAATTCCTGTACCAACAATTGCCGAGTCTGACATTCATGATAATCCAGGATTTATTGAGTTTCTCTCTAACCTAGGGCACTGTACGCGCCCTTTTGATTACCTTGGACTACCCGCTGTTTCTGTACCAGCAGGTAAAACTGATAATGGTCTGCCAACAGGATTTCAGTTAGTAGCACCTCCACTAGATGAAGCAATACTTTTCAGAGCCGCTCGTGCGTATGAAAAAGAAAAACCTTGGGATTTCCAAAAAAGATTTAGTGAAAAAAAAGTTTAAAAAAGCAATTCCATATAAATTAGAATAGCTATTTTTCTTGACATTTGCGAAAAATAATGCAAGATTTTACAGCAAAAAAAGAGACTATTATTTTAGTATTAAACTAAATTAATATTTAAATTTTAGTAATTTAGAACTTGCAATTTATTTAACTTAATGCAAGTCTCATTGTTAAAAATTACGATCCATTTAAAGTCTTCTTTTTGAAAGAACATTAACAAGTAATAGCTCACATGAAAAATGAATAAGGAGATTATTTTATGAAACTTAACATGCGTCATGGAGCATTTGCTCTAATTTTATTAGTACTCGGTCTGCCAGCGTTTGCCGGAGGTGGCGGTGGAACCAGCTTGATTGAACCCTTAGGAGTAATGCTGCTTGCAGGCGCTGTAGTTGCAATTATATTAAGCTATGCAAAACAAGCTAGTCTCTTCGCTTTTATTATTGTCGGTGTTGTAGCAGGTATAGTAGGTGTAAGAACTGTCATTAACACAAATGTAATGACTGCCTTTGTTGATATAGGCATTACGCTACTGCTCTTTATGGCAGGAATGGAAGTTGATATTCCAGGCTTAATAAAACGCTGGAAACTGCTTTTAATCAATGGATTCGGACAAATTATTGGTTTATTTATTATCAGTTTAGGTCTTGGAGCATTGTATGTCGGCATTGACGCGACATATATGACAGATGCTGGTCTTTCTGCAGATAATGCTATGCCCGCATTAATATATTTTGCGCTATGTTTAACCCTTTCATCTACCATTCTTGTAATTGGGACATTAAAAAGTACAGGTCAGATATCACAAGAACATGGACAGGTTGCGCTTGGTTTGATGGTTTTGCAAGATATAGTAGCTGTTGTGGCACTGGCCATTCTAGCGACCCTGAAACCACCGGCGCCAGGAATTGCTCCTCCAAACTTAGGTATAGAGGTTGCCTTGATTTTTGGAAAAATGTTCGCCCTAGCAATAGTGCTTTATTTTGTAACGAAATACATTCTAAATCCTCTTTTTAAATTTTTCGCACAATCAGGTGAAATGCTTTTCATCGGCACTCTTGGTTACGGAATGGGCGTTGCAGCACTTTGTGAAGTTATTCACTTTTCTTCTGGTATCGGAGCTTTTTTTGCCGGTGCCACTCTTGCTGCACTTCCATACAGACATGAGATTGAAGATAAAGTTGAACCCTTGAAAGCTTTCGGAGTCATACTATTTTTCATGGGACTTGGGTTTGATATTTCTGAATTAACAACTGATCAGATGCTTGGCGGATTGGTTGAAGGTCTGATACTGGCAGTATTAATAGTCGTTCTTACAATTCCTTTGATGCTGCTGCTTGGATACTTAAGCAGGTTGAACTCTAAACCGTCATTCCTAATGGGAGCAATCATAAATCAAAGTTCAGAGTTTTCACTGATGCTTGCTGTTTTATGTTTGCAATACAAGATTTTTGATGCACACATTTTCATTGTGGTGACTCTTGTGGTCTTGATCTCATTCTTCCTTTCTTCGTTAGGACATCAATTTCTTGATTCTTTCTATGGAGTATTTTCAAATGTTCTTAGTTTTATGGACGGACGTTCAAAAACCGCTAGTGATGAGGTATCTGAAGATATCAAACTGGATGGTCATGTTGTAATAATGGAGTATAATGAACTGGCAATTGAGATAGCGGACTTTTATGCACAACGCGGTGAACAAGTTTTGCTGCTGGATCTTGATCCACATATCATAGAATATTTTGAAAAGCAGCACGGACACAGCAACATCCATGCTCACTATTCAAATATGGCCGATCCTGATGTGTGGGAAGACCTTGCATTTAACAAAGCAAAAGTAGTTATTTCATGCATAGATGGCGGACAGGAAGCAGAATTAGCTATTTCCCGTTGGCTCCAAAAAGAAGCCCCTGAAGTTCCTTTTCTTGCAGCTACTTCATCACACGAGGAGACACTGGAATTGTATGGAGCTGGCGCACGTTATGTTATTCAAACTGAGTATTTGGCTGCTAAAGCTTTTCGAAATATTTTTGAAACGGAAGAAACAAAACCAAAAAATGAAGCTTTCCGTGATCTTGGCGAACATCATTTTTCAGAAACAAAAAAATTACAAGAAGGACTTGGCGAATCATTTGCTAATGTCTGATCCCGTTTAACACCAGATGAAGAGGATTCATGACTAAATCACTAATTTACAAACTCCCTTTAGCATTAGCCTTTGGGCTTTTTGCTTCAATGCCTGCCTATGCCGGCGGCGGGGGATGGTTTATCAAACCACTGGGTTTGATGCTGGGGGGTGCTATGATCCTGACTATTTTACTCATAAAACTCAAACAGACAAATATACTGTCTTTTGTAATAATGGGTTACGTAATGGCCAATGTTGCGGGGCTTCCAGAAACATCGCTGGACCAGCTGGATGAACATTATAGCGGTATCAGAGCAATACTTTCTGGTTTTCAGCAAATTGGTCTAGTTTTGATTCTTTTTATGGCTGGGCTGCAATTCAACCTGATAGACATAACTAAGCGTTTCAAATTAATCCTTGTCAATGGCGTTGGTTATTTAGGCTTAGGTCTGCTGCTCTTTTTCTGGGCTGCAGCTCAATTTGCAGGAACAGAAGGCTTTAGTGAAAGCATCTATTTTGCCCTATGCCTTGCTGTTCCATCCAGTATATTAGTTGCTGCTGCTTTGGAAAACCATGGAACCGAAGAATCATTGCAAGGACAGATTTCAACAGGCATTGCAGTAGTTAGTTCCCTTTGTGCAATTGTTTTCATAGCCAAATTAAGTGCGACAGGTGTCGTAAGCCAAATTTCTGATTCTTCAACTTTCTTCTCAGGTGCAGACAGTTTTATGGAATTCAACCTGTGGATGACAGAAAGATTGGTTTTCTTGGTAGTTATTTTAATGATCCTGTCAAAACTAGTTCTGGAGCCAGTTGTTCGTTATTTATTACGCTCCTCGGAACTTTTATTTGTTAG
>CACERX010000055.1 GCA_902562015.1 uncultured SAR324 cluster bacterium
TCTGAATAAAAGGATTCCGGATAAATTGGCTGTTAATGTCAAGTATATCGGCTTCGAAATTGAAAATCGATTCGTGGTTGGGTACGGACTTGATTATGCGGAAAAATATAGAGAACTACCACATATTTCCTGCCTAGATTAAAGAGAAAACTTTAATGTTTAATTTTTCTTAAAAAATTCGACTGGAACACAACAAAAGAATTAGCTGAGTATCCTTTTTGCGAAAATACATTATTTCCTCCCGTAATCATCTTCCAGACGCTCAATATCGTCTTCCCCGAAATATTCCCCTGTCTGTACTTCGATGAATTTCAAATCAACAGTGCCGTTATTTTCTATTCGGTGGAATGATCCACATGGAATATTAACTGACTCGCCACCTTTTTTGTTGAGTCGTTCTCCATCAAGTGTTACGATTCCTTGTCCAGACAAAACAAACCAATGTTCTGACCTTTTTTCGTGTTTTTGAAGACTGAGGCGTTTTGTTGGATAAACCACTATTCGTTTAACTTTGTGGTCCTGTTCATTAGCCAAAACTGTGAAGTATCCCCACGGACGATGATCTGTTTCGACAGATTGTTTCATGTGGTTTATTGCGTATATTTTTGTTTAGTCCTAATAGATACATTCTAGGAAACTGACAAAAATAAACAAGACTTGTAAAGTTTATAAAATGAAACTGTCCTGTAAACCCTTTCTATGAAAGAAAAATTTAAACCAAAATGAGCTTGTTTACAACCATATCAAAAAAAAAATTTCTAACTTTTTGTCTACTGTTTCTTGCTACAGAAGTATGGGCTGTAACAGCAAAAATAAGGTTTCTCTTCCCCGTCAGCATTGAAAGCGTAACTGATGGATTTGAAAATACAGAAATTAATACATCAGAATTTGTCCTGTCTTTTTTGATGCCTGTTTCAAGAAACACTCAATTGGATTTTGGATATTCCTACTTCAATGCGCGCATCGAGGACTCAGTCACATCTTCAGAGTCTTATAGTGGAGTGTTCAGAGCCCATCTACTGGAGATCGGTGCTGGTTATACAGGTATCGATCTGACAAGAACGATATCTATGCTTATTGAAGCATCTACTCGTTTTCCCATTAGTGGTCAGGCAGAAGTAAATGGAACTCCTGGATCAAGTGAAGCAAAATCCATCAGCGGTATGGGTTATTTTCTTGGTTCTGGAATTTCATATGGCAAAATTGATTTGTTGTTGTTTTATCAGCAAAGAGATTTGACTTTTGATGAGCTTGTAGTTTTGCGTGACGGCGTAAGTAAGGATGTTGCTTTACATTCTACTGAATACGGTATCGGTATAGGTTACACATTTTAGGAAATAATGATGTTTAATATTCTTGTAAACACTGAATACGAATGGCTGTTTGAAACAATTAAGGCAGAGTCACCGGAATTGTTTTCCATTAAATTAGCTGATCTTTCCCGTCCTGATAAAAACCAGTATGAACAGCTTGTCGAGACAGACGCCATTATAGGGCAGAAAATAAATCTCAGTGATGCTCAATATGAAGCTGCTAGAAATCTAAAGATCATTCAAACATTAAGCGCAGGTTTCGACCATATTGACCTAACAAAAGCAAAAAAACGTAATGTTTATGTTGCAAATAACAATGGCGCAAACGCAGAATCTGTGGCTGAACATGTTTTGATGCTGATTTTAGCACTTTACCGCCAGTTGCTCTTTCATCATAATTCTTTAAAAAAAGGAACTTGGACTTGCTTAAAATACCAGAATCGTGGCCTTTCAGGAAAAACTTTGGGAATTTTTGGACTTGGAAACACTGGAAAAGCTTTGGCGAAGCGAGCATCTGCATTTGGCGTCAACATAAAGTATTTTGATATTATACGTCAAGATGCTTTAGAAAAAGAATTAGGATTGGAATTTGTCTTTCCTGAGGAACTTCTGAAACATTCAGATATACTTAGCTACCATGTACCCAAAACAAGTTACACTCGCCATCTAATAAACCGTAATTCTATTAATAAAATGAAAGACGGTGCAATATTGATCAACGCTTCACGCGGTGATGTGCATGACGAAAAAGCAATATATGAGGCTCTAATTTCTGAAAAAATTTCCGGGGCAGGACTTGATGTTTTTGAGAATGAACCCCTCCCGAAAAAATCCCCCCTATGCAAACTGGATAATGTAGTGCTGACACCTCACAGCGCCCCAGACAGAGAGTGTTACACACGTACAATAAATAACGCCTTTGACAATCTTACAAAGGTTTCAAAAGGAGAAAAACCACAAGCTATAGCTGTTAATCATGAAGACGCAACAAAGCAGTTTTTGAAACAATTTCCAAAAATAAAATTTTCTCTACGTTGACTTATTTTTATATTTACATAAATCAAATTGGACTGTGTTTTGCAGAAATAACAATTAAGAGTTTTTATGCAAATCATTTTACCAATAGTTAATGGAACAACAAACGTTAAACCCTTATTATGAGCTTGGTGTTGAACCAGGAGTAACACCTCAACAGCTGAAGCAGGCTTATCGTCAATCTGTAATGCGATATCATCCTGATACGTCGACAGGAAACGGAAACGCAAAGAAATTTCGACAAGTTACAGAGGCCTATCAGCTATTGCAGAAGATGAATGAATACCAATCTATTCATGCCGGGAAAAAACTGTCAGTAGAGCTTCTAATTTAAGGCAAAAATTTTCCTCAGTTTTTCAAAAAAAAAGACAACCGCAAACAGAATCTTCAAAAAAATGGTGGGAAAATACATCTGTTCCTCAGGAAAATGATGAAAAAATTAAGGTCAACCGCCAAAAAACACATCTCTCACTGGAAGAGCTTATAAACTGCGTGGAGCTTTCCGAAAATCAATATGTACGTCAGGTTGCACTTGAAGCAATTGCCGCAAAGAAAGAGAACGGCAGCGTGAACTACCTGCTTCATCTTTTGCATAATTCAGATACCTCCAAAAAAACTGATGTGATAAAGGCTATTGGTCAATGTGGCATTAAAAGAGTAAATCAGTATCTATTTCCCTACGTAAACGATACATCAATTGAAATTTCAACTGCAGCTGTCAAAGCGCTGGAACGTATAGATTCAGCGAACCGTTCACATATTGTGGAAATACTCCGCAACCAAGCTTCAAGCTGGAAAAAATCAATTTTCCAGCCTCTTTCAAAACTTAAAAATCAACTATTTTCTGTTAGATCCTCAAAACGCAAACTCGGCGGAATGTTGCTTAGCAGTGGTTCTATTTCAGAACAACAGCTTGAAATTGCTTTGCTGATGCAGAAAAGATTTCCGCTATTACTTGGTCAAATTCTGCGTTATCTTGAATATGTGTCAATTCCAGAAATTCAAAATTCAATTGCCTCCCAGAAAAAATTCAGCTAGTATTTATCCACTGTAGCTAACTTAATATATCAATTTCACCCAAATTTTCAGTCATGGTTTGATACTGAAATTTATAGCTGAGAAACTTCAAATTACCATATTTAACAATAGTAATAATTAATTAGACTCTCTAAAAGATTTCAATGCCTCAAGATGAATCAAAAAACACCTCCGAACAGGAACAGCCTCAAATTTCCACCAAAACAGTTCCATACCCCTATAATGTTCATCAGCAGTTTGAAGACGAAACCATTAATCTGTATGAATTGTTTGTTAAACTCTGGAAAAATAAGTGGCTAGTCATTATAGTGACTGCTGTTGCTTTTTTAGGGGCCATAATTTATTCTCTTGCCTTACCTTCTGTTTACAAAGCCGAAGCCTTGATAATCCAGCCAAAAGCTAAAGATTTCCAAGAAATGAATCTTATAGGACTCCAGAAAATAAGTAATAGAGAATCAAAATTTACACAGTTTGATTCCGAAAAAGTTTTTAACATTTTCATACAAAACCTAACTTCACGAACTATTCATAAGAAATTCATCCAGAAATATAATCTGATTGAATTTTTGGCTCCTGACAAAACTCCCGGAACTAGAGACGAGGATATCTATAATGATTTCGCGCAACTAATAAATGTTGAAGAAAAGTCAGATGGGAAAAAAATCCTTTTTTCTATAGAATTGCATGATGGTAAAATCGCTGCAAAGTGGGTCAATGATTTTATTGAATTTGTAGACAAAGAAACTGTTGCCTTATTGGTAGGAGATTTGAAAAATTTGATCGAAAACCTGATCAAGGAAAATGAATATAATATTAAATCAAAACGCTTGATGGCAGAAAAAAGAAGAGAAGACCAAATTATCCGTTATAGTGAACATGCCGAAATCGCTAAAAAACTTGGAATGCTTGGAAGAGTTGACGCTACAAATATAATTCAAACCACAGAAATTAGTAGGGACATCACATCTGCCACAAGCCCACTATACTATCTTGGCTATGAAGCACTTTTGACAGAAATAGAAATTCTTCGCAATCGTAAAAGTGATGACCCTTTCATATTAGGTTTGCGAGATTTGCAAGAACAGCTCGCAATGCTACAGTCAATAACATTAGATGAAAAAAATATGAGCGCAGTTCAAATCGATCAGGCAGCTTTTCCGCCCAAATACGCCGTTAAGCCGAACCGCAGATTGATTGTTTCATTAGCAATAGTATTTGGATTATTTGCAGGAGTCTTCCTGGTTTTCTTTATTGAATTTTTCAAAGGACTGCCAAAAAAGCATTCAGAGTAAATTTATGTACTAAGAAAAGACTCTTTGAATTTTTAATTAATTCTTCTATTGAACTCACATCAAAGAGATTTCACCCATTGAAGTATAAACAGCTCCTTTTGGCGTAATTTCACTCTGGAAAATAACAATCTGCTTGTAAAATCCCTCTGATAAAATTTGCTTCGGCTGAAATGTTAAAGATTTTCGGCTGCGTGACTTCAGACGTCCCAATGTTACATTATGTGCGAAGTCTATGCGCTCAAGTGTTAGTCCGAAGTCGTAAATAGATTTAAATATATTATGCTGAAGCTTCATCAATTCATCAGATTGCTCCAACATCGCCGCAATGACCTTTGGAGTATCAGAAAAAGGAAAGGAACTTTTTTTCTGAAAATCTAAGAGGAACAAGCTTCATAGTAACTCAAATATTGCTCCAGTTTCAGCTGCAGTTTGCTGATTGAGACATATTCAACCTTGCCGAGGAACGCCAGTGTCATATGGTAGTTTCCCATAGAAATCCAGCTAATCTGCTGTAGTTTGTCATGTCCGGAAATTAGTTCAGCATGTGCGGACAATTTAATACTGACAGTCTGAGGAATTTCATACGCAATAAAAGTCTGGATATTAATCAATTCATCCGGACACACTCATTTCTTGAATCAACAATGCAGGAATGAATAAATGTGTGAGTTCTGGCTGATACGTATTTCCATATCCCCTTATGTTATTAAGTACATCAAAAAAGTTACCGGCAACTGTAATACTGTCCACAGGTTGTACGCGACGACCATTCTCTATCAAAAAACCCTGCACACCAATGGAAATATCTCCACTTACCGGATCACATCCTGCCTGTCCCTCCAGTTCAGTTACCAGTAAACATTTTTTCTCTACTGCGCAAAGTTGGTCCAGACTATTCTTACCTTTTGGACAGACAAGGTTGTGTGAACGAGTGCTTATTCCCCCTGTGTATCCTCGAGAGGCATGTCCTGTAGAGGTTTTGTTTTCTTTGCGTGCAGACTCGACGTGATATAAAAAATTACTGAAAATCCCATTTTCAATTAATGACAGCTGTTTCGTCAATAATCCTTCTGAGTCTATGAAGCAAGAACGTTTCCCCCCGGGCCGATGAGGATCATCAATTAATGTAAATTCCTGAACGGCAATTTTCTGGCCTATTTTTCCCTTAAGGCGGGACAATCCACGCTGAGCTGCTTCTCCAGAAAAAGCCCCGAAATACATCCTTAGAAAATCAGGTGCAGTATTTTCATCCAGCACAACCGGCATTTTAGCGCTTTGTATAGACGAAGCATTCAGCAGCTCTACCGCTTTTTCTACAGCCTCTTCTCCAACTCTTTTACCCACGTTTGGATCCCATTCTCGACGATTTAAAATTTTCATTCCAGATTTTCTAGAATCTCCATCCTGCAGAAGAGGTCCGCACCATGCGGCAACTTCATTAGAGAGTTGATTATAGAAAACGCCTGTGCTTGAAAGTAAAAGGTATTCATTTCTTCCTCGTGATACACCAAGATAAGGAATTGACACCACACGATTGTCTGCTGCTTTAACTGAATCTTCAATTGAAAATCCAAGTTCCGCAAGCTGATCCGAATTCAGCTTTTCAAGCTCCGGATTATAAAGGTCCAGCAAAGATGAATCTGGAATTTTCTTGGGAGAATCAAGCATTATAACCTCACTGGGGTCCTGCAGTTTCGCATTTTCACAGGCATTTTTAAATGCAAGTTCGATAGATTCTAA
>CACERX010000056.1 GCA_902562015.1 uncultured SAR324 cluster bacterium
CCTGTTGTTTGTTCCCGTGATTCTTTTCCTTTGGTTTTGAATTAGGAGTATTTTGGGCAAGTCTTTTGATATCCTTGTAATTCCATTCAAAGAGCGAACATAGACGCTGAAGGATTTCATCCGAAGGTATCCAGTCCACTTCCAATCGTGCAAACTCTTTTGGTTCCATCTGCATCAGCAAAGCAAGGCCCTCGATACTTTGTCCAATATCCTCGCGAAATTCACGAATCCTTTGGTTAAGTTCAGACATTTTTTAAAATGAATTGGCTATTGATTAAAATAAGAACAAGTCGACAGCTAGCGCCCCTTAACATTAAGAAAATTTGAATGCCTTTTTAAGAACCTCAATATTAAATATGCCGCAAATGTAGTCCAGAACAAAATATTCCACATTGTTACAACATAAAGCTCCTGAATAACCAAATAATTCCCAATCAAATCCAAGACAGTAAAAGAAAAAATTAGTGCAAAAAGACTGGAATACTCTCTTCTCAAAATGTTTTTAAAAGAGAACTTCAGTTCAGGACTGTCCCATTTGTAAAATTCTGGAAAGAATCCCGGAGTTATTGCGGCCCAATTCTCAAAATCATCACCAAACTTGCTTCTAAGAAAGTCTTCTTCTGCTGCCATAATTCGTTCATAATATAGAGCAAATGCAAGAGTGTAGATCAAAGGCAACCACCATACAAATGGAAAGAGAGATACTCCGAGTCCCATAATATAATTACCCATGTAAAGAGGATGTCTAACTACCGAATACCATCCCGTGGTATTCAAAACATCAGCAATCTGCTCCCTTGTGTTTCTACCAGAAGTATTTTGAGGAGTATGACCCACAACAAGTATCCTAAAAAATAAACCAATCATCCCCACAAAAAGGCTGAAAATCCCCCAATTAGTTGTCGTTACCCTGTCTCCTCCTACATACTCATACTCTGCCATTGCAGGAATGAATATTAGTAACAGAATAATAGGAAAATAACTTCTCCATCTAAAAAGCCAATATCCTGTTGATACAATATTTTTTTCAATTTTCATTATGATATTTAAGAAACTATTCAATCCTTAAAAACTTTAAATTTTAATAAACTCGGTATTACTAAATAATAATTCTATCTAGTTGACTAAAATTTTTTCATTCAGAAATTCTTACAATATTAGCATTTGATAGCAATATTCTAAAAATACACTTTATATTTAATCCGTTCAATTTGACAATTTTTTTTCAAGGAAAAAGGTTAAATACGTCAATTCTATATTAAAGTAGGATTATTTCTTCTGTAAATATTAAAATAAATCTTCTTTTCACCAAAGATATAAGAAAGAAATTCTCCCCTTGACTAAAAAAAGTATTAATTCATTAATATGGGGAAAAGGAAGGATAAATTGGGGAGAGTTATTTAGATGGAAGAAAATAAATTATAAAAAATGAGGGCCTATAAAGGCCCTCAAAATTGAGTAAACTAACGTTTCATGTTTATCAAGTCCTGAATCATTTCATCACTTGTTGTGACAGTTTTGGCACTTGCCTGAAATGCTCGTTGGGTCTCTACCATTTTCACAAATTCCTGTGAGAGATCTACGTTGGATTGTTCCAGACTTTTACTGCGTATTTCACCTAAACCCGCAGTTCCAGCTTCACCAGTCACTTTCTTGCCTGATCCTAAAGTTTCTTCAAGCATATTCTCTCCGACTTGAGCTAGCTTTCCAGGATTGTCAAATTTCGTTAAAACAATTCTTCCTATACCCCGTGTATATCCTGCATCAAAAACTCCATTTACAGTACCATTGTCTTCAAGGAAAATGCTTTCCAGTGTACCAGAAGGATTTCCATCAGCGCTCGTTCTGAGCACATTGTAATTGCCTGCAAACTGAGTTATACCATCCAATCCACTTCTAGGATCTGTTGGATCATCCGGATTATAACCGTCACCAAGATGCAAACCTATTACTATCGGAGTCCCTCCCCCAAATGGAACAGCAAACTGCGGAACACCGGTGTCTGGGTCGACAGGTTGCGGGATTAATCGTGGTGGACCCGCAGGAAGTGGTTGACCGTCTGGGCCAACACCTCCAGGCTGTGCTTCAAATGATCCACCTGTTGCAGCTATTAATTTACCATCTTCAGTAAACTGCATAAATCCTCCACCTACGGCAACCATTGTACCTGGTACCCCTCCCAAAGAGGCACCATCAAACATAACATAGTACTCCCACTGATTGCTGACACCAGTTCCAGCTATAGGCTGTCCTGTACCCGGATCAATTTGTTCTGGAAGATCTGGTCTTTTTCTCATGGCAATAGTTGCGGCGTGACTGTTACCAACTGCATCATAAACTGTTGTAGAAGTTGCAAAATTATACATGCTGTCTAACACATTTGTCGGATCCACTGGAACATCTTTTACAACTGCATTAGAATCCAAGTTCGCCGCAATCTTTATTCCGGTACCTTTACGTCCATTCCCGGTAGGCTGAGGTGCATCGACTAGCCCTAGGACCTTAAGTGCACCAGGAATTCCTTTACTTTCTCCAGTAATCCTGTCCACTTGCAATGCCTGTACACGCCCGCCACGAATTGTAGATAGGAATCCTTCCTTGTCAAAAGAAAATTGACCATTTCTGGTATATTCTTCTTTGCCTGTAGTAGGATTAACAATTGTGAAAAAACCTCCTCCGGCAATTGCTAAGTCCGTGTTGAGAGTCGTGGCTTCAAATGCTCCCTGTGAATAATCCTGTTCAACAGCTCCAATTTTCACACCATTGCTGGCTTTAGTAAAAGCAGCTCCCTGAGGCCATGAATTCCCCATTAAGTCAGCAAAAGCAACATGATTACGTTTGAATCCAAAGGTGTTGACGTTGGCAATGTTGTTACCAACTATCTGCATTGTCTTTCCCTGTGTTTGTACTCCACTTGCTCCAGTATTTAATGATCCAAGTAACGCCATTTTATTTCTCCTTAAAATTTATTAGAAAGCATATCAGGCGATTCATTCCATTGTTTCGCATAGATATTTTGTTTTTAAAAGATTTACTAATTGTTTGTAACTGAACTCCCAGATACAGACTTTCTGATTCCAGAACTATCGGGACTCCCTATAGGAGTTTTTCGAGTGTTTAGTTCTGTTCGAGCTGGAAGAGGAATAGCGTTTTCATAGCGTAATTTTGATTTATTTCCTAATCCAACCATTTCTTTTGCAGAGACCCATTCGTCATTTATTTTAAGTAACGGTTCATTCCCATCAAAACGAATCATGGATACTTGACCTGATTTCGTCATTGTAACACCAATCTCTTCACCTCCATCTGTTCTTGCAAAAACATTGTAGCTGTAATTGCCATCAGGCATTACATCTCCGTCGTTGTCACGTCCATCCCAGAAAAATTCATGGTCACCCTGAGCTCTGCTCTCAAGATTTATCTCACGTATCATTTCTCCTGTTGAATCCTGAACAAGTAACATTACTCTGTCTGCACTTCCTTCCAACTTATATGAAACTGGAAGTGATTCCCCATTTTTTAAAGGAATTTCCCTAGCGCCAACCTCGACATCTTTACCCAATAAACCGCCTGCTGTGGACTTTGCAATATGCTGATTTATTGCCATCAAATTTGCAGTCTGCTTATTGAGATTTTGTAATTGTTCTACTGTTCCCATTGATGACAGCTGTTGCATCATACCTGCTGAGTCCATTGGATCTAGAGGATCTTGGTTTGCCATTTGCGTCATCAATAAGTTTAGGAAATCTTGCTTCCCAAGTTTTTTCCTATTAGTAGACGCTTTATTTCTTAAACTAGTCGCGTTATACTGCAGAGCCTGTTGTACGTTGTTTTCAGTATTCATATCTAACTTATTTTAGACATATAGATTTAAACCGGAATCTGTCCGGTGCCTTTCGAGAGGTGTTTTTTCCAATGTTGATATTTCCTGTTCTTTCTCTCTCTGTGATGAAAACAATTCATCTTCGAATTCCTCGAATTGGCGATCGCTTCCAAATTGAGAGTCTTTTTGATTGACATCAACATTTAGCGCTAGATCTTTGTAAGCAAATTCCTGATCCAGGAATCTGCTGCGTAAAGAATCGAATCCTGATTCCACCATCTGTTTTGCAAGCGGGTTGTCAACTCGCATGTCTATGAATAGGTCTCCTCCAGATTGTTTTACTTTGAGGGTAATATGCCCCAACTCTTCTGGATGCAAACGTAATGTCATTTCTTCAACTCCATTACCACGCATAATCCTAACCCTGCTTACTAGCTGCTTTATATCAAAGGGCAATTCTACATTCCTTAAACTTTCAAATGAAGAATTCATAGAATCTGGTGTTTTATAGATTGAAGTTCCAGAAGTTTCAGATGAAGCACTGATACCCGAAGACATTAAAGATTCAACACCCGAATTCATATTCCCTGATAATTTGGTTTCTTTGGCAGCTAATGTCCTGAAATGATTTATAGATCCAACAGGTAACTTTTCAGACGAAACTTTTTTAGTTTCAGTAACTGTATTCAGTAAATTCTCTTTTGCTCTTACAGTTTCTTTTAATTCATCAGAAGATCTAAACATTTCTTCTGTCAGTAAATCCTCTGATAATTTCACCTTGGTCTGGCTCTGAAGATCTTCTGTTACTTTAAAACTTTCATTAAGTTTTGGGGAATCTGATAATTTTGGTCGAATTAGACTTTGAGATTCGGAAGCTAATTTATTCTTATTAGAAATTTGTAATCCATCAGAATACCTTGATTTTGCTTCTATATCGGACTCTTCCATATCGTAAATACTTGATTTGATCTGCGTACCTTCGTGAGCTTTAATATTTTCAACTACCTGTAAACTTTCTCTTGCTTTCAACTGCTCTTTAGTCATCGTGCTACCATCAAACAAATTGTTCACAGAATCACCACTAGATACTTCAGGACCTTGAGAATTTAAACTAATGGGATTAGAAAGAACTGGTGGCATTTCATTTTTATGAATAATTTTTTGTGTTTCTGAAACTGTTTTTTTATCTGCTACAGATATATCTTCATGATTCTGAATTTGTCTTACTAAGTTATTGCTCATTTCAGATTTAATTTCATTGCCAGTTCGAGCAACTGCTTCCTCAGCTAAATCTGCTTCTTCTGCCAACACCGTTTGGTTTGTTGTTTTTGAATTGTCTGATTTTAATTCTTGGACAGTTCGTGCAATTGATTCCTCAGCTAAATCTGCTCCCTCAGCTAAATCTGCTCCCTCAGCTAAATCTGCTCCCTCAGCTAATAATGCTTCTTCTGCCAACACCGTTTGGTTTGTTGTTTTTGTATTGTCTGATTTTAATTCTTGGACAGTTCGTGCAATTGATTCCTCAGGTAAAAATGCTTCTTCTGCCAACACCGTTTGGTTTGTTGTTTTATGCATAATTGTATGAAGATAGCTTCTAGGAATCTCAAATGACTCCTCAGAATTAAATATTTTTTCAAAATTTCCCTGCAAAACAGTCTTAAAACCCTCATCTGAAATTTCCTCCTGATCTGAAGTAATCTCAACTGGGTGCAGAAATTTTTGTAACACAGCGCTAGAACTTTCTTTTGAGGTATCACCCAGTAATGGAAGGAGTCCTGTCTCAGCAACCCCGCTTTCTTCAAGATTATCAGCGTTGTTTTCTCCTGTAACAATCCTAGGATCGGCCAAATCAATAATTTCCTCGGCAATTGGAGTTGTCTTTTGAAAGAAAATTGACTGAACATGTCTGGAATCTTCAGAAGACATATCAGATTTCATTATTTCATCACCTGACAGTTTGTAGTCTGCCAGTCCAACTGCATCTTCTTCTGCTACATTCTCTGAATCAAACTGGTTTTGGTGGACGAAAGAAACTAAAGAATCGTGACTATCCTTTTCCGGAAGTGTATCTAACACGTTTTCATAATCGGTTTCTTCAGTCAGGATTTGGTCAAGAGTTGAATCAAAAATTTTCTCTGTTTCTTTATCTCCTGATTCAATATCTACATCCGTTGTAAAAATTCCCTCTTCTGAAGAGGTAAGAGCTGTTTTTTGTCCAATTGGTTCCATATTCACAATTTCATTTTTTAGTAGTCATTTCTGCAATTAAGTTCGCAGATTCAGTTGCTCCCATACTGGCAAGTACCAGTGAAGCTTGCTTTTCTTTCATCTGTTTTAGGATGTTTACAGCAATTCCTCGATCAAGTTTGGTTAGCGATTGGGCTGCAGTAGCAGCATCCATTTTTGAGTATAATGCGACTGCTTTTTCAAGTTGACTATCATCCTGGTTTTTCTTTCTTTCAATATCTCTTTCAATTTCCTGCTGGAGTTTTTCTAACTGGGCAACCTGTCGCTGAATATC
>CACERX010000057.1 GCA_902562015.1 uncultured SAR324 cluster bacterium
AGTTTGCTTTCGTTGCTTAAAAGAAAAAATTTAGCAACTGGACTTTCTGCAGGTGGTGGAGAATCTAATAATTCATTTTCCAGTTTTGAAATAAAAATTCAACTCACGCCTAAAGGACTTCGAAATTATAAGAAAATTATCCAAAATGTTTTCCAATATCTAAGTTTGCTTCGTAAATCCGGATTACCTCACTATGTTTTTGATGAGGTGAAAAGGATGTCGGAGATTGACTTCAGGTTTGCGGAAAAACCCGAAGGTACCTCTTTGGTTAATGTTTTTTCAACACTGATGATGTATTACCCTTTTAGAACAGTCGAAATTGATCCGTACATGATTAAAGATTTCAAACCGAGAATATTTGACAACATGCTTTACAGTTTAAGTCCAAATAATATGCTTACTGTGTTAGCTGCTCGTGATTTAAAAACCAGTATGAAGGAAGAATTTTATGGAGTTGAATATGAATTGACCTACACTGATCCAGAATTAGTTAAGAAATGGCGTAATTCTAAAACTAATAATGCTCTTAAACTGCCAAAATCAAACATTTTCCTTCCAGAGAGTTTTGATATTCTTCCATACAGAGGTAGCTTAAAGTTGACTCATCAAACACTGAAAGGACTTGAGCAGGAAGGATTAAACACGGAATTGCTGAAAAGATTTGAATCATTAAAAGGTAAATTGTGGAGCTCTCTAGATGAAATTTTGAGCTCTGTTGATGCTAATTCTGATATAGAAAATATTGATGAAATTCGAGAATTATTACGAAAACATGTTCTTGGAAAACCAAAGATATTAAGGGATGATCAGAATGTTAAAATTTGGTTTCAACAGGATTTCCGTTTTGAAATTCCAAAAGCATATCTGACATTCAGGATAAACACACCCCAAGTGTATTTTTCTCCTAGAAAAGCCGTATTATCTCAGCTTTATACAGATGCGATTAATGAGGGTCTGAATGAATTCGGATATCCTGTTAGACTGGCTGGTTTGGAATATAGTATAAATGCAGACAAAAAAGGTATAATTCTGACTTTCAGCGGATATTCAAACAGAATTATTGAAATGATAAAAAAAGTATCAGGCCTTTTAAAGGAAATAACTATCGATAAAAAAACCTTCAATACTCTCAAGGAAGTTAGAGCACGTCGTTACCAGAATTTCCATTTTCAGCAACCATTCCAGCAAGCATTTTATTACCGAAGCCTGCTCTTGGAGGGTAGAAAATTTTCCATCATGGATTATGAAAAGGAAATTAATAAAATCAGTCTTAATGATGTAAAGAAATTTGCCAATAAAATTTATGATCGAATTTACATTGAGGGGTTTGCTTACGGTAATCTGCGAGAAGAGTCTGTAACGGAAGCTACAAAAGTTTTAATAAAAAAACTAACAGGGAAACCGTTGCCTGAATCAAAACGTTTTCGTGATAGAGTTATTCAGGTTCCATCTGGGAAATCTCATGCGTTCACTCGTAAAATGGAGGTTGATAATTCTGCTCTGGTTATGGAAATACAGGTTGGACAGCTAAGTCCTGAACTTCAAGGGGCATTACTTGTGATAGACAATTTAATGCAACCTCAGTTTTATAATGAACTTAGAACAAGTCAGCAACTGGGATATATCGTCAATTCAGGCATGACATTATTGGAAAAAACTTTAGGTTTAATTTTTATGGTTCAATCCGGTGAATACGATGTAGAAATGCTTGAAAAAAGGATCGATGTGTTCCTTTTGAAATTTTTTAAATCATTAAAGGAACTTCCTGAATCAGAATTTTCTAAAATTAAAAAATCAGTTATGCATAGTAAATTAGTGAAAAGAACTTCTGTATCAGGGGAAGCAGAGAGGTTGTTTACTATTGCCTTTAAACGTAACGCTGATTTTGATTTAAACAGTGAAAACATTAAAGCAATAGAAAAACTCAAGATCGATGATATTCTTAAAGTTGTAGAAAATTATCTGCTGCCTTCAAGACAACGGAGACTTATTTTAAGAATGAGTGGGAAAAATCATCCTGGGGGCGAATCAGATGGAGAACCGATTATTTCTATAGCTGAATTCAAAAATCTTTATAAATGTCCAAAAAATTGTCTGCCTAATTATGCGGGGGACTGACTTTTTTATCAAAAATTTTGAAATAAAATAAAAAGGACTCATCTGATTTAGGTAGAGAGATACAGTAAATAATACTTTTAAGCAATCAATCCTGAAGAACGTTTGTTTTTTGTGGTATGAACTTTGCGAGTACTTTATTTGGAAGGGAATAATTGATTACAACGTTAAAATATTTCTTGGAAATGAGTACTGATAACCGGGTTCACCTTGAGGTGGACCATTACAGCCGTATTGGGATCAAAGATGTAATATCTATGTTGAAAGGCCTGCGAGATGAAGCTGTTTTCAAGATTGCTAAGACATCTGAAGTTTCGGAGAAATTACAGGGACCTAATATCAATAATGCAAGCATTAGTAAGGCTCAACATAATATCTCAACTAACAACTCATTTAAAAAATCACCACCAGTCAAAGGTAATACGAATTTACCTCAAATTCGTGAACTAAACGAAATTGCTGCTCTGCTTAGAAGCATGGATATGCAGCAAAGACAGCTATCTTCCTAGATTTTACCTGTTTTATACTCATTAGTATAATCAAGAGCATCGTCAACAATCTGGAAAGCAATTCCTAAAGCCATACCATATTCATACAACCGATCAGCAGTATCTAAAGCACCGCCAGCCAGCAAGGCCCCTATTTTTATCGCCGTAGCGAAAAGACATGCTGTTTTGTTTATGATTATTTCAAAATATTCTTCTTCATCACTTGCCTCGAAAGAACGAGTCATCTGTAATAATTCTCCGCGTGCCATCCTTGTAGTTGTATCCGATAATAGCCTCAAAACTTCTACATTTCGCATTTTTGAAAAGTTGTAAAAAGCCATTGCAAATAGATAATCTCCAGAAAGTATACTTGCTTCATTTCCCCAAATTCTGCATACAGCCTGCTTCGCCCTTCTTGTTTCTGCTCCATCAACTACATCATCGTGAAGAAGTGTTGCAGTATGTAAGTATTCAATTAACTTAGCAGCCTGAATTACCTTTTCGTTAACACCTGTAAACATTTCAGCTCCCAAGAGAACCAATGTGGGACGCAGGCGCTTCCCACCAGAACCAATAATATGTTCATTAACATTATTGAGCAAAGGAATGTCGGTTATTATATCACCAATTATCTGGGACTCAAGATTATCAATATCTGAAGAGACTGGTTGAAGAATTTGTTCCAATCTAGAATTAGTTGGAGGAGGATAATTTGCAGCAATTTTTGATGGATGTCTCATGATAATTCCCAGATTATCAGGCTGCTATAGGTAGCATCACAAAAAGTAAATCTCCCTGGTTGACAGTATTTTTGTCCTCTGCAATAACTTTTTTCACTTTGTATTTAACATCATCGGGGAATAAAGTGTTTCCATCCGAACTTTTATAGTCAGCAAGAGTTAACTCTGTGAAAACTTTCATCGATTCAATCAGGCAAAGTGTTTCGTTTACATCAATGACCTGACCTTCGCTTACAAACGGCTCATCATCTTCTGAAGGAGCACGGTAGAATCCTCCCATTTGAGGGGAAAGTACTTTTAGCTCCTCAGAACCTTCTAGTTTGATGGACTCTTTATCTACAGATTTATTTAAAGAACCTGAATCATTAAGGGCTTCAGTTAAAAGCTTCTGAGAATCAATCCGATTAAAAAAATCAACAAGGAATCCTGTACTGAAACTTCCCTTTTTAAAAGATGCATCTTTCAAAATTGCACGGTTCAAAGCAAGGTTGGTTGAAACCCCATGAATTTTCACACGTTTTAAATAATCATCTAAACGAGAGATGGCATCACTGCGTGATCTGCCCCAACATACTATTTGAGCCACAAGGCTGTCATAAAAAGGAGACACAACTGATCCAGAAGTAATTGTTTGAATAACCCTAACATATGATTTTTTCGGGAAATAGACTTCTTTCACATGACCCGGATCAGGAACAAATAATAACTCTCCATTCTCATCTAGTTCTACTTTCTCAGCAATTACACGCAATTCAATAGCATGCCCATTGAGTTTAAAATCTAAATTGCTTATGTTATTGCCTTGAGCAACTTCAAACTGCTGACGAACTAGGTCCACTCCAGATACCATTTCAGAGACGGGGTGTTCAACCTGAAGACGTGTATTCATTTCCATAAAATACACTTTTTTCTCTATCAAATCGTAGATAAATTCTACTGTTCCTGCACCAATATAATCTATCTCTTCAATAAGTTTTTCTGAAAAACTGTACAGCTGTTCTCTGATTTTATTTGGAATTCCTGATGCAGTTTCTTCAATAAGTTTCTGGTAGTTGCGCTGAATCGAACAGTCACGAATACCAAACAATTTCGAATTACCATGCATATCCCTGACTATTTGAACTTCAAGGTGACGCATTGCTCCAATATATTTTTCTAGATATAAATCACCGTTACCAAACGCGCTTAAAGCCTCCTGATACATTCGAGTGAAAGTAGATTGAAATTTCTCAACATCTTTCACTACCTCAATCCCTTTCCCTCCTCCACCATGTGCAGCTTTAATTAACACTGGGAAGCCAATTTCTGAACCTACGATCATCGCATGTGCAGGATCCATCAGAGCCCCCTCACTTCCTGGGACAACCGGTATGTTTAGATTCTTTGCAGTCGCGATAGCATTTGATTTGTTTCCCATTCTGTCCATATTTACAGTACGGGGTCCTATAAAATTGAATCCATGTTCACGGCATATTCGGGCATAATGAGGAGATTCAGATAAAAACCCAATCCCAGGATGAATTGCATCGACTTCCTCCTGTTCTGCAATTCTTATCACGCTCATTCCATTTAAATAACTATCCTGTGGAGTTTCTCCGCCAATGCATACCAAGTGGTCTTTTTCACTTAGTAAGGTGGCTGGATAACTTTCCATATCCGGATCAGAAGCTACCAGCACCACTTCCATTCCCGCCTCCTGTGAACCTCTAATCAGTCTGGCAGCAGTACACCCCCGGGAATGAATCAAAATACGCTTAATCTCAGCAGTATGTAAATTTTCCTGTGTAGAATATGTTTTAACTTCTTCGTCAACAGATATCTGATACTCCCCGGACAAAACACGAGAAATTACTTCCTCAACTGAGAATTGAGCAACAGGGATTTGGGAATCAATCTCCTGCAACTTTTCATCGATTCCCCGATCAAATGGGTTTTTTACAAGAGCTTCCATTGTACCAGGATTATTAGATAAGTAATTTGATAATGTGGAATGCGCTGGCAGATGACTTTCTACTACAAGCTGACCGGCAAAGGGCATTTGCGCTCCGGAAAAATAATATGTTTTGGCAAGCAGATGGGTGACAAAACTTGCCTGCGCTCCTCCGGTACAGTCACGAAATCCAAAACACAGCACAGGGAGATCCAAATCCTTTACAAAACGCGTTATTCGCTCGTTTATAACTGCCATAGAAAACAATGACCCTCCCCCTTCTTTGGTTTGCATCCCCGCTGAAGAAATAAAAAATATAACAGGCAGTTTCAATCGTGCGCAGTCATCCAGAAGTCTGCAAACTTTTTCACAGCTTGCCATGTCGAAAGAACCGGCTTGGAACTCAACATTGCTAATAACCAGTCCTACACGATAGTCTGCTTTATGTTTTTTCGATTTTAATTTTTTACCTCTAGAACAATCTGAATTATCTTCATATGTAAAAGTACCCAATCCAGTTACCACTCCACAGGGAACAATACCATTTTCTAATGCATCTTCTATAGCATCTCTAAAACCAGGGAACTTAACAGGATTAGAAGTAATTTTATCAGAGTATAATTCTTTAAAATCTTTAAAAAAATGATCGATTATTTTTTTGGGAGAGATAACACTTAGTTTGTACTCCCTCAAAAGATTCTGGATCAACAGATCTTTATATGATTGATCAAGGCGATTCCAAAAATCTTTTATTCCAATATTACGTGGTGTTATTTTTCCCTGAAAACGAGCTTTGTTCTGTTGTGCAGCATATAAAGAGGGAAGCAACCCAGAAAAATAATATCTAACGACGCCAAATAGTGGAGGACTCATTCTAGGAAAAACAATCTTTTTCCATTCACTGATGGTTCCCAAAACTTTATCACAGTCCTTACGTTCAATAAAACTTGCA
>CACERX010000058.1 GCA_902562015.1 uncultured SAR324 cluster bacterium
TCATCGTCTTAGGCATAAACAACTAAACTGAATTTAGATTTAATGAAATTTTTCAGCAAGCAAATTCAGCTGATCAATCTTCAGGTGTTTTTAATCCTAATCTTTTCTTTAAATTTTTTACTTTTTTTCAACCTTGGCTGCGGTACTACGCACAACCAAAAAAACTACAATCGTTGTATAGATAAACTTGAAGAAGAAAGACAGAAAGTAAGAGTAGGGGATGGATTCAGCTACAAAGCACCGAGTTATGAAGAATGTCGTGCGCCAGCCCGCTTCAGATTAGATTCAGATTAGAAAAATCAATTAAGATTTAGTAAAGTATTTGCCAATTTTTTAAACACTTGATAGAGTTGACGTAGATTAGCAAAATTACACACAATAGTGTTAAAATCTTGTCGGACAACTTAAGACTATTTTTGACTTAAAAAATGGAATTAAATGAATAAACAATTTATCTCATTTATTATTAGTTTTTTTATTTTTTCAACATTTTCATCAAATATATTTGCTTCAGCGGATATCCTTCGAGGCAAGGAGAAATACAAGGTCTGTGCGTCCTGTCATGGAGCGAATGGAGAAGGCCAAAAAATCTCAAATGCCCCAAGAATATCAGGCCAGCAGTCTTGGTATATAAAACGGCAGCTAATCAACTACAAGCTAGGTATACGAGGAACTCATCCGAAAGACATTACAGGCATGCAAATGCGTACTATGTCAATGACGTTATATACTGAAAATGATATTGAAGATATTGTTGCTTACATAGGAACTTTGGATGGACGTGGTAAACACATCGGAATTAATGGAGACATAGAGGCAGGAAAATCTGCTTACACAGTATGCCTGACATGTCACGGAGCAAATGGTGAGGGGAATACAGCACTTAACTCGCCAAAAATTGCAGGCCTACAAGACTGGTACATAGAGCGTCAGTTGCATAATTTTAAAATAGGTGTTCGCGGTGTTCACCAAAAAGATATCTATGGTCAACAGATGAGGCCGATGGCCATGGCACTTGCAAGCGATCAGGCAATTCGTAACGTAACAGCATATGTTTCAACTTTGAAAGGTGTTTCTATGGCAAAGCCTGCCGGAGTTAAGTCCAAAAATGTTATGGCCGTTATGAAAAGTGCTGTAAGTGAACCTCTTTATGCCGCTTGTGCATCCTGTCATGGCTCTAATGGAGAAGGGAATCAAAGACTAGGGGCACCTCGATTAGCTGGGCAACCAGGATGGTATATCGAAAGACAACTGCGCAATTGGCGTGAAGGTATTCGAGGGACACATTCTGAAGATATTTATGGAATGCAAATGAGGCCCATGGCAATGACCTTGATTAAGGACTCAGATCTTAGGAGAGTAGTTGAATATATAACAACATTAAGGGGTGCTCCCTCAGAAACTTCAATTCAAGGAGACTTAGATTTAGGAAAAACTGCTTATGCGACCTGTACTGCTTGCCATGGTTCTCAGGGTGAAGGGAACAAGGCCCTCAATGCGCCAAAGATAGCAGGTCTCCCGGATTGGTATGTTGTTAGACAGCTTAAAAGTTTTAAAAAGGGCATACGCGGGACTCATCAAAAAGATATCTATGGACAGCAGATGAGGCCCATGGCCATGGCACTTGCTAACGATGAAGCTATGAATAATGTGGCTGCATATGTAGCTACATTTAAAGAAAAAATGGTAGCCGTAGAAGAGAAAACTTCTGAGCCCGCCTCTGTAGAAACTGTTGCATTATCTTCTCTAGGGTCAGCGGAAAACGGGAAAGCATTATATTCAGTTTGCGTTTCCTGTCATGGTGCTGATGGAGCAGGAAATAAAGCACTTAATGCACCAAGAATAGCCGGTCAACAAGTATGGTATCTCAAAAGACAACTTGCAGCATTTAAGTCAGGAATGCGTGGAACACATTCTGAAGATATTTATGGAATGCAAATGAGACCTATGTCTATGACTCTTACAAACGAACAGGCAATAGCGGACGTTTCTGCTTATGTAAACTCTCTTGATGGACCGATTTCAGAAACCACTATAAAGGGCGATTTAACAGCAGGAAAATCTTCTTACATGGTTTGTGTTTCATGTCATGGAGCAAATGGAGAAGGCAACAAAGACTTGAATGCACCAAAACTTTCAGGTATGCAGGACTGGTACATAGCCAGGCAACTTCAACACTTTAAAAAGGGAATCCGCGGGGCAAATCCAAAAGATACATATGGAATGCAAATGGCCCCTATGGCTATGACACTGCCTGATAATAAGGCAATTGAAAATATAGCTGCTTACATTTCCACCCTCAGATAAATTGCCTTTAATCTTTCAAAACAATATTTTTTTGAAAGTATTTTTTTCCTGAGAGTAATATTTTTCTCAAGGCTTTCTTTAAATCCAGTATGAGTAGATATGGAATTCAAAGATGATTTTTCGCAGGTGAGGTTTGATTAAAAGTTTCACACTACTAGTTTGTCTATTAATACTGCCTTTTCAAATTTGGGCTTCCTACGATATTGAAAATGCCTACCCTGAACCAGAACTAAAGCCAAATGATGTGGTAAGGCTTCAACTTCTAGCAATGCAGCAAAATGACGAGAGTAATTTTGGGATTGAAGTTACTTTCCGTTTTGCATCACCTGCAAATAAAAAACAAACGGGACCATTGAATCGCTTCATCAGGCTTGTTCGAGATCCATCTTACAGCCCCCTCTTAAACCATCTTAATGCAACATTTCTTGAATTAACTCTCGAAGATGATTTCGCCATTCAGGATGTAATAATAACCACATCTAAAGGCAAACGCATCGGTTACCGTTTTCGGCTCTCTATTCAAAAAGGTACCACGTATCCAGAATGTTGGATGACAGACTCAGTAATTCCATTTAAAGTAACCGAAGCTTAAATTGTATACATATCAAGCTCTTTCTATTAAAAAATTAGGAACACAATATATATAAACACTTGATCTATCGACTAAGTTTCAACAATGAGCTATATTTTTATAAACTCTTATCGTCCAAAAAAATATTTATTTAATTCTCTAAAATAATTTATTAGTTGTTAACATTTATCTTGAATAAAAAAAAATTAATTATGAAATTTTTTATTTTTTTTGGACTGACGGTATTTTTCTTTACATTAGATGAATTTAAGGTTTCTGCTGCTGGAGACCCTGCAAAAGGGAAAGCCCTATACGCAGTTTGCCAGGCATGTCATGGTGCTGATGGAATGGGTAATAAAGAGTTAAATAGTCCAAAAATCGCTGGACAGGAACCTTGGTATCTTGAACGACAGCTAAAAAATTTTAAAGCTGGAATCAGAGGTACACATCCAAAAGACAGGTTTGGAATGCAGATGCGAGCTATGGCATTAACATTATCAAATGATCAGTCTATTCGTAACATGGCTGCATATGTCTCAAGCATGCCTGTGAGAAGCAATGTTGTTCCCACAATCAAAGGGAACGTGGAGGCAGGCAAAACTTTATATGTATTGTGTCAGTCATGTCACGGTTCTGCAGGAGAAGGCAACAAAACATTAAACTCACCTAGATTAGCAGGACTACAGGACTGGTATGTGGCTAGACAATTAAAAAACTTTAAGGCTGGAATTCGTGGAACAAAAAGTGGAGATATGTTTGGTATGCAAATGCGTCCTATGGCAATTTCACTAGCCGATGACAAAGCAATAAAAAATGTTGCAGCATATATTGCGACTTTAAAATAATCTCAGTTTTCCATTTAGATAAATACAAAAATCGAATTATTTATTTTTTTATTTTTTGAACTTTCTAAAGCTCTTACCTAGAATTTGAAATATCCCATAACTTAAAGCATTTAAATGCGATTTTTTTTGGAAAAGCGAGTTAATACCTCCCCATGGGGTAGGGTTATTGTGCTTGCTGCAGCTATGATGCTAGTGCTTTTCATAAGTTTATTTTTTTTCCTAGCAGTAGGTATTGAACCTTTTGCAGCTTACAATACGATTGGAGAAGAAGTTTTTATGACAGCTTACGGTTGGCAGGATCTGTTAGTTAAAATGACACCGTTAATGCTTACAGGACTTGCAGTGGCGGTTGCTGCTCAGATGAGACTGTGGAACATTGGTGCAGAAGGACAGTTTCACATGGGCACATTTGCACTTACATGGTTTGCTTTACAGTTCGATGGAAAAATTCCCGGAGGAATGCTAATCATTTCATTGTTTCTAATGGCTATGATAGGAGGTGGATTATGGGGAAGCATACCTGGCTTCCTGAAAGCCAGATTCGGTGTCAATGAAATTATCACTTCACTACTACTTAATTACGTTGCAGTAGCATGGTTGGACCATTTATTATTTGGAGATTGGCGAGATCCAAATACAAATAATTTCCCAATAACCAGGGAATTTTCTGAAGCAGCACAACTTCCGACATTTGGAAATACTCCAGTGCATGCCGGACTTATTCTGGCCTTTGTTTTTGTATTGATAATTGCCTTTGCTTTGTGGAAAACAAAGCTTGGATTTCAAATCCGTTTGAGCGGAGAAAACCCCAATGCAGCCCGTTACTCAGGAGTTAATATTCGCATGGTAACAATACTTGTCTTTGCTGTAAGCGGAGCTATTGCTGCTATTGCAGGATTCAGTGAAGTGACAGGGATCCATTACCGTCTTCAGCAAAACATATCCATTGGTTATGGCTATACTGGAATAATAGTGGCATGGCTGGCCAGGAATCATCCTCTTGGGATAATTTTAAGCGCATTTTTTATGTCTATTGTTTTTGTGAGTGCAGAGGCATTGCAAATTGAATATGGTCTCCCTATTTCAATGGTTTATCTATACCAAGGAATAATTTTATTTACAATTCTGGGTTCAGAGATTTTCACTGAATATAGGCTCCGGATTACCGGACGTTTTGCTCCAACTGGAATAGGAAAAAATTCACATCTTTGATTACTTAAAATGTTATGCTAAAACAAATTTTTCATAGCATTACAAACTATTTTAAAATCAAACAAATATTTACTGAATTTTAATCAATATATAATGGAATTTTTTATACAAGTATTGGTAGCCGCTGTAGGAATGGGCACACCATTATTGTTTGCAACTTTGGGAGGTGTAATAAGTGAGCGTGCGGGTGTTATAAACCTTGGAATGGAGGGTTTGATGCTGGTAGGAGCATTAGTGGCTTTTGTAGTTATGTTAAATACTGGTAGCTATCTATATGCAGTTATAGCTGCTACAACTGCTTCTGGACTGGTATCAATGCTTCATGGATTCGTATGCTTAATGCTTCGTGCAAATCAGATTGCTTCCGGACTGGCATTGACTTTTTTCGGAACTGGGCTCAGTGGTTTGTTTGGAGATAAACTTACAGGAGAAACGGTAGAACCTCTAACTCGTATTCCTATACCTTTTCTCAATTCCATCCCCGTTCTAGGACCAATGCTTTTCAATCAGGATGTACTCGTGTATTTTTCATATCTTTGCGTAATACTTTCATGGCTGCTGCTTTTTAAGACTCGTTTGGGACTTAATATTCGCTCTATGGGAGAAGCACCAGAGGTTTGCGACTCACTAGGACTTTCGGTCATAAGCTACCGTTTTTTTTCCGTTGTTGGCGGAGGAATGCTGATAGGAATTGGAGGCGCATATTTTCCGCTTGCATTAACTCCATTTTGGGTAGATGGTATAACTGCTGGGCGAGGCTGGATTGCGGTTGCATTAGTAATCTTTGCTTTCTGGCATCCGGTAAAGGCACTTGCAGGTGCATATCTGTTTGGAATTGCATTAGCCATGGAGCTTCGTCTGCAAATTTTAGGTTTAGAAATTTCTCCATATTTTTTAAAAATGCTACCTTATGTTTTAACTATTTTGGTACTTACATTAGTAACTATCCGTTATAAAAGACTTGGAGTACAAGTTATGCCTGCTGCATTGGGAGAAGTTTTTTTCAGAGGTGAAAAACACTAGATACCATTGCACAAAATCTTTTTTTTGGTATTTAAAGAATATGTAAATATAAACTTAAAATTTTTTATTTTACCCGCTACTGTCTTAAAACTATTTAATCATTTGGTTGATAAAAAATTTCATTTATCAGGATGCCTGGAA
>CACERX010000059.1 GCA_902562015.1 uncultured SAR324 cluster bacterium
AGCTGTCATTAAAATCCTTATACCATAATACTAGGAAAAAAGGATTCAGCGAGGAGGTAAAGCGAAGAATAATGCTTGGTACATTTGTTCTTAGTTCCGGATATTATGACCAGTATTATGGACAAGCTCTAAAAGTAAGAACGTGGATGGAATTTCAAGTAGAAAGACTATTTAAAGAATTTGATTTTTTGCTTGGCCCTGTTTCACCATTCCCTTCATTCAAATTTGGGGAAAAATCCAAAGATCCCCTGGAAATGTATCTTGCTGATATCTGCAGTGTTATTGCAAACCTTACTCGTACTCCGGCAATTTCAATTCCTGGTAGACCCACAAAGAATGGTTTACCTGTAGGAATCCAATTGATGGGCCAACGTTTTCAGGACCAAGCTCTTTTGGCTGCTGCAACAGCTCTGCAAGATTTAACTGATTATCATTTAAGAAGACCCTATTAGAATTAAAACTTTTTGTAATTCTTCAATGTTACGAAAATTATCTATTTGTAGCTAATTTGAAATTACAAACCATGTCACAAGTTCTTAACCCTTTTTTAGCTTTAAACTTTTTTTATGCTTGATATCAAACTGATCCGTTCCGAACCTGAATTAATCGCTAAAAACTGCCGGAAGAGAAACGTCAGAGTAGATATTGATACATTATTGAAACTTGATGAAAAGGTAAGACAAACTACGACGGAAGTTGATTCATTTAGGCAGATTCGAAACGACATCAGTAAAAAAATGAAAGGCAATCTTTCAGCAGAGGAACGACAACCGCTTATAGAAGAATCAAAACAGTTAAGAGATCAAGAGGCAGAAAAAGAATCCCTTCTTCGAGAACTGACTGATCAACGTCTTGATCTGTTAAAACAGGTTCCAAATCTTACTCATCCAGATTCTCCTGAAGGACTGACTGATGAAGAGAATCAGCCCATCAGAAAGGTGGGAGAAATACCTGAGTTTGATTTTGAGCCAAAAGATCATGTGGAATTGATGGAGTCTCTTGATTTGATTGATTTTGATGGCGGTGCAAAAGTTTCTGGACAAAAGTTTTATTTCCTAAAAAACCAAGCAGTATTTCTGGAACTGGCTCTGGCAAATTATGCCCTAAATTTGTTGCAGAAAGAAGGCTTTACAGTACACATGACACCCGATCTTGCAAGAAATCAAATTTTGGATGGGATTGGATTCAGTCCACGCGGAACGGAAACACAGATATATTCAGTTGAAGATTCTGACCTTTGCCTTATTGCAACAGCCGAAATTACCCTTGGAGGATTACTTTCTGATCAAGTTTTGGATCCAGAACGATTGCCGATTATGTATGCTGGCTTTTCACATTGTTATCGTACTGAGGCTGGGGCTGCAGGCAGGGAATCTCGTGGTTTATTTAGGGTGCACCAATTTTCTAAAGTTGAAATGTTTGCCTTCACCCATCCAGATCAGTCTGAAGAAATGCATCAAAAAATGCTTGCAATTGAAGAGCAAATTTATCAGAATCTCGGGATCCCATACCAGGTGGTTAATATTTGCTGCGGTGACCTGGGAGGTGCAGCTTATCGCAAGTATGACCTTGAAGCCTGGATGCCTGGACGTGGAAAGTGGGGAGAGGTAACATCAACTTCAAACTGTACTGATTACCAGTCTAGGCGTATGAATATACGTTTCAAGGATTCAGAGACAGGCAAAAACAGATTTGTACACATGCTTAACGGGACTGCGATCGCCGTTTCAAGAACTTTAATTGCACTGATCGAAAACGGCCAACAAAAAGATGGCTCAATCAAACTTCCGTCCTGTTTGAATCTTCCTGATATTCATCTTCCGAATAACTGAATTATTCTATTTTGTCTTTAATTTTTTTATTTAAAGTTCTAAATTCCTGATACTAACTAACCCTCAATTAAAAAATATCATGAGAACAATATCGACAATAATTTTTATAATGCTTTTTCCCAAAATACTGCTGGCGGAATTGCCCCTTGGAGAAATACCGCCTAAAGTAGTGCTTAAAGAAGATTCTGGGGGAAGAATTGACGGTACCCAATGGAGCAGTGAGGAACTCGTTTCCGAAAAAGTAATTGTTCTTTTCTATGTTGACCCTGATGAATCCGAATTGAATAACCATGTAAGTGATGCACTCAAAGCAGAAGATTATCCAAAAGAAAAATATGGTTCGATAGGAATGGCTAATATGGCTGCTACCTGGCTACCAAATTTTGCAATCAACATGAAACTAAAAAGCAAGCAGGAGAAACATAAAAATACTCTATATGTTAAAGACCTTGATAAAACTTTGGTTAAGAAGTGGGGCCTCAGCGACGATAATAGTAACGTAATAGTGTTCGGAAAAAACGGCAGAGTGCTTTATAGTGTTGATGGAAAATTCACAGACGCACAGGTTAAGGAAATTGTAAAAGTGATTTGGGATAATTTGGATTGAAAGTCAATTTAGATTTTATAGATCCATTCTTATTTTGATGATTTTGACCATTCCTTTCTTGCTTTAACAGCAAGTTCGTCACAGCGTTCATTTTCTGGATGTCCTGAGTGTCCTTTAACCCAGTACCATGAAACTTTATGGTTTTGGCTTACTTCAAGTAGACGAAGCCAAAGGTCCTTGTTCGCAACAGGGTCCCCTCCCTTTGTCCTCCACCCTTTGTTCTTCCAGTTATTTATCCACTTTTGTTCAAAGGCATTTTTTAGATAACTTGAGTCTGTATAGAGATCAACGACACATGGTTTTTTTAGTGCTTCCAGAGCCTTTATTGCAGCAGTCATCTCCATACGGTTATTAGTGGAATCACCTTCAGCACCTGAAATTTCTGTACGAATTTTGTGTTTGCTGGAAATTAAAATAGCTCCCCATCCTCCAACTCCAGGATTAGGAGAACATGCTCCGTCTGTGTAAATCTCTACTTTTGTTTTGGACATTAAATAAATTAAGTTTTAAAAATAGCAAATTTATAAAAGCTTAAATATGCGCTAAACCAATTTTTCTTTAATAACTATTTTTTCAGTTTTTCTACCAAATATACCTTTAAAATCTTCCAGAATCACATAAAGTACTGGAGTCAAAATAAGAATAACAAAGGTTGAAAAAAGGACACCAAAGGCTAAACTTATCGCCATTGGAATTAGGAACCGTGCCTGCAGAGACTGCTCAAAAAGCATTGGGAGTAAACCAAAAAGGGTGGTCAGAGTTGTAAGCACAATCGGACGAAAACGCCGGACTCCTGATTCTAGAACTGACTTAATTAGTGCATCTCCGCGATAACGTGCCCTGTTTATGAAATCAACTAAAATCAGCGAGTCATTGACAACAATACCAGTCAATGCAACAAGTCCCAATACGCTAATTATACTCAAGTTATATCCCAAAATAATATGGCCAAGTACTGCTCCTACAAAACCAAATGGTATAGCGGCCATGATAATGAATGGCTGTAAATAGCTGCGAAACTGCAGAGCAAGTAAACTAAAAATGAGCACTAGGGCCACAATTCCGCCTTGCTTGATTCCTGCCATAGTATTAGTCTGAGCACGGTGTGATCCTTCAAATGTATATTGTAATTGAGGATACTTAGCTATTAATTGAGGGAGTAATTCTTCTTCAAGGGATCGCTTAACCTGTCCAGTATTTGAAATTCCTGAATCAACAAGTGCTCTTACACTGATTATTCTTCTGCTGTCCACACGTCTGATGGAACTATATGATTGACCATATTTTAACTCGGCAATCTGTCTCAAAGGAAGACGCTCTCCTCCTGGAGCAAGTATTATTAAATCTTCCAGATCACGTTGGTATCGGCGCTCATCAAAAGGCAGGCGAAGCTTAATGTTTACCTCATCACTTCCCCGTAAAAACTTAGATACAGAAACACCTTGAAACGATGCCCTTACCTGCTGGGTTAAGTCTTGAGAGCTTAAACCGAGAGTACTTCCAGCTGGACTAAGACTTAACTGAACTTCGCTTTTACCGTCTTCTGTGCTGTCCTCAATATTACTTGCTCCAGGATACTCAGCAAAATCCTCTTTGAGCTGCTCAACTATTCTCAAAAGTATTTGTGGGTCAGGATGACTCAACTGTAAATCGATATCATAATTTGAGCCCATGGAACGACGAGCCCTTACATTTAAGGCTTCAATTCCTGGTATTTCGCCTATCAATTTGCGCCATCTTCTTGAAAACTCAACGGACGCAAATCCCCTCTCTTCCAACGGTTTAAGATATATTCTTACAGAAGTATTGTGTCCACCTTTTCTTCCGACATTGCTGTAAATTCCTTGATGAACAGGGAATCCTACTTCTGTTTCATATTCCTTAAGCAATTTCTCGGCAGAACGCAGCATTTTACTTTCAATTTCTCTACTGACCGAGACAGGTGTACCAAAAGGCATTCTTGCATTTATGGAAATTCTGTCTCTGTCAATTTTTGGGAAAAAAGTGAATCGAAGATGACCTCCAGACACTAGTCCCACGCATAGTAGAATAAAAAATATTCCAAAAGCAAAAACAGCGTAGCGATATGCTATACATTTATCGAGAATTTTCCTGAAAGGTTTTTGTGCAATCCAGATAAGTCCAGAACCTAAAAATTGACGAGGCCTTTCCAAAATTTTCCCCAATGGAGCAAGAAAAAAGCTAATTACCCTATTTAGATGAGAAAGATGACCAGGCAGAATCAGCATGGCTTCAATCAAAGAAAATAACAAAACGACAATCAATACATTCGGAATATTTGCAAAAATATTCCCAGTCACACCAGGAATAAAATAAATTGGAATGAAAGCTGCGATGGTAGTAAGAATAGTAATCAAAACAGGCGGTCCAATTTCAATTGCTCCATCAACTGCTGCATTTATATTTGTCTTACCCATTTCTTGATGTGCGAAAATATTTTCTCCAACCACAATTGCATCATCAACCACAATCCCCAGTACCAAAATAAATGCAAATAGCGATATCATATTGATAGTTGTATCAAGCGAAGGCATAGCTATCAATGCTCCCGCAAAACTTATAGGTATTCCCATCATTATCCAAAAAGACAAATCAATCCGTAAAAAAAGTGCTAAAGTCAAGAAAACAAGTCCCAGTCCAAGCCAAAGATTCTTCATTAGTAAATTAATTCGATCTCTCAGAACCAACGAGCGGTCGTTTACAATCTGCATTTCGATGCTGGAAGGCAGCTGTGACTTAATTTCGTCCATTTTTGAACGCACTGCATTTGAGACATCTGTAGGTGTTTGTTTGCCAACACGAAAGACTTTAATGTTTTCTGCAGGTTTCCCATTAAATCTAGAGGTAAGATCAGATTCCTCAAATCCATCACTTATGCGTGCAATGTCGCCAAGTCTCAAGATACCCTGATCACTTGTCAAAAGAGGGATATTAGCATAGTCTGCTGCAGTGTATCTTTGCTCTTTAGTGCGAATCAGGATGTCACCTCCTGAGGTTTGTATTTTCCCTCCAGGTAGGTCCAGTGTCGCCTGATTTATGATTTTGGAAATTTGATTAAGCGTGAGAGCATGTTGTTGCAACACCTTACTCGATATTTCCAAGGTCATTTCAAAGCCTCTTGGCTGTTCCACATCAACCTGTGTAATATCCTGATGAGTAAGCAAGGTACTTCGGACCATCTGCGCCTGCTCTATCAAAGAACGAGCCGGGGCTTCTCCGTAAAGAGTAAGATTCAGAACCTCACGACGAATTCTGGGCTGCTGAATTTGTGGTGTCTCAGCCTCTTCCGGCAGAGTTGTCAAACGTTCAACCGCAGATTTTACATCATCAAATACACTTTCTTTATCTGCATCATTTTGCAGTTCTATCCGAATGTATCCCATATTCTCAGAGGCAGTAGCATTAATTTTTTTTATTCCAGTAATGCCGCTAATAGTATCCTCAATGGGTAAAATGATAGATTCTTCCACTTCATCCGGAGTAGCACCCGGATAAGGGACTGCCACAATGATTAAATCTAAATCCATTTCAGGAAAAACTTCCTGCTTAATATTTTTTACACCCAATGCACCTGTAAAAAGTATTATAATCATCAAA
>CACERX010000060.1 GCA_902562015.1 uncultured SAR324 cluster bacterium
TTGTCAGCATTTATGCCAGCACTCGGCTTTAACTTGTCTGATCAGGAAATTCAATACCTGATCTCATATCTCCGTTCACTAAATCTGCAAAATCATAAAGAAGGTGCATTGTTAGAGATGCACCATTCCAGTCAGTTGAAGCGTCTTGTTTTATCAATGCATCCTGAGTGGAATAATTTTAATCAGTTTTCTTCATTTCTTCAGCCGGTTGTTTTTAAAGGAACTGGTGCTGGAAATAGTTTTAATTATTTTTTCAGCCAGTCAATGCATTTTGATATAAATAATTTGCGGGAATCTATTTTACTTGCTCACCAGCAGGATGTTGGAAACAGTTCAGGGAATCAGAGAATAGGTGGATTTTTTCCACATGCAATAAGTCTGGGAGACTTTAATAGCGATGGATACACAGATTTTGCTATACCGGCGTCTGCATCACAAACAGTAACGGTTTTAATTGCAGGTGACTCTGGAAACATTATTTCGAACCGTCACCTTCATGTTGGAGAAGGACCGACATGGGTTACAAGTACTGATCTGAACCAGGATGGGAATCTTGATTTGGTAACAACAAATACTGGAGGTGGAAGTTTGAGTTTATATTATGGCAACGGCAAGGGAGATTTTAATGGTCGTATGGATATAGAGGATATACATGGTCCATCTTGCGTTGTTGCAGGAGACTTTAACAATGATGGAATTAATGATCTTGCCGTAGCACAGGCAGGAATTTCTAAAGTGGTAGTTTTAACTAATGATTCTACAGGCTTGCCGAAAAAATCTTATACAGTTGATGTGGAAAGAGGACCGCACATTATGGATGGAGTCGACCTGAATATGGATGGAATTACTGATCTTGTGGTCGGAAGTTTGGGTTCACATACTTTATCAGTTATGCTTGCAAAAGGTGATGGCAAATTTAAGAAGGCAAATCTTGTTAAGACGGGCCGCTTCCCACATTACCGTACATATGGGGATTGGAATGGAGACGGTAATCTTGATCTTGCTGTTGTAGTCGCAGGAGAAGAATCAATTGAAATATACAAGGGAGACGGACTTGGAAACTTCAAAATGCTTTCCAGACATGAAACCGGAGTTAATCCACATGGACTGACCAGTGGAGATTTCGACAAAGATGGCAACTTAGATCTAGCAGTTTCTAACCGTACCTCTGGCGGCATAACAATATTCCTGGGAAAAGGAAATGGTGATTTTGAGAATACTTCTTCCATATACACAGGCAACGACGGAATAGCTATAGCGAATGGAGATTTTGACGGTGATGGTACTATTGACCTTGCAATGGTATCTGCAAGTTCACATTCATTACTCTTTTATAGAGGGGATGGAAAAGGAGGTTTCAATCCCTGGTAAAACCTTTTTTAGAAATTTTTAACAACATGTATGAATTGGCACTAGCCTTTCAAGTAATCTAAAATAACTTCAATTAAAAATGATAAAACTAACCTGCGATTGTAAAAGGAGGATTTGATGCAATCTAAGAATTGGGGGGCATTCCTCTGTGACTGCCGTTCAACTCTAAATGTTGACCAGAAAAAAATTGAGGCATCTTTTCCTCTTTTTAAAGTTGCAACTAGCCCCGAGGAAGAAATTGATACCTTTGCTAATGAAGCTGAAAATGAGGACATTGAGCATGTTCTCGTTGGATGCTGTGCCGAACCAGCAATATTTGAGCAGGCATTGTCAGGAAAAACACTTCACTTCTTAGATCTGAAGGGTAAGTGTTTCGCCCCTCATTCAGACTCTGAACAGTCACACCTCAAAGCATTGAAATTAATTCAAGCCGAAATCCGTGCGTCCAATATTAGAACTCATAATAAAGTGCCGAATAACCCTTTGAGAGTTGGTAAAAAAATCGTTATATATACTGAATTTTCAGAAGGTGTGAAAATGGCGGAGAAGTTAGGAGACTTATTTTCTGAAGGACAAGCAGGTTTGACTTTTTGTATTGCTCCGGAAACTGAAGGCATGGACAATTCACCACTAACTGATAAGCGTGTTTCGCTGGTTTCAGTAGATGGGCGCCTGGGTAATTTGCGCATTACACTAGAGCCTGAAACATTGTCTGATGGTAAATCACAAAAGCGATATGAAATCAAAGCAGATCAGCTGGTTGTTTTGACAAAAACAATACCTGAAGGAATCAAAAGGAGGACCGGAGTTCACTTAGTTTCCAGTACAGATGATGAAATTCTGGAAGAAACTGCAGGTCAGATACGTGATCTTGTGGGTTACTTCCACAAACCGGAGCATGTTATTTATAATCAGGATATTTGCGCTGGTGGCGACAAAGGGATCGAAACATGTGGAAGATGCATTAAATTTTGTCCATATGACTCAATTTCAAGACAGACTGAAAATTCTTTACGAATTGAGGTTGATCATCTTAGTTGTGAAGGCTGTGGAGCATGCGTTTCAGCCTGTCCCACCTCGGCACTTCAATATACAGAACCAGCACCTCAGGAGATATATGCACGAATTGCGGAAATGCTATCTTCTTCAAAAAGAGAAAATACTGCAAATGATCCTCCAGTAATACTATTTCACTGCGAAGAAATGGGAAGCAAGGTTCTGCAAACCGCAGGGGAAAAACCTTATATGTATTCACATGCAGTGTTACCTATCGAAGTACCATGTCTTCGCTATGTTTCTGAATCAAATATGCTTGCGGCTTTTTCACTTGGAGCTGCAGGCGTAGGACTTCTTGGATGCGAGAATTGTCCTAACGGTGAACGTGAGCTGCTCTATCAAAAATATGAATTAACTCAGTTAATTCTAAAGCATTTTGAATTGGGACAGGAGAGGGTTGCTATAATGACTGCCCAGGAAGGTATGGAAGAAAATGCGGTTAATACGCTAAATCAATTTGTTTCAAAATTAAGCAAACCTAAACTTATAGCCCAATGGAATATACCTAACCAAATTGGGAATCGTGAAATCCTAACAGAAGTTATTAGAGACTTAATTGAACAAACCTCCAATGAACCCGGAAGTATCGAAACAGCAAAGGAATTGCCATTTGCATATGCTGAAGTTAATGAATCAGGATGTACGCTGTGTCGCTCATGCGCAAATGTGTGTCCATCAAATGCGTTTAAGTTTGAAGAGGAAAATAACAGTCTGCATTTTAAGCATATCAACTGTGTAGGATGTGGACTTTGTGAACAGCTCTGTCCTGAAAAAGTTATTTCACTCAAGAGAGAATTGCATCTTGACAAAATCTCACTGGACTATATAAGAGTTGCAGAAGATGAGATGGTTTCCTGCGAGAAATGCAAAAAGCCTTATATAAGCCGCAGAGCACTGGAGGCAATCGAGAACAAGATTTTGGAGGTTGAATCTCTTCAGTCAACATTTTCTGGAAATCGCGAGAACATCCTTAAAATGTGTCCTGACTGTCGTACAGTAACGGCAATGCAGGAGGTAGATAAAGGCTGGGTTCCATGATATGAACAAAGTATCAAGAAGAAGTCGTGATAAAAAACGCAAAAAAAGCAAGAACAAGGAGTTCATGGATGCTGCACTTGATGCATTTGTTAGAGACCAGTCTCTGCAAAAATGGAATGAGGTGCAAGGGTTGAAAGCAGGTGCTGAAATTGACCAAAAAGAGGCTGTAAAATCTTCTTCTGAATTTTTTGAAAAAGGTCAATATCGCCAAATATGGCAGCGTTGGTGGCAGAATGAGGTAATAGGAAAAATAGATGATAATCATGAACACTTGTACTCTAAGATAGAAAATGCTGTACGTAGTTCTGTTTTGGAGGAGCGTGAACTAAGAAGTCAGCATCCGGACTCACTACTGGAAGACAGTTTTGAATATAAAGAGTTTATTGCTAGACAGATGAATCATCTTCTGCATGAAGCCGGAGGAGATATTGAAGAAGACATCTAAAATATTATAGCTATGAAAGGAGACAGGGAACTAGCATATCTGCGCCAAAAGTATTATGGAATGTTCGTAAAAATGTTCTGGAAAGAACCTGATATGGAGTTTCTTCTATCCCTTCTGGATGGAATTGCAGATCGTGTGAAAGGATCAGCACAGATATCTCCACTGATGTCTGAAGGCTGGAAGGATATAAGGCATTACCTTGAACAAAAAGGTGCAGTTGAAGTTGAATATGAGTTCGTGCAATTGTTCCTTGGACCTCACCAACCAGATATTATGCCTTATGAATCTTATTATCTATCAGGAAGATTCTTTCAAGCCCCCCTTGCAGCAGTCAGGGGGTTTATGAGGGAGGTTGGACTTGAAAAAAAAGAAGGACAACTGCCTGAACCTGAAGACACGCTTGGATTTGAACTTGAAATTATGAATTGGATGATCAGCAAGCAGACAAGCTCTGATGATTCTGATATAGAAGAAAAATGGCTTGATCTGCAAGCCCGTTTTTTAAAAGAACACCTTCTGGTTTGGGGTCCTGAATGCGCCCAAGATATCGAAGCAGCACCACATGCAGTGTTTTACAAGGGGACAGGTAAATTGCTTAGGGGATTCCTTGAGTTTGAAAAACAACTCTTCCATGACTTGGGACCAGAAAAGATAGAATCGCTCGAAACTCTCCGAAAAAGATACGGAAGCAGAAAAGAATGGAAAGGGCCATTATTTGAGGCAGTTCCCGAAAAAAAAGCTGATTCCTGAATATAAACACTTAATTTGACTTAATTCTTCAAATTCCCACATATTTGAGTTGACTGAAATTTACGGGTTAACTGTACTAGGTTTTTTCTCCCAATTACTCTACAAAACATTTCTTATTCATAGTGTGCTATCCTATAACACTCGCATTGTGAGTTAAGAAATGAAAGTGCCATTTGCTTTTTTAATGATACTAGGAAGGATTCTCAGAGATTAGGTTTTAATTTATGAATAAAAAAGGGGCTTTTATGTATCCAGGTAAATGAAGATGCAAAAATCAGATATCCGCATGCGGGGTTTTCTCAAGCGCACTCCAGTAAATACTTTACTATCTTTAGTTAGAAAGCATTCTAATTTGCTTCCGTCTGAAGAAATTCCGACTGTTGAAGCTAGTGGCAGGATTTTGGCCGAAGAAATAATTTCTCCAGCAAATGTACCTGAATTTGACCGCTCAGCAATGGATGGTTATGCACTTAATGCAGAAGCTACATTTGGAGCAACATCATATAACCCACTGATGTTTAAAGTCTTAGGACAAGTCACACCAGGTGAAAGTTATAATGGTACAATAAAACCAGGTGAAGCTATAAGCATCATGACAGGGGCACCTGTTCCCAGTGGAGCAAATGCTGTACTCATGGCAGAAAATGCGGAATTTTCAAATGATCATATTCAAGTCATAGGAGCAGTTCCTCCTGGAAAACATGTTGGAAAAGTTGGAGAAGATATCAAAAAGGACCAAACATTACTCCGTCAGGGAAGATGCCTGCGCCCACAGGATATTGCCGTTTTAGCCAGTGTTGGAATTACAAATATAAAAGTAGTGCGCAAACCTGAAGTAGATCTACTTATTACAGGGAATGAACTGTTAAAGCCTGGAGAAAAACCATTCGGTGTTCAAATAGTAGATTCTAATTCGGTAATGCTAACTCCATTAATCGAGCGGGATGGAGGCGTTTTGGCTAAAGTTCATCATATTCCTGATGATAGGAATCTTCTTCAACAGCATTTAATTGAGACAGCGGCTGATCTGGTCTGTATGACTGGAGGTACATCGGTGGGTATAGAAGATCATGGGCCGATGTTGGTTGATGAACTTGGAGAGCTACTGGCACACGGAATCCCAATGCGACCTGCAGCTCCTACAGGGTTTGGTTTAATTAATGGGAAAAAAATATTTTTGCTCCCTGGGAATCCAGTTTCCTGCCTATCTGCATATGATTATTTTGTTAGACGTTCTTTGTGCCTGATGGGCGGTTATTCTGAAGAATGGCCTTATAGAAATAAAAACATACAATTAGCCACGAAAATTTCTTCAGAAATCGGCAGGATTGAATATGTACGTCTTAGAATAGAAAA
>CACERX010000061.1 GCA_902562015.1 uncultured SAR324 cluster bacterium
ATTTATTTTGGCGGTCATGGATATTTAGCCTTTTTGGTTGGCTGGACTGGAGGCTATGTTTTGGTGGCTTCTTTGATGGCACCTTATCTACGTAAATTTGGTTGCTATACAGTACCTGATTTTATTGGTACCCGTTATGGAGGAAATCTAGCACGGTTATTTGGAGTGATTGTGTTGGTAGTGGCCTCCTTCACCTACGTGACAGCACAGATAAATGCTACCGGTACAATTGCAGCAAGGGCTCTGCAGATTCCTTTTGAAGTTGGAGTCTGGTTTGGCTTATTCGGGATTCTACTCTGCTCTATGCTTGGTGGGATGAGGGCTGTTACCTGGACTCAAGTTGCTCAGTATATTGTTCTGATCATAGCATATCTTATTCCGGTTTTCTGGATGTCCAACAAACAGGATTTTGGACTCATACCGCAATTGGTTTATGGTGATGCAGTGCAAAGAGTCACTGAACTGGAGCAGATGCATCAGGTTGGATTACTCAAACCGACAGAATCATTTGCTGGCCTTAAGGCGCTGACTGTGCCATTCGTATCAGCTGGTGGTGGTATGGAGGCTTGGAAATTCGTGACCCTTGCTTTCTGTATGATGGCTGGCACGGCGTCTCTGCCGCACATTCTGATGCGTTACTTTACTACTCCTTCGGTGAAAAGTGCGAGACGTTCAGTGGCATGGTCACTGTTTTTCATATTCCTTCTCTATTTCACCGCACCAGCTTTGGCGACATTTACCAAGCTTCAGATCCTTGATCCGAATCTTGCAACAGGCATTATTGGCAAAACAATTGCCGAAGTGAATGCCATAGAATGGGTTCAGAAATGGAGTGCAGTAAAGTTTCTGGCAATATCTGACAGTAACGGAGATGGAATCCTACAAATCAACGAGTTTTTTATGCGAGGGGATATAGTAGTGCTAGCGACCCCAGAAATAGCAGGACTTCCGTATGTAATTTCCGGACTTGTTGCTGCAGGAGGAATGGCAGCCGCCATGTCGACAGCCGATGGTTTGCTGCTAGCAATTGCCAATGCTCTTTCTCATGACCTTTACTACAAGATAATTGACCCCGCTGCGGAAACAGCAAAAAGGTTAATTGTCGCTCGTGTTCTGTTGGTCGTACTTGGGGGCTGCGGGTGCCTTTGTCGCAAGTCTGAAATTAACCAGTATCCTTGGTGCTGTCGCCTGGGCATTTGACTTTGCAATGTCCGGATTGTTCTTTCCTCTGGTTCTTGGTGTTTGGTGGAAACGGGCCAATCGCCAGGGAGCCGTAGCAGGAATGTTTTGTGGATTCATGGCAGGGACCTGGTATCTTTACATGGTGCGATGGGGAGGAATGGAGCCATGGTTGGGTATCGATCACCTGCGATTTGGGATCATAGGCTGTGCTGTTAACCTAGTGGTTATGATTGTTGTCAGCTTTGCCACGGAAGAACCTGATGAAGCAACTAAGAAGATGGTTGATGAAGTTAGAATTCCGAAAGGTGAAACCGTTCTTGCGGCATCTCATTGATACTGTAACCTTTTTTCCCGGGGGATCCTTCCCCGGGAAATTTTTTAACTCCTTTATAAAGTTTTACTGATGGATCCTGTGTCGGAAGTTTTTCCGCTTTGGGTCATTGCCTTGGATTATGTTTCCGGGGTAGTGATGTGGACATTGATTGGAAGAACGGCGATGGGATTTTTTCTTCCTGAAGATTCGTCCTTTTTCTTCATGCGTTTCTTTGTCCGCTCCACCAATCCTTTGCTCCGTTTTTTTGCACCAGTCACTCCGGGATTTTTGTTGCCTGCTTTGGTTCCGCTCTATGTTGCCTGGTTTTTTTACATACTGCGGTTTTATCTTATGCCCTGGTTGCTAGGTTACACGGTTATGGGGATGTTGTCATTTCCGCTTGAGAGTGAAATTGCAGGATTGATTTACCGGGCTCTGTCTCCTCAGTGAATTCTGTTACAGGAACAAAATTTTAGAGTATTCCTGAATAACTTCGTTTTACTTATCAAGAACAATTTAATCTAGCTTCAACTTGTAATAAATTGTAAAATAAATTCCAATTTATTTAAGGGAGTTATTTTACGAATTTACTTCACTTACAAAAACAAAAAACTTTTTTAGCAATCTTAGTCATGAAAATTGTATGACTGTATACAAACCTCCAGCACTTCCGATAAAATCAGACGGATCTATCAGCGATATCTGGTTGGTGGATGATTCCCAGAGCGTTGAGCTGCCATACTACGATACCAAGGTTCAGGCAGGGTTCCCTTCTCCTGCGGAGGATCATTTGGAGCAGAGACTTGACCTGAACACGCTGGTGATTGACAATCCAAGTGCTACTTTTTTCGTACGTGTAGCTGGAGAATCGATGAGAGGAATCGGTATTACTGATGGCGATATCCTGGTTGTGGACCGCAGTATTGAAAACTGGGAAAATCGTATTGTGGTGGCTGTGATAGATTCTGAATTTACCATTAAGCGCTTTACTAAACGGAATGGAAAAGTCGTGCTGGAAGCTGAGAATCCGGATTATCCTCCAATTAAGATTACTGAAGAAATGGACTTCTCCGTCTGGGGAGTGGTTTGCTGGACATTAAAGAAGCTATGATTGCCCTAATTGATTGCAACAATTTTTATGCCTCATGCGAGCAGGTCTTCCAGCCTGAACTGAAGGGGAAACCCCTTGTTGTGCTTTCCAATAATGACGGCAACGTGATTGCCCGCTCGGCCGAAGCAAAGAAACTTGGAATTGGTATGGGAGTGTTGTCCGGAAGTGTTCGTGAATTTGTACAGAGTCATGGGCTGCAGATACGTTCGTCTAACTATGCACTTTACGGAGACATGAGTAGCCGTGTTATGGAAACATTGGAACAGCTTTTACCGAATGTAGAGCGATACAGCATTGATGAGGCTTTTGCAGATGTTTCCGGCCTATCACGCGACCGACTGGTGGAACTCTGTCATCTTGTGAGTCGCAGAGTGCTTCGTCACACGGGGATTCAGGTTTCAATAGGAGTGGCACGTACAAAGACACTTGCCAAAGTTGCTAACAGGATGGCAAAACGCTCCCCGGAATTAGCTGGAGTATGCATCGGCACGGAGCCTTTAAGTTTCAGCAGGGTGTTGGAACAAATGGATACGGTAGATGTTTGGGGAATTGGCAGAAAGATTAGCGTTAAATTAGCTGAACTCGGCATAACCAATGCCAGGCAGTTGAGGGATGCTGAACCGGAGTGGATTAAAAGACGTTTTTCTGTGGTGCTTATGCGTACAGTCCTGGAACTACGGGGTGAAAGCTGTCTGGAGTTGGAAGAGCCTGAAGAATCAAGGAAGTCACTTATGTGCGGGCGCTCATTTGGCACACCGCTGAAGGAACTGGAAGATATCCGTCCAGCACTGACCCATTTTGTGCAAAATGCTGTAGCAAGGCTCTGGAAATACAAACAGGCTGCTTCAGCTATCACCGTATATTTGTCAACAAATAGTTTCCGCAAAAACATTGCACAGCGCAGTATTTCCGCCTCTGTCGAAATAGATTCTACTGATAATATGCTTCATCTGAATGCTGCAGCCCAGCGAACCCTGGAGAAGGTTTTCAAGTCTGGATTTGAATACCACAAGGTTGGTGTACTTATGCATGATCTTGTGCGAGTAAAAAATATTCCAGAACAACTTTTTAAGACTGAGCACAAAGTCAGTAGGTCTCCGGAACTGATGTGGGCTATAAAAAACATCAATGCTAGGTTCGGGCGCTACAAAGTGGTCTCTGCTTCTGCTTCTGGAAGTTCAGCCTGGAGAGCACGCAGCAAGTTTCGCAGTCCCGCCTTTACAACCTGCTGGAACGAACTGCCGGTTGTTCATGCCTGAAAAATCATCGTGGTGTCTGCCAGCAGAATTTTTTCGGCGACATTCAAAGATATAAGAAAAAATATGATAACACTCAATGATGTAAAATCAGCTGCGGAGAAGGTGTCGTCGTATGTGCATCGGACTCCATTGTGGAAAAGTGAGACACTTAGCAGACGATTAGGGACAAATGTTTATCTAAAGATGGAACTTTTCCAGAAAACCGGTTCGTTTAAGCCACGCGGGGCATTTAATCAAATTTTAGCAAGGGGTAAGGAAGTCCTGGATAAAGGTGCTGTTGCATTTAGTGGAGGAAATTTTGCTCAGGGAGTTGCTTATGCTAGTCTTGTGTTGGGTGTGGATACTATTATTTGTATGCCAGAGAATACACCACAGAATTATGTAGACGCAACTCGCGGTTACTCTGCAACCATTGACTTTTCACCTGATATGCATACTGCGTTTAGCAGATACAATGATTTAGCTGAGCAAGGTCGAAAGGCTTTACATCCATTTGATAATCACCATCAGATGTCGGGTGCCGGCACTGTTGCAATGGAAATTTTTGAAGACCTTCCAGAAATTACTGACCTCGTTATCAGTATCGCAGGAGGAGGACTAATCACGGGAAACACAATTGCTATAAAGGGGATTAAACCTCAAGTTCGTGTATGGGGTGTACAAACTGAAGGTGCCGCCTCAATGAAATCAGCATTGGATTCAGGGAAAGTCGTTAGCATCACGCCAACCTCGATGGCAAAGACACTTGGTGCGCCATTTGTCGCTCAGGATGCACTGAAAATTGCACAGAAATATCTTGAAGATTTACTAATTGTCAGCGATAAGCAGGCTATTGAAGCACAGCAGCTTATTCTTGAACGCATGAAAGTTCTACCCGAATTGGCGGCATCTTGTACGCTGGCTGCTGTAGAAACAATTAAAGACAGGTTTGGTCCAGATGACCATCTGGTTTTACTGATGTGTGGCGGGAATGAATCCGTGGCAAATCTGGTAAACTATTCAAAGATAATTTGATTTGTTCTTGGATTGTAATGCTGATTGTATTGGTTAAAGATGAGACAAATCTGCCAGCTCTAGTCCCAGTTTATTGGCCAGCTCAAGATTCTCGGATATACCTGCGACTACTTCATTAGGGTAGTGACAGTCAGAATTGCATACTACCTTGATGTTGTATTCTGCAGCAAGTTCCCAAAACGGGCGCCATGGGTAGGGAGGACGAAGGCCTTCTGAACTATTTATATATTTTTTACGCAGTCCATTCCCGTTAATCTCTAGCGGGGTGTTAGTATCTTCTGCAGTTTTTAGGATCTCACGGGAACATGCACTCAAATCAGTGCTCCATTCAAGATTGGTTGATCCAAATATGTCTGGGTGGGCAATGAATTCAAAGAGTTTGGATTCCATCATCTGGCACAGGTGATGCGTGTAGGACTTCAAATGTGCTTTACAGTTCAGTTTGGTAAACGAACTCAGCCATTCCCCGTTATGCGGAGTGTAATGTCCTGCCCCTATCAAATAGTCAAACTGACGCTCACCCAGTAGCTCATCTTGCAAGTAATTCTCAAATTCCGTAACATACTCACATTCCATAGATAGCAAAACCTTTACTTGAGGAACTGAACGCTGTGCAGCAATAACTGCTTCAACGTAATTGTCCAATTCTTCATACCTCATCCGTATATCAGGCCAGCGATCATCAGGGAATGCCGCATGATCTGAGACTCCGAAGATTTCTAAACCAGCTTCAGATGCAGCTTTGACAAATTCAACGACTTCACCAAATGCATGTTTACATCGATAAGTGTGGGAGTGATAGTTAGCGAGAGGATAGAGAGACTTATTTTTCAAATTTGCTTAAATCCTTTAGTTTAATCTAATAATGTTCAATATGAATAAAAATGCTTACTATTTGCTAAAATATTGTAGAAAGTAATTTAAAAAAATGTAGGTTTATCATTATTAAGTTTTAGCAGCATTTTTATAAGGGAAATATAAAATTATCCAATTTGTTGAAATATTTTCTACAAATCAATTGCATCCAATGAAGACATTTCACCAGAGCTATCTCCCATATTAGCTGTACTGTCAATACCAAGCTGACCATAATTATTTCTACCCCAGCACTTTAGATCTCCATTGT
>CACERX010000062.1 GCA_902562015.1 uncultured SAR324 cluster bacterium
GGAGATACTTCTGAATCCGCAGGGGCAACTGCTCACGGAGGTTTTTTGGTGATTGAAGGCAATGCTTCTTCTCGCTGCGGCATATCAATGAAAGGTATAGATATTGTTGTCGGTGGCTCAGTAGGACACATGTCTGGATTCATGGCACAAAGCGGGAATCTAGTTATTTGTGGAGATACCAGAGACGCACTGGGAGATTCTATTTACGAAGCCAACATTTTTGTACGCGGAGAAGTTTCCGGATTAGGGGCTGACTGTATTGAAAAAGAAGTAAGACCTGAACATACTGCTAAAATCTCCCAACTTTTAAAATCTTCCGGAATAAAAGCTAAAGCAGCTGATTTTCGTCGCTATGGCTCCGCCAGAAAACTCTATAATTTTGATATTGATAACGCTGAATCTTACTGACTTACAATGACTGAAAATATACCACGAACGCATCCACGAAAATCTGCAACTTTTGACGACTACACCTTATCTGAAATACGAAGAGCCGCAGCTACCGGTATTTATGATATTCGAGGCGGTGGAGCAAAACGCTCACTGCCGGGACTTGATGACCTTGTTTTTCTAGGAGCTTCTATGTCGCGTTATCCTCTTGAAGGATATCGCGAATCATGCGGTACAGATGTGGTGCTGGGAACTAGATTCGCAAAAAATTCTCTCAGGTTGAAGATTCCAATCACAATTGCAGGAATGAGTTTTGGTTCGTTATCCGCGCAGGCCAAGGAGGCACTGGGCAGGGGGGCATCAACTGCTGGGACATCAACAACAACCGGTGATGGTGGCATGACTCCGGAAGAACGTGAACAGTCCAAAACTCTTATCTATCAGTATCTGCCTTCCCGCTATGGAATGAATCCGGATGATCTGCGGAAGGCAGATGCAATAGAAGTTGTAGTAGGACAGGGTGCAAAACCTGGAGGTGGAGGAATGCTACTTGGACAGAAAATTTCTGATCGAGTTGCCGAAATGCGAAATCTTCCCAAGGGTATAGACCAGCGTTCAGCATGCCGACATCCTGACTGGACAGGTCCTGATGACCTTGAAATAAAAATTAACGAATTAAGGGAAATCACCGACTGGGAAATACCAGTTTTTATAAAGATTGGTGGTGCCCGTCCTTACTATGATACAGCGCTTTCAGTCAAGGCCGGTGCTGACGTTATTGTAATCGACGGCATGCAGGGAGGTACTGCGGCAACTCAAGAAGTCTTTATCGAACATGTTGGACAGCCCACACTGGCATGTATTAGACCTGCGGTTGAAGCCTTACAAGAATTGAAAATGCATCGTAAAGTACAACTGATAGTTTCCGGCGGCATCCGGAATGGTGCTGATGTGGCAAAAGCTCTGGCTTTGGGAGCAGATGCTGTTTCCATTGGAACTGCAGCACTTGTTGCATTGGGGGATAATGACCCGGAACTTGAAGACGAATACAGAAAACTAGGGACTACATCCGGTGCATACGATGACTGGCATGAAGGTCTGGATCCTGCTGGTATATCAACACAGGACGCAGATCTTTCAAAAAGACTTGATCCAGTTACTGCAGGTAGAAAATTGTCGAATTACCTCAAGGTAATGTCACTGGAACTACAGACAATTGCGCGTGCATGTGGCAAAAGTCATGTTCATAATCTTGAACCAGAAGACCTGGTCGCTTTGACAGTGGAGGCTGCAGCAATTGCACAAGTTCCTTTATGTGGGACAGACTGGATTCCTGGAAAAACTGGAAATGAGATTTAAATTTAATTATGTATATCTACAAATTTTTTAAAGTAATTTTTGGTGCGAGAAGCTGCCGCACTTTAAGTGCAGCAGCCTTTATTTTCGAGAAGAGCTTATGTCACTAACCTTTTAAGATAATGACCTAATCTCCAGAAATTGCGTTTGGAATATTCCCTTGCAGTTTACTGGTTTGCTCTTCATAGGTGCTGTTTTCAGACTTGATCTGCCAGACTTGCCAGACTATCCAAATAACCACCGCTATGACAGTAAATAGTACTTCAGAGCCAACAAATGGATAAATTGCACCCATATCTGTAATACTGCTCCAGCTTTCTACTCCAGTACTCATAATATTTTCTCCATAATAAAGTTATACAGAAGAACCAGCGTTTGCTTCTGCTAATTCAGCGTCAACAATTGCCTTGTTATCTGCAGCGGTTGCTTGATTGTCTACGTAATCAAGTCCTGCCAGTTCAACTTCCTTAGGAATGCGGAGTATTCCCATCGCATTCAAAATTTTGGCAACAATCCAAGCTGGGATGAATCCAAGTACAAAAAACATCATGATTGCTCCACCAATTTGTCCCCAAGGAGTAATTGTAGCAGAACCATCTGCAACGGCAGGGTATCCCCAGAGTACGAAGCCACAGACTATAACTCCAAAAGTGCCCGCATAGCCGTGAACTGCGACTGCGCCGACAGCATCATCAATCTTGAATTTTCTTTCAACCCAGAAATGAAGTCGATATGCAACCCATACCCCAGCAATTGCAATTATGAATGCATGTAGTGGGTGATAGAGGTCATTTCCAGCCGAAGCCGCAATGATTCCACCGAGACCTCCAGAGAACGTCCAGAAAGCATCTCCTTTAGAAAGAAAGTATCCTGCCAACATACCACCGGCAAGAGACATCAGGAAATTGAATGTAATTGTACTTAAAGTTGTTGGTGTTCCATAAATATTGGTTGCTGTCCAGGTACCATTGAATTCAATAATTGGAATGTTACATGCAGCATAAAAACCCCAGAAACCTGCATAAATTACAAAAAGTCCAACAACGGCAATCCACGGATTTCTAAGAGGAATATCACGGGGAGTTCCGTCTGAAGCAAATTTTCCTATACGTGGTCCTAGTACAGCAAGTATTCCAAGAGCGGCACCGCCACAGATTCCATGAACTACTCCAGATGCATAGGCATCATGATAACCCCAGTCGGTTACCATCCAGCCTGAGGCACTCCATCCCCATGCAGCATCTATCATCCAAAAGACTGAACCGACTAAAACTGCCAGAATCAGGAAAGCACCTGTGCGAATACGTTCAATCACCGCACCAGAAACTATTGATGCAGCAGTCCATGAGAATAGAAGGAACGCTGCCCAGAAGACTCCCATTATGTGATCATTGATGTTTGATCCCATGGTTATGTCCCATGGCAGACCAGTACTGCCTCCCCAATCACCGAATGGGAATTTTGGTAGGGCGAAGTAAATCCAGAATCCGAAAAAGAACATAGTCACTGTTACCACTGGTATCAGCATTGCGTTCTTCATCAAAGTGTGCAAATGGTTTTTAGCCCTAGATACACTGACTTCATAAAGGCAAAAGCCAACGTGAATCAGGAACATCAATGGAACAGTAATCCAGTAGTAGAACTCAACGAAAATCTCATTGAGTGCGGAAACTTCCATAGTCATATCATAACCCATATATACTCCTTATATACGTGGTTAAAAATTCTGGCTATCACTTTAAGGTCCCGCATTCTATACTTAGGCCTAAAAATAAAGCCAGTATCGAACACCTTCACTGAATTGTGAGGCTGAGCGAATATAATTAAATAGGTATAACATGTCAAGAAAAAAACTTGACAGTTTCTGCAATTTAATTAATATTCAGTCCCTAATTTGCAAGAGTTTTTATCTTGCATTTTTTATCAGAAAGAAAGGGTGAGAGGTCAGTCCAGTTTCTAGGGATTTCTTTGAATTCTAAAACCTTTCTTAAACCTACTTTTAGGAGGAGACAGTATGTGTTCAATCAAGAAATTCGTTGGATTATTCATAGTCAGCACTATGCTCACATTTGGAGCAAGCGCTATAAATGCTGCAGATAGTAAAAGGCCCATAATAATTCCAACTCATAACTGGTCAAGCCAAGTTGTTATGGCATATGTGATTGGTGGAATTTTTGAGAGCATCGGTAATAGAGTGGCGTATACTCCATCTGATTCTCAAGCAGTTTACGAGTCAATTCGTCTTGGAGATGTGACTTTATCTCATGAAGTTTGGCAGTCAGCATTTGGTAAATCGTTTGATACAGCTCGTGACAAAGGTGGTTTGCTCGATTGGGGAGATCATGAAGCAAGAACATTAGAGGATATGGGTTATCCTAACTGGGTTGCTGAATCTGGTCTATGCCCTGGTTTGCCAAATTGGGAAGCTTTAAAAAATCCTGATTGTGCTAAAAACTTCGTAACTCCAGATTCTGGCGGAAAAGGCCGTTGGCTGGAAGGTCCACAAAGCTGGCACCAGGATTTAATGCCTCAGCGTCTTGAAGCTCTCGGGCTTAGTGATTTATGGATGGTTAAATTTGCTGGTGGTGCTGATCCACTATGGGCAGAACTTAAAGCAGCTAAGAAAGAAGGAAGAGGAACTATCATCTTCAACTGGACACCAAACTTTACAGATGGTGCGGGATTTACATTTATTAAATTCCCTCCATACTATGATGGTTGTAGACCAGCAGACGGTGGTGATGGCAAATGTGGTTCACCTGATGGTTATTTGAAAAAAGGTATCCCACACCCAATCAACTCCTGCATTCCAGAAATTTTCAGTTGATATCCCCTTGTTATGTGGAACTTCATATAAGTAATTAAATCCGGCTTTGAAAAACAAAGATCCAACAGAGGCAAGTATAATTCCAACTAAAACTGAACCAACAAACAATAATCCATATTTATGACGCTGAAAAAAAGTTAAGTTGGCAAAATAATCTGTTTGTTTATTTGCCCAAGCTAAAGACATTTTATCTAAAAGTACTGCAATTAAGCTAATACAAACGCCGGCTTCCAAAGCTAAACCAATTCTAAGTTGATTTAAGGCCAGTAGTAAATTCCAACCTAATCCCCGAGCACCGATAAATGACGCAATGACGGCCATTGCTAAGCATTGCATGATGACTTGGTTAACACCGATCAGAATATCTCTCCTGGCAGTTGGAATTAATACTTTAAATAAAAGTTGGAAATCGTTACAGCCACTCATTTTGCCAGCTTCAATAACTTCTGGAGAAACCTTCCTCAATCCCAAAAGTGTTAAACGTACCATTGGCGGAGTTGCAAAAATTATAGTCGCAATTGCCCCTGCATGATCTCCAATTCCAAACAGCACCGTAATGGGAACCAGGTAGGCATAGTGAGGCATGGTCTGCATTACATTCAGTACAGGATTTAGTATTGTTTCTACCCATTTATTTCGGTATGCCCAAATGCCCAAAAAAAGACCGAGCAGAAACGAAATTGGTGCAGCAACCATTACAAATGAAAGTGTTTGCATTGAAGGTTTCCATTGCCCAAACACAGAAATATAGATCATTGTTATTGCAGCAAAAATTGCCAGTCCTCTTCCATTAAGTTTATAGCCTAGTATTATTGCTCCCGCTGCAACAATGGTCCAGGGTAGTCCGGGTAACTCTGCCCATGGGTTTGCATCAATCCAATCCCAACTTGAAAATGCAACTATAGTTTCTAGGCCTCCAATTAATATTTCACGAAAAGCTTGAATCAAAAAAAGCATAGATGCTGAAATTGCTCTGGTAATTTGCAGAACAAGTGGACGTGTTTCATACTCATCAATTTCAGCGTCATAAATCTCAATTGGCATCCAGTCATTTAATAAGAAAAACATTGAGTCATTTACCCAAATTGGAAGCCACGCAAGTAATGGAGGTAATCTCCATAAGGCACTGTATTCAATATATCTGACTTCTGTACCCAAAAAATTGTATGTAACTTGATTTGGGTCTTTTATGTGTTCTGCTTGAGCCCTAATAAATTTATAACCTTCTGGGACATCTATCGAGAAACACAATGAAAAAAACACTATCAGCAAAAAGGCCCACTGAATTGACTTTGGGTATTTTTTTAAAATTTCCATAAATTTATGAATTCTCTTTTCTTGCACCAAATACAGTGTGAATTATTTTAGAAGGTTTCACTATTCCTACAGTTTTGTTATTAGAATCGATAACTTGTACAGGCTTTTC
>CACERX010000063.1 GCA_902562015.1 uncultured SAR324 cluster bacterium
AGTTACTGCAGTTTTACCAGAGCTGCTGTGCATGCCGGCAACAATAATACCTTTTTTCAAACTTCCCGACACGGCTAACTTCTCACTCTAGTGGAAGCAGCCTTACTGAAGTTCCTTCAGCCAGTTGTGGTAACAAGTGCCGCATTCCACGCTTTAAGCGAGGATGTAGCCAGAGTACGGCCTCAACTCTTTGAGATAGATTTCTCAGAGCTATACTAAATCTTTTTTTACTATCAGAAACGCCTTTTCCAATCTCTGGACTTAGCATTCCATCAGTACAAAGTAAAACACGATCACCTGGTAAAACTCCTTGTTTTTGTACTGCATTGCAAAGTTTTTTCAGAGCCATTGTCAAATGACTTTTCCCAGATGCTTCATTAAGGTGCATTAAAGTTTTCTTAATCGCTTGTGCAGTCCCACGCTTGATACACCAACGTGCCTGACCATTTTGAAGTATCAATAGATGAAAACGACTAGTGAAAGTTTTTGAACCAAGCATAAGGACAGCATTTCGTACTGAAGACAAAAATCGTGTAGAAAACTCATTGCTGATTACTCCCGAAGACCTGCTAGCATCAATGAATAGCCAAAAATTATTTCTTCTTGCTGGTTTTTGGTATCGCGTATTCCAAGGTTTGCCGGGTGACCATCCTCTTAGTACGGAAGCTTTTAAAGATGAAATCCAACACATACGGGCATCTGAAACAAGTGCTGGAACCGAACGGAATGTCCCTGACACAAATCCATCTGAGTCACGCTTTTTATTCGAACTATTCCACCATTCAGCAAGTTCTGAATGAAGTATAGTTTGTGCTGTTTCGAGAAAAATTTTATCTTTTTCTGCTTCTACTGGAGAGGAGGAAGTTCTAGTAATTTTATTTTGATTTGTTTGCAATTTATTAGTTGGCATTTCAGGATAATTTTCTCGCGGTTTTGAAAGGTCTGTCGGTGTGTTTTGCTCTAGCCTGTGACCTAGGCACAACATCAATGCTTCTTCCAGATCATACTCTGATATTTCGACATCTCCTCTGAAAGCAGCAGCGCATCTTGCGGTACGAATGATTCCCAGTTCCGCACGTACTCCTTCCAGATTCAAAGAAACTGATTTCTCAGCAACTTCAGTGCGGAGTTCTTCTGTAATTTTCACATTTTTAAAATGTTTCCTTGCTTGGAGAATCTGTTCACGCAGTTCTTCAAGTTTTCCCTGATGCTTTTCCATAAAACTTGATGGATCATCATCAAAATTCATCCTCAGACGAACAATTTCCCTACGCTCTTCAACGCTAAAATCATCTTTTACAGAGACCCCGTGCATAAAACGGTCAGTTAATTGTGGACGCAAATCTCCTTCTTCTGGATTCATTGAGCCAATCAGGATGTAACGAGCGCTGACATTTTTTGAAAGACCGTCACGTTCAATTCTGTGCTGACCACTGGCAGCAGAATCCAAAATTGAATCAACTAGATGATCCGGCAGCAAATTAACTTCATCGATGTATAGCACTCCATTGTTGGCCTGTTCGATTAAACCAGTTTGCATTGACCATTCTCCATCTGCAAGCAAGCGAGATGCATCAATTGCCCCCAACAAACGGTCCTCTGTAGTACCCAGAGGCACCTCGACAAATGTTGTTTCCAAGTCATTAGAGAAAGAAGGCAATATTTCACGAAATGAACGAGCCAATGTACTTTTAGCGCATCCCCGCTGTCCCATCAGTAATAAACCACCTAGTGTTGGATCAATAGCATGATAAAGTAGAGATCGCTTAACCAAATCCATTCCTACAATTGCGGTAAAAGGAAATATGTAATTCATTTTCTATTTTATTATTCAAAAGGCTATTTATTCTTCCAGTAACAGAAAAAACACTCAAGTATGTTTAATTTTGTTGTGCATTAATTTTGGTTTGTATGAAAAATCTTAAACTAATGAAACAAAAAGTCTTCTCTTGATAATAACAAGAGATTTTAAAATAAGGTATAAATCTCAGTATGTAGACTTTGACTCAGAATACTATAGTTTTTTTTCTGTTTAGGAAGAACAACTCTCAATTGTTCGGGTTCATATATTAGAAGCATTTTTTCTTTCAAGTTAGGCCACTCTATAACCAACTTTGTAGGTGAAGAGAAATAGTAATCTAAATGAAAAGAACTAATTGTTTTTCCATTTATAATCAAATTATCAGCCTTTATTGTCATATTCCACCATCCCTGTTTATCTTCTAGATTTCTGAAATCTGAATGTACAAAATAGAAGTCTCTGGAAAGCGAGCTGTTAAGACTTTCCACATGAAGCCATCGCATCGGTAGGGAGGAAACATCAATTTTGTTGCATTGGAGTTCAGCATTAAGCCTAAACCATCCCGGGCTGATTAACAAAGTACATTTTGACAACTTTATTGATTGAAATATTTTTAACCAAGAATTTGGGAGCACCGAATCTGAATTTCGAGCAATATTCAACAACGGCAATTTTATTAATACAGGCCAAAAAGAAATTTCAATGTCAGTTAATTCAGTCAGCATTCCAGAATCCTCGAAAGAGCGAATCATATTTTTCCGGAAATTTTTCTCTAGGTTAAGGGCAGTTTCTGGGTAAAATGTCAGTGATACAAGAATTAAAAATAACGCCAGAATCAATACAGTTATCCATTTCACGTATTTCATTGTATGCCCATGATCCATATTTGATTATTATACACTCCCATTTTCTTTAATGGTTCTAGCTGATTTAAATACCAGCTGACTATTGGAGACTGTAAAAGAAGTTTATCCTGAAAAACCAGTATAGAGTGGCAGAATAATGATCCAGTTTTGTTTAATCCTTCCAATTGTGGATCAAAGCGATAATGGAACATTTCATCCGCTTTTTTTATTCCAAGTCTTGATACGAAACTTATTCGTGGTTTATCACTACACTCTTCTACTATCTTATGGGCCAGAACCTCTGTATAGCCGATATCACTAAGGTAAGGGGAACTATACTCCTCCCATGCCCTCCAGTAACTAAAAATACCCTGATTAATTACATACAGTATAACCCCGTAATATGCGATCTTCCTAAGGTATTTGCCTTTCAATTGGCCCGGTAGAACTGCTACCAGTAAAAATAAAAGTGGCGTGAGGAACTGGAAATAATGAGGAAACATTACAATGCCTGAAAGGAGATACAATAAAGTCGGCATGAACACACAGTATAAAGCGATTGGATAACTCCTTTTGAAATCCTTCTCTTCCTGATAAAAGGGCAAAAAGTGAAAAAATATTACTTTCCAGGAAATAACACGACTTTTCTGTAAAGAGTGGAGTTGTTTTAGAGTCCAAAATAGTATCAATAGAATTATTATTCCTCCAACTGAAAGCCAATTAAACCAGAAAGTTTCATAAGGGAAGGTGTTGGTTCCATAACCCAAATAAATAGTATTTTCGCGTGTAAGCCCAGAGCCACTTAAATAATTCAATAGAGATTGAGCAGGACTGAGAAAATCCTTAAAAAGAGAGGAATGATATTTAGGCTCATTATTCCAATCAATGAAAAATATGTGAAAAATTATCCATGGAGTAACTAATATCAATTGGACAAACACCTGGATAAACCAATGCCTGTAACGAGGAAGTTTGCCCAAAATAACTAAGGCTGATACAAATCCTATTATCAAAGTCACAGACATTGTGTGAAGCTGAAAAGCGATATTTAGAAACACAGATGCTAAATGGAAAAACCAAATATTTAAAGAGTTCTTAATGTAATGAAAAAAACATATCAAAAATAAGGACACAAAAAGAGGAATGTAGTTTGGAGGCCATGGGAAAGAGGAAAAATATAAGGACCAAACATGTGTCAAACTTAACGAAACATATATCAAAAATTCAGAAAAAGGACGAAGCTTCAGTAATGTCAAACCCATAATCAAAATCCCAATCATATAAGCAACTGCAGTAGAAACGTATATGACCCATGGACTAACCGTGATTGCAATCAATGGAGTAAGGAGGTAATGTATCATTGGAAAATTAAAGTTCAACCTGCTGGTTCTCATTCCTACCAGACGTAATTCACCATCCAGAATTTCTCTCGAAAATTCAATTAGTTTATATTGATCTAACCAGAAAGAGTTCGCAGAAATCGTACTGTAATAATAAAACCACATGATAACTGCAATTAAGCAGATTAATAGGAACCAAACTCCGATGTATTTCAAAAAACTGTCTGTTATTTTTTTTTGCATAAATTAAATGAAAATTTCTATTGTAATTCTCTTTTATAACAAAACAAAAAAATTGACACAATTGTTCAGGCTGTTTTTTTACATCAATTTCAAATCGAGAAATGATTATAGTTGATGACTGTTCACTAGGGCGATACACAAAAATTATTACATAAAAAGTAAGTAATCTTGTTGATCTAATAATCTAGCACAAACAGAATTAGGGCAAATGTTCTTACTTAAGTCCTAGTTTGCAAATAAATTTGGGAGATAGTAATTATTTAAGATGCCCATCTTTAATACAATCTCCATTAATATCGAGTATTAATAAAGCCGATTTTAGATACGAATGCTGATATGATATTTTGTAAATGTTTACAATGAGGGAAACTCAATGAGTTCAGAATTTTTTTTGAATTAATTGGTCAAAACAATAATAGCTTTTCTTCCAAATATGTTTGCAAATTAAGATTTGACTGACATGGAAACATGTTAGAAAGTGTCTCGGAATGACATTTTTAACAAAGTTAAATCAAAGACAATCGTTTTAGTATTTATCCAAAATTAAATTTTAAGGTTTAAAAACCAGATTTTAGAATCTATGAAGTGGTAGCTTCTTATTCTGGAATAAATTTAAATGAAGAGGGAAAATTAACTAGGAAGATGACGTTTAAGATTTCAGGGGTAAACTCAAATTTAATTTGTTAATCACTAACTCTTTTTCCAAGAAAAAATTAATTCCAATTCTTTTTTTTCTTAAACACATGTTTCAATCAAGTCTGCGATTCTTGATAATTTCACTAAGTGTATTGACTATTCTAGTTATTTCAACACATCCCACAATAATCTCTTACCTATATCATGCCCCAGGTTTAATACCATCCATAGGGTTTCGTTTATTGTCATTATTTCTATCAATCGTTTTGATTATAGCTTTTCATGGAATAGGATTATTGACCTGTAAATTAATTGGTTTCAAAATGTTCCCAAAAAATATGGAATTCCCTACAAGGTTTTTCATAGGGTTTTTACTAGCAAGTGCAGCAGTTTATTTATTGGGATTTTCTGGAATACTCCATAAAGAAATTTTCTTCACAGTAGTTTTGTTTGGAGTATGCATTTCTATTCATAAAATAAGTACGATCACATCTAAAAATTATTTGCAGTTAAATACTTTGAAAAAAGAAAATGGGGGTAAGCTAGTAATAACTTGTGTTGGATTTTTTTTGCTAGCCCGTATGTTTCCAATATTAAACTTTAATTCTTTTGGAGACCCCCTTTTTTATAACTTACCCGTCGGCAGAGATTATCTAGAAGCCGGAGTATTTCAATGGATTGAACAAGCTGAGTATTATTGGCAGGCAGGTTTAAGCGAAATCGGACTGATATATCTACACAGTTTAACATACCATTCAGTGTTAGTGCAGTTTACAGCCCAAGCATTTTACTATCTAACAGGCACTTTATTTTTACTACTCATTTTACATAAAGGATTGTTTTCAAAGTTAATTCCAGAAAAACACAGCCTATGGATTGCATTCAGTTTCATCGCAATGGACACATTTAGATTCGAATCTATCGTTGCTAAATCTGATTACTGGTTAGCTGTTTTATTTTGTTTGATAATAGTTTTTTTATTTGAAGTTTTGACAGAAAAAACTCCGGAAATTCGATTGCAATTATTAAAAATAATTATGTTATTTTGTGGACTCTGCTTATCTATCAAGACAACAAGTATTTTATTTTTAATCCCTGTTTGT
>CACERX010000064.1 GCA_902562015.1 uncultured SAR324 cluster bacterium
GGTCATGTGAAACATTTCTCAAGACAGGCAAAATGATGCCTGATGAAGGTCTCCAACAACTGCGCAAACATGACGCAATTTACCTTGGTGCAGTTGGTTTCCCTTCTGTACCAGACCATGTTTCATTATGGGGTCTTCTGATTCCCATTCGAAGAGAGTTTGATCAGTTTGTAAACTTAAGGCCGGTACGCTTATTTGATGGTGTTCCCTGTCCATTGGCAGGTAAAAAAACTGGAGACATAGATTTTTATGTGGTTCGGGAAAACACTGAAGGAGAATATTCAGCGGTTGGTGGAATTCAGTATGAAGGCACAGAACACGAAATTGTAACACAACAAAGTATTTTTACTCGAAGAGGAACTGATAGAATTCTAAAGTATGCCTTTGAGTTAGCGCAATCACGTGATGCAAAGCACTTATCATCTGCAACTAAATCTAATGGCATTATTCATTCGATGCCTTACTGGGACAAAAGAGTAAGGGAAATGTCCAAAAATTATCCGGATGTCAAAGTGGACCAGTATCATATTGATATTTTAACGGCTAACTTTATTCGAATGCCGGAACATTACGATGTAGTTGTCGCAAGCAACTTATTTGGGGATATTCTTTCCGATCTTGGTCCGGCATGTACTGGAACAATTGGAATAGCTCCTTCAGCCAATATTAATCCTTCAGGTGTTTTTCCCTCAATGTTTGAACCTGTACATGGATCTGCTCCCGACATATTTGGCAAGAAAATTGCGAATCCTATAGGAATGATATGGGCAGGTGCAATGATGTTGGATCATTTTGGTTATTCTGAAGCACATGACTCGATTATCAGAGCTATTGAAACCATACTGTCTGCTGGAGTGCATCTTACACCAGATATGGGTGGTAATGGTAATACAGCTGATATTGGTAAGGCTATAGCTGATGCAGTTTGATAGCTAAGTGAAAAAATAGACAAAATTAATACTAAAAAACTTTTATTAAAAAAATAACTGTGATTAATTTTTCTACTGTTCAATTGAACAAAGAATTCATAGAGATAGATGGGAAAAATATGGCATACCATCAAACTGGTGAGGGGCTTCCGGTTGTATTCCTTCACGGTAATCCTACTTCCTCCTATTTGTGGAGAAACATTATTCCAATTGTTGCAAAAAATGCCAGATGCATTGCACCTGACTTAATAGGCATGGGAGACTCTGAAAAACTAAAAGAAATAAATGATCACACATACAGATTTTTTCAGCATCGTCATTATCTAGATGGATTCCTGGATGCTCTTGAATTGAAAAATAAAGTTTTTTTAGTAGTTCATGACTGGGGATCTGCACTTGGTTTTGACTGGGCAAACAGGAACCGTGACCGCATAGCGGGGATTATTTATATGGAAGCGATTGTTCGTCCGGTTTCATGGAAAGATTGGCCTGATGCAGCGAAGCCTATCTTCAAGGGATTTAGATCTTCTGAAGGAGAAGAAATGATCCTTAAAAAAAATCTTTTTGTAGAAGCTGTCCTGCCAGGCTCAATTCTGCGAAAACTAACTGAAGAAGAAATGGAAGAATATCGGCGTCCATTCTTACTCCCAGAGCATCGACTTCCTACGCTTAAATGGCCTAGAGAAATTCCAATTGATGGTGAACCTAAAGATGTAGCAAAAGTAGTTTCTGAGTATGGAGACTGGCTGTCCGTATCTGATATACCAAAACTTTTTATTGATGGAGATCCTGGTGCAATCCTGATCGGAGAGCAGAGAAATTTTTGTCGTTCTTGGCCTAACCAGAAAGAGATAAAAGTGTCGGGTAGTCATTTTGTTCAGGAGGACAGTCCATATGAAATTGCCGAAGCTATTTCCGAGTGGTTGCAAGATATAAAATAAATTACTAGTTAACATAATTACTGAGAAAGGACTCACATGGGTGATTTGAATATTTTTCTAATCTTACTGAACTGTGCATATTTAATTTGGTTGGGTGCATTTGTTTCTAAAAAAATAGTTTGGTTGAGGATTCTTACAGTAACGGGGAACGTGGTTGTTCTTCCATATTACTTATTTTACTTTGAAGAAGCATTATGGAACCCGATAGTATGGGTCGGAATTTATACTACTATCAACCTGTTTATGCTTTTGCTGATTTACTTAGAAAGCAGGCCAGTTGAACTCAGTAATATGGAACAAAAAATTTATGATAAGACATTCAAGTCTTTAGAACCCCGGGTATTCAAACATTTGATTGACTTAGCTGAAATTGAAGAGCTTGGGCCAGAGGTTAAACTTGTTAATAGGGATACTCATTTAGAAAACCTTATGCTTGTTGTTGAAGGTGAAGCAGAGGTAGTTCTCAAACATGGTGACCATGTGTTTATTCCTTCAGGAGGTTTCATAGGTGAGCAATCGTTTATTACTGGTGAAAACACATCGGCCGATGTCTCAACAGGTAAAGAACTAACGACCATTCTACGTTGGAATAGTGAAGTACTTAGGAACTACCTTGAAAAAAATGGTCCTCTAAAAGACACTGTGGATTTAATTCTTTCAGCTGACGTTATTCATAAGCTTAGGAATATGGATGATAATCATCCAGAAGTTAAACATTCTATGGATTTGAACGTAAAATAAAATGGGTTATCTGCTCTATACATGAGTCATAATTTATACTTTATCTGGTTTTTTATTGAATATTTCCTTGTAAGATCCTCTTAATACATTTTTTTGAACTTTCCCCATTGAATTTCGGGGAATTTCTCCAACAAAAATTATCTGTTTAGGATGCTTGAAACTTGCAATCCTCTTTTGCAGACTAGCCATTATTAAATCCAGATTTAAACTAATTCCAGATTCAGTAACAATCAAAGCAACCACTGCTTCACCCAAATCAGGATGTGGTACTCCGATTACTGCTGATTCAAAAACTCCGTCTATGCAGTCTATCTGCAATTCAATTTCCTTCGGATATATATTATATCCTGCTGAAATTATTAAATCTTTTGATCTTCCAACAAGAGAAACATATCCATCTTCACTGATCATACCCAGATCACCTGTTATGAAGAAGCCATTATCTCGCAGTTCATCTGCTGTTTTTTCTGGCATTCCCCAATAACCCTTGAATACATTTGGTCCGCGAATTTCTATCATGCCTGTTCTGCCGTCTTGCAAAACTTGTCCTGTTTCCGTATCGGTTACAATTACTTCAATCCCTGGAAGGGCTAAACCTGCTGTTCCTGAACGTCGCTCTCCGTGATATGGATTTGAGGTATTCATGTTCGTTTCAGTCATGCCATAGCGTTCTAGGATTGCTTTCCCTGTTCGTTCTTTCCAGAGATCATGAGTGTGTGGGAGCATTGGTGCTGACCCGGAAACAAACAAACGTACTTTTTTAGTGGCATTTTCAAGGTCAGGATGTTCCAGTAAACGTATATAAAAAGTTGGTACTCCCATAAGTACGCTAGCTTGAGGCATTCTTCTGCAAATTGCATTTGTATCAAATTTTTTCATAAGTAGTATAGAAGAGCCTGCCAACATCGGAACATTTGTGGCTACAAATAAACCGTGCGTGTGGTAAACAGGAAGTGCGTGAATGAGTATATCTTTATTATTGAAATGCCAACTTTTAACAAGTGTTTCGGCATTTGACTGTAAGTTCCTGTGAGTAAGCATAGCACCTTTAGAACGGCCTGTAGTCCCTGAAGTATAAAGAACGGCAGCCAGATCTTCAGGATCCCTTTTAACACCAGTGAATCCAGGAGACTCAGCATTTTTTGCATCAATAAGAGATCCTGTAAGGTCTGCAGATAATGTCCATAAATTATGAACTTTGTTAGACTTTGCAATTTTTGTTAATTTATCTAATTTTGAAGGATCACATACAAAAATGGAAGGTTGTGCGTCCCGCAAAAAAAAATCAATTTCTTCGGGAACATAAGCTGTGTTTAGAGGCAAAAAAACAGCTCCAGCCAGAACAGTGCCGAAGTATAGTTCAAGTGCACTGGCAGACTTTTCGACTTGCATTGCAACACGGTCTCCAGGCTTTATTCCAGCAAAATTGAGTGCAGAAGCAATTTTTTCTGCATTCTGAAAAAAATTTTCGAAGCTGATTACTTGATCATTTTCGTGCAGGTGGATGAATGTTGCATCTTTATTTTTAATAGATGCGGAACTCAAATGATTTGCTAGATAATTTAAATCATACATCTTACTTTAAGTATTTTTATGACAAATTTAATTTTGTATTATCTATTAACAAATACATATATAAGACTTTAAATACTAATTTGATTGGGAAAATTATATAAAATATTAATTAGGAAAAATATTTTACTAGTTTGTTATGATGGGATCAATTGGTGTCTGCATTGTTCCGACTGCAAGTTCAATCGCGCGTGCCACTTCCAAAACTTTAGCCTCTCCTCTGGGTGGTCCTATAAGTTGTAAGCCAACTGGCATTCCGCTTTTACTGAATCCGACAGGAATTGAAATGGCAGGCAGTCCAGCAGTTGTGGAAAGAAATGAAAAACGTAGCCACTCAATATAATCTTCTAAAGGCTGGCCATCAATTTCCCTAGGGTACTCCTCAATAACTGGACCAGGTTCGAGGCTGACTGTAGGACAGGCCAAAACATCATAACCTGAAAGAAATTGACGCATATTATGATAAATTGTATTTCTGTCTATTTGTGCTCCATAGACTTCATCAATTGTCAACTTTCGTCCGTAATCAATATTATCTGATAATGTTTGTTTGAAGTGTTTCTGAACTGAATTAGGTGCTCTTCCAGGTCCAGCTGCCCAAACCATAGCCCTTAGAATTCGGTAACACCTGTTCAGATTAGGCAGAATTGGGCATTTTTCCTCTACTGTAGCTCCAGATTTTTCAAATAATTTAAGTGATTCCATGAGAACATGTTTCCATTCTTTTGATAAGGGAGCAAATCCGTTAAGGTCATGACTGTATGCAATCCGAACATTTGTATCAGCTCTTTTTACTGCTTCCAGATAAGGAGTTTCGGGGGCTGGATAAGATAAGGGAGAACTTGAGTCAAATCCGGACATTGAGTCAAGAAACAAAGCACAGTCAGTGACATTGCGCGCCATAGGTCCCTGTACACTTTCTGTGCTAAAACCAAGTTCTAAACCTCCTCCTCGTGCTATACCGGGACTTGGTCGAAATCCAACAACCCCACAATAGGCAGCAGGTGTACGAAGAGAACCTGCCAGATCATTTCCATGGCTGAGCCATACTTCACCTGTTGCCAATGCTGCAGCTGAACCTCCTGAAGACCCCCCAGCATTTCTCTGGGTATTCCAGGGGTTGCGAGTCATACCGAAGATATCATTAAATGTATTGCCACCAGCACCCATTTCCGGAGTATTGGTTTTGCCAATTACAAGGGCGCCTTTTTTTTCAAGATTTATCACCAAAGGCTCACTTTCTTTTGGCACAAAATCTGATAGCCCTTTAGTACCAAATGTTGTTCTGACACCTGCTACAGGAGTGAGGTCTTTGATACCAATCGGTAGGCCCCCTAACCAGCCGGGTTCATTTGAGTTTTCTCTACCTGATTCCTGCCAATTTTTAGCAGAATCTCGTGCACGTTTTTCACACAATGTGGGAAAGGCGTTTATAGAAGGTTCAACTTGATTAATCCTTTCAAATGAAGCATCGAGTAGTTCTTCAGGTGATATTTCCTTTTTTCTTAATAATTCAATTACTTGAATTGCATTAAGACCGCATATTTCGGGTCCTGTAAAAGATGTTTCGGGATGATTCTTCATAAGTTGAAATAAAAAATATTTTGATTTAAAAAATTTAAGATTTATGTTTAAGTAAAAAATTGAAATTAACGTGATGTTTTCAAGTTATACTTTAAATAATTTTAAGTTTAAGAACATTATTGCATTAATAATATTTCATCTCAAT
>CACERX010000065.1 GCA_902562015.1 uncultured SAR324 cluster bacterium
TACTGGGTTTACCGAGGTCTTACTGATGGGCATACTTGATGGTCTACTGGTAGTCAGCCTGGAACAAGCAGTTGCAGCTCCATTTGTTTCATCAAGGCTGGCTGATGCAGGGGCTCGAGTAATTAAGATTGAACGGGTGGAAGGAGATTTTGCTAGAAATTATGACGATGTAGTGCACGGTCACTCTGCATACTTTGTCTGGTTAAATCGAGGTAAAGAGTCCATTGCAATGGATCTTAGACAGCCTTCAGAGTTAAGCCTACTGAAATCAATGTTGGAGAAATCTGACGTACTGATTGAAAATTTCAAAACAGGCTCACTGCAAAAGATTGGTCTTGATCTCAAAGAGATCAGAAAAGAAAATCCCAAGCTTATTACTTGTTCAATCAGTGGCTATGGAAGTCAAGGTAAATGGGCAGAGATGAAAGCCTATGATCTGCTGATCCAGGCGGAAACAGCAATTGCTTCCCTAACGGGCTCTGCAGATGAACCGGGTCGAGTTGGCGTATCAATTGCGGATATTGCTGCAGGAATGTACTCACATTCGGCAGTACTGGAAGCACTTATTGCAAGGGGTATAAATGGTTACGGAAGGCACATAGAAGTTTCACTATTTGATGCGCTTGCAGACTGGATGGCAGTTCCCCTCTTATGGCAAGACTATGGAGGCAAAGCCCCTAAAAGGCTAGGGCTAGCACATCCATCAATTTGTCCCTATGGTGCTTTCAAAACCGCAGATGGAAAGATAATTTTAATTTCAATACAGAACGAACGTGAATGGGAAAGATTCTGTACAGAGATTCTTGAAGATTCAGATTATTCTGCAAAATTCCCTGACAATCAAACTCGAGTAAAAAACAGAAAAGAAGTGGATGATTTTGTTGATCGGGTTATTAGTAGTATGCTGCATAAAGAAGCAGCAGCAAGAATGAAAAAATCTGAAATCGCTTTTGGAACACTTAACAATGTACGGGATTTCTCAAACCATCCTGTTCTGCGCCGTGCTGTTATATCAATGGCTGATGCTGAAATAGAAATTCCGTCGCCTCCGGCAATTTTTGACAATAAACCGACGGAAATACTAGGCAAAGTTCCTGAACTTAATCAACACGGTATAAAAATTCGTGCTGAGTTTTCCAATATTGAGTCATAGACTGAAAATGAATTCCCCTGAATATGAATCCTGGATCAACAAAGAAGAAATATACGTTGATAAATTGACTGAAGTCAATATAAATCGCCTTCATTACACTTTGAACCTTCCAGGCCCACCCCCAGCTTTGGGTGAACCAGTGTTCCCTCTCGCTTTGTTGATCCTGGGAGAGCCTTCAGTTAGGCCTGAAGAGCTTGGAGATGATGGTCATCCTGCAAGAGGAGGATTTATGCCTCCAGTGCCGCTTAAACGAAGGATGTTTGCGGGAGGGAACTATGAATTTTTTCAACCTCTTAATGTAGGTGAGAATGTGCATGTCAGTTGGAAGATCACAGACATAACACGTAAGACAGGTAACAGCGGTGAGCTAGTTTTTGTAGACATTTTAAAGGAATTCAAAGTAAATCAGCAACTCTGTGCAACTGAAAACAGGTACATTGTCTATACTGATTCAAAACCAAAAACCAGTCATACTGAAGAAAATGAAATGCCTGGAGAATGGGAAGAGATAATTAAAACAAATGCAATACAACTGTTTCGTTATTCTGCCCTTACTTTTAACGGTCATCGTATCCATTATGACCGAACATATGCTACTGAAATAGAAGGTTACCCAGGTTTAGTGGTGCACGGGCCTCTGCTGGCAACAATGCTGTCACTGTTCGCGGAAAGAAAGACTGGAAAAAAGTTGAGCAAATTTAGCTTCAGAGGGAAACGCCCAATTTTTGACTTAAATTGTTTTACTCTAACAGGAAGTATTTGTGGAAAAGATTCTGCAGAATTTCGTGTACTGGACAATCAGTCTCAACTTTCCATGTCAGCTGAGGCAGAATTTAAAAATATTTAAAAGGATTTTCAGGCGGCTAATTTCTCGAAAACCTGTCCCTGTCTGTCGAAAATGTGGCATGTATTCGAAGAAAATCCTATAGATACAGAGTCACCCACACTCACAACTTTGTCCCCTGCAGCATGAACAGTCAGCTCTTTATTGCTTTCAGTATTAACATATAGGTAAGTTTCACCTCCAAGTCTCTCTACTGCGAAAACCTCACCTCGTAATTTTGCTTCTTTCTCTGAAGTAAGTTCAAGATGTTCAGGGCGTACACCTGCGCTTACAGGACTCCCTGTAGCTGCATCATTTCCAGGCTGACATGGTATTTTAATTTTTAAATCACTGTTTAGCTCAAGTTCTACAGATTTGTCTGAAATGCCAGAAATTGTTCCATCCATAAAATTCATAGCCGGTGAACCAATGAAACCTGCAACAAATTTATTTGCTGGCTTATGATACAAATCCAACGGTGCTCCAACCTGTTCAACATACCCCTCACGAAGAACTACTATTTTGTCAGCCATCGTCATTGCTTCCACCTGATCATGTGTAACGTAAATCATAGTGGCATTCAGTTCTCGATGCAGTTTGGTAAGTTCTATCCTCATCTGCACTCGCAGTTTTGCATCAAGATTTGAAAGCGGCTCATCAAACAGGAACACCTTTGGATCCCTGACAATAGCTCTTCCTATGGCAACTCTTTGTCTCTGTCCACCGGAAAGTTCCTTTGGTTTGCGTTCCAGCAACTCTGTAATCTGAAGAATCTCTGCTGCCTCCCTGACTTTTTGGTCAGTTATATTTTTGTCGGTTTTTGCCAGTCTTAATCCGAAAGACATGTTTTGGTAAACATTCATGTGAGGATAAAGGGCATATGACTGAAAAACCATGGCAATCCCCCGTTTTGCAGGAGGGAGGTGGTCAACACGCTCGTTATCAATTTCTATTTCTCCCTGTGTAACATCTTCTAAACCGGCAACAAGCCGAAGGAGTGTCGATTTCCCGCACCCAGAAGGTCCCACAAAAACCACAAATTCATGATCTTCTACTTCAAGATCAACACCATGAATGACCTCCGTATTTCCGAAGGATTTGTAAATCGAGCTCATCTTAACATCGGCCATAATTTTTCCTTAATCTATAGAGATTTGAAAATTATTATTTAGTGAAAAGCTATCTAATTATTTTCCTTGGGATAGTTCCACAATTCAGATAGTTTGTCAAGAAATTTCAAAATTTATGTCTTATCCATTTTACATTTGTAAGATAGGGCCAGTTGATTGTCTATGAACAATTTCCACTTGCCAGATTTCCTGTAATTCTTCGATAGGACGCCCTTCAAAAATCTCCATCAGCATTCCAACTAAACGCTCACCAGCATTAATTGCATGAGGACACATTACTGTCAGAGGAGGATTATTTGTTTTTGCTATTTCCAAATCATCATAACAGATTAAGGAAATATCTTTAGTAATCTTAAGATTAAGTTGCTGTAATCCCTGAAGTATCCCTGCTGCAGTTTCAGTATAAAAAAGTATTGCTGTCGGAGGGTTTTTAAGCTTCATCAAATCCAGAGTATGTTGAAAACTACTGAGTTTAGGGTCATTGTATCTCCAATTCCTTACCAAATCCGGATCGTAGCTAAGTCCTCCGTATTCCAGACCGTTAAGGTATCCTTGCAAACAAAACACGGGAAACATGTAATCAGTTTCTCGATTTATCAGTGCTATTCTTTTATGTCCTAGATCAATAAGAAATTTGCAGGATTCCCTGAAGGCCATTTCTCCGTCCATATCAAGGAAAGCATGAGAGCGAGAATCTTCTGTTCTGCCATACAAAACAAAAGGAAATTTATTATCAAGAAGATACGAAATACGTTCATCATGGGTTTTAGTCATGGTCAGGATTATACCGTCTACTCTTTTACCCTGAACCATTCTATGCAGGGAATCAATTTCTTGCCTAGAATCAGGTGCAACTGCAATAGTTAAATCATATCCAATTTTACCAAGACTTACACTGATCCCTGTAAGTAGGTCAAGAAAAAATGTGTCTTTAAAATAGTCTTGCTCAGGTGACAAAACTATACCTATTGTTTCAGTTTTTCCTTTTTGAAGTCTTTGTGCGACTGGATTGGGAAAGTAGTTATATTTTTTAGCTGTTTCGCGAACTCTTCTACGTGTCTTTGAACTGACATCTGGATATTCTGCAAGAGCTCTTGATACAGTGGTTGGAGATAGACCAAGTAATTTTGCAAGCTCACGCAAATTTAAAGACATCTTCGGAAAAAAGAAAAATTTAGTTAGAATTTTTTTTGTGTTTGTTTTCAGAATTCAAAAAAAGATTTGAATACATTAGGTAATACTATTTATTTGATTATGTCCAGCGTTGTTAAAACTTTAAGAAAAAATTAAAAATTTTAGATTTTTTCAGTTGACAAATGTTTATTTTAGTCTTATCTTCTCGTTTTGTTTTTATAATTTTCCAAAACGTTTTGGATTTAAAAAAACTTAAAGGACTGGTAATACACCATTTCCTTAAAAACTAAATTTAACGAAAGGGGTTGCAAAATGAGAGACTTAATTATGGCAATGCAGAAATCCTTACTGCTGGCCGGATTTACTGCATTTATGTTTTCACATGCATACGCAGGAGAATATAAAGGACCTAACTTGAAAGGCCAAACTGTAACAATTGCTGGTCCCTGGCTTACAGGAGACAAAGACAATTATGATGCAGTAAACGCTTATTTTGAAAAAGCTACCGGAGCAAAGGTAGATTATGCCGGTTCGGACAGTTTTGAACAGCAGATAGTGATAGATATCAAGGCAGGAAGCCCTCCAAATTTGGCAGCATTCCCACAGCCTGGTCTTGCAGCGAATATGGCAGCCATCGGTGGATTGGTACCGCTTGGCAGTGACGTGGCAAGTTGGGTCCAAAAAAATTATGCCGCAGGTCAGTCCTGGGTTGATCTGGGAACTTATGAAGACAAGAGTGGTAGGGATCAGTTCTACGGTTTTTTCTATAACGTGAATGTGAAATCACTTGTCTGGTATGTACCTGAAAACTTTGAAGCCAGTGGTTATAAAATTCCAAAAACAATGGAGGAGTTGATTGCACTCAGTGACAAGATTGTCAAAGACGGAGGAACTCCATGGTGCATCGGCCTTGGATCTGGAGACGCAACTGGTTGGCCGGCAACAGACTGGGTGGAGGATATTATGCTTCGCACACAATCGCCGGATGTCTATGACGGCTGGGTGGCAAACACCGTGAAGTTCAATGATCCCCGTGTAATCAACGCGATTGAAACTTTCGGCAAATTTGCCAAGAACAACGGCTATGTTGAAGGTGGTACCCGCGCAGTCGGTGCAACAGATTTTCGTGACAGCCCCAAGGGTATGTTCACAGTTCCACCAAAGTGCTACATGCATCGTCAGGCAAGTTTCATCCCTGCCTTCTTTCCTAAAGGCGTGGAAGTAGGAACTGACGCAGACTTCTTCTACTTCCCATCATACTCAACAAAGAATTTAGGGAATCCTGTACTGGGTGGAGGAACTCTGATTGCGATAACCAAAGACAGCAGGGCGACTCGTGAATACATAAAATATCTTCAACATCCCAAGTCACATGAGATATGGATGGCACGTAAAGGTTTTCTGACTCCACATAAGGGTGTTAACCTCAATGCCTATTCCAGTGGGATTCTTCGAAAACAGGGAGAAATCCTGCAAAATGCAACGACATTCCGCTTTGACGGGTCTGATCTGATGCCAGGTGCAATCGGAGCTGGTTCCTTCTGGAGCCAGATGGTTTTCTATGTAAGTGGTGCATCCGCGAAAAAAATCGCAGATAATATACAAACCAGTTGGGATTCAATAAAATAATTTTTCCTAACAGAATTTCTGCTTTT
>CACERX010000066.1 GCA_902562015.1 uncultured SAR324 cluster bacterium
AAATTAAAATGGGGTAAGGTAGTATTGGGAAAGAGATGTTATGAGATTTTGGGGAAAAAGAGAGATATGGAATTTTATTTTAGTAATGACAAACTTTCAAGCATAGGAATCACAGTATCTTTTACTGGTGCGGGTCAGTCAGGAAAACAATTATTAGGGGAATTTGATCTGGAAAACTTTATTAAAATTCGAAACAGATTAGAAAAAAAATATGGAGTAAATGTTGATCCAGGAAAGATGAAAATATCTATGTTTCTTAGTGATCTTCAAAAAATGGGTAGGATCGATACTATTTATGGAGACGGAACAGTTGTTTTGAGTATCCTAAGATTTAGATTACAAGATTACGAACCAATGGATCAAGTCAATGTTTATTACAATTCAAAGTCTATAGCAGATTCTATTTTAGGAACTAAAAGCAAAAAGAAGTTAAAGGATGATGATTTATGAAATATTTCTAGAGTAAATTAACTTTTCTTAATACAACAGGTCAAATTCTAACTTTGTTTTATCGTGTGAACTTAAAAGTGTGGTGAACGTCATCCCCCCACTTAATTCTTCACAGAGTCAGAGGAACTCCAAGTAACCTCCCCTCATTCTTGTAAAATCCCCCAAGTTTTGTTATATATTGGGTTTACCTATCTTTAGAAAATATTTATGGATTACTTATGGAAACAGTAGGGATAATATTTGCTATTTTGGGTGTAATTCTAATTCAATTTATACCATTTAAATTATTACAATATCATAGAAAAAAACCACACGAAGTTGAACAAGTCCCAAATTATGATAACACTTCGTTTTCTAAATTATACTTCTCATATAATGGAAGAATTCCACTTTCCACTTTTTGGTTTTGTTTTGTTTTGCCTTATTCGTGTTATTTATTTGCGATTATCAGTATTGCTAATTTAGACTTTTTAGATTTGGAAGGGATTGTTGCTATATGTTTCTTTTTTATTTTACCTACAATTTATCCCGCAAGTGTGATGATCGTAAAAAGGGCACATGACGTTGATATACCATGGTGGATTTTACTTTTTCACTTGCTGCCACCATTAATTGCAAATTTAGTTGTAGAACTTGAATTATTGTTGCAGCAAGGTAAAACCGGCACTAATAGATATGGGAGAGATCCATTAGAACTCTCAACTAATATTGCAAAATATAATTTGGGAATGTTAATAAAACTATTTGTAAGTCTTATTTTCTTTATTGGTCTTTTATCTTTTTTAGTAGGTGTTTTTATAATAATAAATGAACCAGAATCTAAATTTTACAGAACTTTTTTCTTATTATTTATATTAATTTGTCTACCAAGTGGATACTTTCTATTCCGTAGAAAAAAAGCACAAACTAAATCAGAGAGTCAAAATATTACTGTTGAGGATAAAAATGAAATAACAAATTCCCAAATTAAAGATGAATCAATAGAGTCAAAATTAGAAAAACTTAAATCAATGTTAGATAAAGAGTTAATAACCGAAGAAGAATTCAATGCAAAAAAACAAAAATTGATTGACGAAATGTGACTAGTTTAAAATCCCACATATTCCCTTGTAACTAACCCCCCCCCCCACTTAATTCTTCACAGTCAGACAATCAACACAAACACCCTTCACGATTGGACATCCGTCTAGTCGTGTGCATATTTCTTTCACAACCATCCTTCTATTTATTGAGGATATTGACATTCTTTATTTTTAGGAGTAATGTTCCAAAAAAATAAACATGATAATGGAGTGATTTATGGATGAGTGGATTAGAAATATTGCAGAAGTGTTAGGATTTAATGAAGTGGATACCGACCTTTTTGCACTTGTTATACTAATCAATGTTGTTATCATTTCTACAGCAATTTACAGAGTTGTTGCGATTAAATACAATCTTCCTCTTCCGAATTGGATTAAGAACTTAAAGGGGGGCAGTACGGGTGGAGATACAGGTCATGGTGCAGGTGGAGGAGGATGATCATCCCCTGTAAGTAACCCTCCCACTTAATTCCTCCAACACTATCAACACTATCGGATACTAGTTCCCCACTTTATACAAATCTGAAATAAACAATCGGATGATTGTTTTAAAACCCTCCGAAAATCACACCTTTCAGTCTACTTAATTAGTAAATTATGCCCCCCTAATCCGATTCCTATGTCCGAAAAGACACAAAACGGACATTATCCTGTAATCCCTTGCAAACACTCATCTTTTTTTAGAAATGTCTTGACATACTTTGAAAAAAGTCTATAATTATATTATATGCTATAAAAACGGACATTATTTTCTCATCCAAAACCACACACTAAGGAGGTTTTATGGGTAAAAAACCTATCACATCTGCACAAGTTAGAACCTTACGGAACAATGTGAAGAATAAACCTCTGCAAGAACTCCTATTGAACTTAGGAGTCGATTTAATGTTACGGAGTTCGGATTTACTTAATCTCAAAGTCTCCGATGTATTATCTGATTCTGGAAAGGTTAAGAGTGAGGTTAAGGTAAAACAGAAAAAGACAGGGAAAACTACTTTGAACATTCCGTTAAGTAAGAATTCTATCAACACAATCAAGAAACATTTGGTTGGTAGGGATTTAGATTCTTATATTTTTGTAGGAAACAAGTCACACTACACTAAGTCTCCTATTACTCAGAAACAGTATTCTAGGATTGTTAAGAACTGGATGAGTTCTTTAGGTGTGGATGATGTAAATAATTACTCTACTCACTCCGTAAGAAAGACCAAAAGTTCTGAAATATTCAAACAAACACAAAATGTTGAGGTATGCCGTAGATTACTTGGTCATGCAAACATTACTGCAACGAGTCAGTATCTAGGATTGGAGGATTCTGATGCACTTGAAGTTGCAAGGAACATTAACATTTAATTGGAGGGAATATGGTTTATTTAGATAAAAATGGGAAAAAAGTAAATAAATTGGGATTTAATCTAATTTTATCAGAGAGACTCCGAACATTGAGAAAGAAAGTATTCTCAATTCCTTTTTTTACAATGTTAGGAATATGGATAATTGTTTATTATCAGGTAACTTCTCATTATCATCCTAAGTCTAATGGATTTAAATATGGTAAATTTAAGTGGGAAACAAAACTGATAATTGGAAGATAAAGTATGGTCAGTTTCCTTTCCAGTATCATCCAATTCTTTATGTATTGGGTGTTTCTGTATGTTTGTGCAATCTTTCTATTAGTATTTGGTATTACCTACCTGGCAAAGACCAATCCAACACCAAGAATCAACCATCATTATTCAACAGTTCAAGTTATTGAACCACCTAAGAGAGTCCTGATAGACGAAGAAATCTGCACACGAATCGACGGATGTCCAATCGTGAAGGGTGTTTGTGTTGATTGTGTTACTGTGAAGAATTAAGTGGGGGTTACTTGGAATTCCCCTGACTCTGTGAAGAATTAAGTGTGGGTTACTTGGAGGTTCTCTGACTCTGTGAAGCATTCATTTAAACTCCTTTTTTACAAGTCTTTAAATTCAACCTCTATCACTTCAAAACGTTTTCTTAAACAAATATTAAACTTATCCTAATGCGACATTGGTGATTCCATAACAAATGTAGAAATATTTAATATTAATACAAATAAAAAATTAAAGACTACTAAAATACTCTGAGTTTTGTAATTATCTGAAATAGTTCCTAAAATAGAGGTCCCTGTCCAAACTAAATATATGACAAAAAATTGATAATTATCAATCTCTAAAACATAAGTTTGATTTAGATAGAAAATTTGTGCTAAAAAAATATTACAAATATAAAAACTTTTTCTTATTTTAAAAAAATGATCTTTCCAAGAATCTATTTTTTCTGAGTTATTTGGTGCAATTAAATCACAAAGCAAAAAGAAAACTCCAAAATAAAGTATATAACTCGCAAATTTTAGCAAATCCCATCTTTCTACCTTACTCATAGACCAAGTTGCCCACCATGCACCTATAGCATTAATAATTGTATATAAGAATATCAGTTGATGTAACCAAAAGGATTTATCTTTATTAAAAACATAAGGGAAAGCATGAAGGAGTCGAGTAGCACCAAGTCCAGCAAGTATTGCAGCAAATGCAACAAGAAATTCAAAAATAGTCATTAGTCTTTTTTAATCTAGAGAATAATGAGTGAGTGTTTCACTTGGTTTCCTATAAGTGTTTAGGTTAAACAAATATATAACAAAACTTGGGTGATTTTTCAAGAAAGTGGGATTTTACTTGAGGCAATTTGTGTTGACAGTTATTCTATTGCTTTTGGTGATGGGTAAGGTGACTTTCAAAAGACTTTTCTTACCTGAAAGGATTTGAATTTACCAAATTTTTGAAAAATAGTTTTAAGGGTTAACTTCTAACTTAATAGTCCTAAAGCATGCGCATCTTGCCAACATTATTTTCTATTGTTATATTATTAATAATTTCAAAAATTGCTCCAGCAGAAACTATCAAAATTGAGTTTACAGAAGATGACTCATACAGCATTGAAGTTGCGCACATCGATGTTGGAGACACTATAGAATGGTTGCCAAAAAACGAGGGACATAATGTAGAGTTTCTTGCAGGTCCCAAAATAAACTCTCTCCCAAAAAAATCTGAAATAGACGAGGTTCACTCTCTCGTTTTTAAAGTACCTGGAGTTTATTTATACGGTTGTACTCCGCATAGAAACATGGGCATGTTAGGTCTAATTATCGTTGGTAATGATTTTAATAATTTGGAAAAAATAAAAAATATTCAATTGTCTCATGTAGCAACTTCAGTTTTGAAACGATTGATTAGAATCGCACAATCACATTCCAAATCATCCTAGTTACAATATACATTTGCCGGAGTAAACTTTATTTTTTTAGTTCTAAATTGAGTAAATATTATGCATAGAAGTACGTTATTTTTTACAGTGTTTTTGTTTTTTTTGCCAAACTTTGCATTGTCCGAAGTTAAACAACTAAATTCAGTAGGAACCTCTCCTATACCATTGTTAATTGGAGTAATAAATGGTTCTTATGAGAGAAGAATAAAACCTGAAATTGGTTTAGGTTTAAACGGATTCACTTGGAATTATATTTCTTCTGATTGGGAATTTAGTATTTCTGGAATTAGTCCTCATGGGAGATTCTATTTTGAAAAGGAGAATAATGGCCTTTTTGTTGGTGGAAGTATTAGTTTAATATCATATTCATGGTCAAGTTCAGGACAAAGTGGATCAGGTTCGATCACGACTTTAGGAGGTGAAGGTGGATATCAATGGAGATGGGTAAATTTCTATAACGAACTTACTTTTGGATTAGCA
>CACERX010000067.1 GCA_902562015.1 uncultured SAR324 cluster bacterium
TTTTTGTAATTTTCATAAATATATTTCTAGGGTTGTTATTTTCTAGTATTTTAGAGAACGGTTCTTCTAAAAAGCATTTTCTGTCTTTTTTTGCTTATATCTTGGGTCTTTGTTATATCAAAAAAATTAATGTTGAGTGAGTATTATCAATAGACCGAATGCAAAAAATTACTTTATAAAAAAGATCAAAAATAAATAATGAAGCAATAAATACCCTGTTATTGCATATATTTATTATTTTATAACTGATCTCAGTGTTTTTAATAAGTAAATTCATTATTTGATGAAAATTTTTTGCCGATCTTTCCTGATATTTTTTTCTTCAGTATTGTTTTGTGCCTGTGGTCGATCTGATTTAATTCGCTTACGCATGCTAGCCCCAGTTGTTGAAACGAAAAAAGATCACTCCATTTTAACAGACACTCAAGAATCTTCTACATCCTCATATACCAATACATCAAACGGTGGTAGTTTATATTTTTTATTGAAAAGTATCGGATTAGGATATACTACGGTTACTACTAAATTTGAAAAGACGGGGACAAATCTTAAGGAGACAACAACTCTTAAAACAAATTTCTACGATTTGGCTTTTGGGTTAGGTGAAAACTACTCATTTATGTGGGGTGCAGGAGTACTTTCTGGCTTAGAACAAGAAAGGTATTTGGAATATACTGATAAAGGAAAAGATCAACTCTTGGTTAACAGTGACCCGGTAGGACATTCTTTATTTTTCATGCTGGCTCACCATGGATTTGGTTTTGAAACACTGCTTGGCTATCGAATGAACTTCATAAAGACAGAATTTTACGATAGCAATATTCCTTCACATATGGGCAAGTCTTCTGCTACCGAAAAAGAAGTGAGCTATAATGATACTAACATAAGTATAACAACCTCCCAGGTACAATTAGGAATAGGATTTACATTTTGAATTTAGTGGTAAGAATTTTTTGTGGATTGAGAGGAAAGCAAAATCGGCATCATGTTGTTTGATCTGCTATATTTAATTAATATTTTCGTTTCCTATTCGAATAGTGAGGTTGGGGAAAAATCGACTGAAAATGTATTAAATGAAAACTCTGCGTCGACCATAAAAGTTATTTATGCATTTTAGATGGGGAATTGTGGTTGATGGAAACGGATTAGCCGAATTTTAAACTCTTGAAGTTCTAGAGACGGCAATATAGGGTCAGAAGTGACTTGACCTTAATTTTAGGAACACAATCCTGAAAAAACATCAAAATATCTGGGGAATGTTTTGCTTACACATCCTGGGTCATTAATTGTCACAAAAGCATCACCACATGCAGCCAGCGAAAAAGCCATGGCCATCCTGTGATCTTCATAGGTGTCAATTTCTGCATTCTGAATTTTTTTCGGTGGAATTATTACCAGGTAGTCTTTTCCTTCCTCAACTTCTGCACCCAGTTTCCTTAATTCAGTTGAAACAGCTTTTAGTCTTTCAGTTTCTTTTACCCTCCAGTTATGGATGTTGCGTATAGCCGTTTGACCGGAGGCAAAGAGTGCCGTAACGGCTAATGTCATGGCTGCATCCGGCATCATATTCATGTCCACATCAATACCATTAAGTGATGATCTGCTTACTGAAATCTCTCTTTCGCCCCATTCAACATTTGCACCCATTTTTTCCAACACATCAGCAAAGCGGGAGTCCCCTTGAAGGCTTTCAGTGCCACATCCCTTGACTGTAACAGGTCCACCAGCAATTGCTGCACCTGCTAAAAAATAAGAGGCCGAAGATGCATCACCTTCAACATAAACCTTACCAGGTGATCTGTATGGAATTCTTGGAATACAAAAATGATTATATTTATTATTTTCAACTGACACACCAAATCGTAACATCAATTGAAGAGTCATTTCTACGTAAGGCAAAGAAACAAGTTTGTCTTTGATTTCAATTTTAACCTCTGTTTTGGCATAAGGAGAAGCCATTAGAATTGCGCTCAGGTATTGGCTGCTGATAGCGCCGCTCAGTTGAGTAGTCCCTCCTGGTAAACCGTTGGCAATCACTTCAACTGGAGGAGAATCGGTACCGTTGATACAATTTACTTCTGCACCTAACTGCTTAAGTCCCTTTACAAGGTCAATGATAGGTCTTTCGCGCATACGTTGTACACCATCTAGCACAAAACGTCCCTTCCCAATGGTCAATGCCGCTGTCAAAGGACGTAAGACAGTCCCGGCATTCCCTAGCATCAAAGTGGCTTCTGAAACTGGGATTGTTCCGGATGTGCCGAAAACGGAAACCTTGTTTTGATTACGTTCTTCCAGTACATCCACTCTAAGAGTTTTAAGGGCTTCCAACATTCGGCGGGTGTCGTCGCTATCCAACAAATTATGAATTTCAGTTTGCCCCTCAGCAAGCATGCTAAGCAGTAGGATGCGATTGGAGAGGCTCTTTGATCCAGGGAGATCAACTGTGCCGGAAATATTCTTAATTGGAGACAGGGCGAGTTTGTCCGGAAGGTTCATGCCGTTCCACGGATCTTTCGTTCAATGTAAAACTCTGAAGCTTTGTAGGAACTACGTACCAACGGACCTGCTGCTACATAATCGAAACCCATTTGTTCTCCAATTTTTCCTAGCTCGTCAAATTCTTTTGGATGAAGAAATTTAAAAACTTTCAGGTGTTTCCTTGAGGGCTGAAGATATTGACCGATTGTTAAGAAATCAACTCCTACATCGATCAAGTCTTCCATTGCCTTTAGTATTTCTCTACGACTTTCTCCCAGTCCAAGCATCAGTGAAGACTTGGTATATCCTTTAGGTGCATTAGTCTTAAGATAGCGCAATACTTCCAGCGATTGGTCATAATTTGCTCGATAGTCTCTGACTTTAGGAGTAAGTCTTCGGACTGTTTCAAGGTTGTGTGCCATAACTGAAGGCGATGCATCAATAATCTTTTGTAATAGTTCTTTTTCTCCACGAAAATCAGGCATAAGCATTTCAATCAACAATCTTGGAGATCTCCTTTGGATTGCTTTGATACATCGTGAAATGTGAGGTGCTCCCTGGTTTGCAAGATCGTCACGGTTCACAGTGGTAAGAACCACGTAATTTAAATTCATTTTTTCAATCGTGTCAGAAATCTTGGAAGGTTCATTTGCATCAAGCCCAGGGGGGTATTTTGAAGACTTGACTGCACAGAATCGGCATCCTCGAGTGCAAGTATCACCCATCAACATAAAAGTCGCGGTGCCACTGTTCCAGCATTCACCAATATTCGGGCAGTTCGCTTCTTCACAAACTGTATTTAAATTCAGTCGTGAAGAACGGCTCTTTATCCATGCGTACTGATCACCTTCTGGAAAGGGGACTTTGAGCCAGGGAGGTTTTTTTGAGAAGTTCTTTGTAGGAGCGATTGTCATAGAAGTCTATAGTATATAATACAAGCTTCAATATAACATGAAATTATCTAATTAAACACAGTAAAATAAAATCATTACATCATCCTTATTAAATTAGAAATTAAGTTAACTTTGATTAATCATTTACAGTGTATTGAAAAGCCGTAATTGTTAATGGGTTTTAATAAATATTATTAAGACCGACATCCTTTAAAAGCTGAATTTCCAGTTCCAACATTTCTCTTTCCTGCTTCTCAGATTTCTCATGATCCCATCCTGCGAGGTGCGCACAACCGTGAGCAAGCAGGCGTATGAGCTCTGTTTCAAAATCCCATCCGTTTTCTAAAGCTTGTTTGCTTACACGTTCAGCTGAAACCACAAGTTCTCCAGTTATATTTTCTTCTAGGGATTCTTTCAGCTCTAGTCCAGCTTTTTCCCCTTCGTCCAGATCATAGGTCCATGACAAAATATCAGTTGGGTAATCCTTTTTCAGAAATTGTTTGTTTAGTTTTTGTATTTCTAGATCATTAGTAATTAAAACTGATATTCCTCTTTGATCTTCAAATAAACTATTCAGAAAATTTTTTAAAATATTCCTAATGCGAGTTTCATTTATGAGTTCCTCAAAGCCTCCATTATATCTTAATTGAATCATCTGGAAATTTTGGTAAAGACCCTTAAATGAGCGCTTCTACTTCGAGGATTTTTGGCAATTTCTTCTTTCGAAGCTTTTACCTGTCGCCTAGTTATAACTTTGCCCAGAGGAATTTCTCCACATACACAGTATGGTATATCAGTTGGGCAAACACAGGGATTTTCCCATTTGCGAAACTTTTGCTTGACAATCCGGTCTTCAAGAGAGTGGAATGAAATTACAGCTATTCTTCCTGAATGTTTGAGAAATTTTGGCACATGTTCAAGCAAAGTAGTAAGCTCCTGTAATTCATTGTTGACTGCAATTCGAAGTGCTTGGAAAGTCTTTGTTGCAGGATTAAAACCCTTCTTTCTCATTTTATATGGAATAACATTTTTTACCAGTTCAGCAAGTTCTAGTGTAGTTATAATTTTTTTTTTTCTTCGTTCTGCCAAGATTGTGTTTACTATTTTACGCGCGTATCGTTCTTCACCAAAATTTCGAAGAATATTCACAAGTTCATGCTCATTAGTATTGTTTACTATATTTTCAGCAGTAAGATGCTGACGTTCTTGGTCCATTCGCATGTCAAGAGGACCTTCGTTTAAAAATGAAAAACCCCTTTCAGGACATGAAATCTGTTCAGAAGAAACACCAATATCTGCAATTATATAATCAAAAATGGGATTACCCCATTTATTAATCAGGGAAGGCAGTTCAGAAAAGCTAGCATGAATTAAACAGGTTTGTTTCCTGAAATTTTGTAATCTTCGGTAAGCAGCTTTTACCGCGATAGAATCTCTGTCTATTCCATACAGGCAGGCTTTTGGGTATTTTTCCAGGAGTTTATTACTGTGTCCTCCCCCTCCAAGCGTACAGTCCAAAATGGTTGCAGGTGAGGGTGGAGCATAATCAACAACTTCTTTTTGTAAAACAGAAATATGCCTGTAGTAAGGTTTCATTTCAATTTGAACATAGATTTTGCTGCAGGATGGAAAGCATAAATTTTCTGATAAGGCAGGTTGTCAGTAAGACGTAAATTGTCAAATAGGGGATGGGGAATCAGTGAATTTTTTTGGGCATAAATCAATTGCAGCAATTTTATTGCTTTGGATTTTGGTAGATCTTTGCGGACAATCAGAACCGGATTCCAAACCAAACTTTGCAAAGGTTTATTTTGGTACAGGAAAGTATTTGCAGGAATTTTTTTGGGAACAATCCAATTAAACTTAGAACGCAGAGTCT
>CACERX010000068.1 GCA_902562015.1 uncultured SAR324 cluster bacterium
AGAATCTTCAAAGCATTCAAGATCAAGTTTTGCAGATTGATTCATTAAACGAACAGAAATATCGTGTGATACCAAATCACCTAGCAAGCTGTCCACTAAAGCAATGCCTCTTCCAAGCAAATCTGAAAAAACAGCAAAGCCTAGTTCTGCCAGCACAAGTGTTATTAAAAGTGACAAGTCCGGATTTTCCACACGAACTCCACTCCCTACACCTGATATCATCACAATTTCATCAATAATAAGTTTAGCTAAATAAAGCATTATTAACGGTAAGGAGGCACGCACAACTCTCAGAAATATATTTAATGAAGTCAACCACTTGTTGCAATTCCATATAAGCCTAAAGAATTCAGGCAGATTTCTTAGTGTCCCCAGTCGTTCTCGAAAATCTAAATCAGATGCTGTTCTATGTGGACTAGAAGAATTTTTTAGTTGTTTTTTCATTACAAAATATAATATTGAATACAGACTTTCTCACGCTAGTTGAAAACCTTTTTAAAGGCAACAATTTATATCAATTATGTTTATTAAAGTTTTTGTTGAACTGTATAGACAAAATTTAAAAAAAAAAATTTAGTTGCTAATATATCTTCAAGCAGCATCTTATTAAGTCTTGGCATGTTCAGATTGAAATTGCAACTGTCCGTAATTAACTTTTAATATGATGAAGTAAATTTGTATACATTTCTATAACGTTGCTAGATTTTATTATGAAAAAGACTGACAAAATTGCTACATTCGATTGGGCTGACCCCATGTTTTTCAATGAACAATTGAGTGAAGAAGAACGATTGATACGAGATACAGCCCGTGATTACTGCCAGGAAAATTTAATGCCCAGAGTTTTGGAAGCAAATCGAAGTGAAATATATGATCGTGAAATAATGAACGAATTTGCAGAAATGGGATTTCTTGGATCTACAATTCCTGAAGAATATGGCGGAATTGGTGCAAACTATGTCTCTTACGGCTTAATAGCCCGCGAGATTGAAAGAGTGGATTCAGGTTATCGTTCAGCAATGAGTGTACAATCCAGTCTGGTAATGTATCCAATACATGCTTACGGTACGCATGAACAGCGGGAAAAATATCTGCCAAAATTAGCAAAAGCAGAGTTGATTGGATGTTTTGGACTCACAGAGCCAAATCATGGTTCAGACCCAGGAAGCATGGAAACACGAGCAAGAAAAGCAGAAGGTGGATTCAGGTTGACTGGCAACAAAATGTGGATTTCTAACTCACCAGTTGCCGATATTTTCATAGTCTGGGCAAAAAATGATGATGGAGTAATAAAAGGCTATATCCTCGAAAAAAACATGAAAGGCTTAAATACTCCGAAAATTGGAGGTAAAATGTCTCTGCGTACATCAGTAACTGGTGAAATCGTTATGGATAATGTATTTGTTTCAGAAAAAAATGAATTACCCAATGTTTCCGGTTTAAAAGGACCTTTCGGTTGCCTTAACCGTGCACGTTTTGGCATTGCATGGGGCACTCTCGGTGCTGCAGAATTTTGCTGGAAACAGGCCCGTCAATACACTTTGGACCGTCTTCAATTTGGCCGTCCTTTGGCATCAAACCAACTTATACAAAAAAAACTGGCAGATATGCAGACCGAAATTGCACTTGGGATGCAGGGTGTTCTACAAATGGGACGTTTGATGGATAATGAAAAATGTTCTCCAGAATTGATTTCTCTAATGAAACGCAACAATTGCGGCAAGGCCCTTGAGATTGCCCGTGCTGCCCGTGATATGCACGGCGCTAATGGAATTTCCGATGAGTTTCATGTGATGCGACATATGATGAATTTAGAAACAGTCAATACTTACGAAGGTACACACGATATTCATGCACTTATTTTAGGTAGAGCACAGACTGGTATCCAGGCTTTTTTCTAAACTTAGTAAACAGTTAAATATGCTTATTCAGGCAGAATCACTTAAAAGAATAGTCTCAGCTATACTGGAAAAAGGAGGAAGCAGTAAAATTGAAAGCCAGGTCGTGGCAGATCATTTGGTAAGGGCCAATCTGGTAGGTCATGACAGTCACGGTGTGGGAATGCTTCCGAAATATGTAAAGATGCTTAAGGAAGAACTTCTTTTTCCAAATCAAGAGCCTGAGATTATCAAAAAAGATGGTTCGATTATCATGTTTGACGGGAAACGTGGATATGGACAAGCTGTAGGTAAAATAGCAATGAAGAAGGCTATTGAAAAATGCCAAAAAAACGGTTTGGCTTTGATGACCATACGTAATTCTCATCACCTTGGAAGAATAGGAACATATGGTGAGCAAAGTATTGAGGCTGGAATAGTTTCAATTCATTTTGTCAATGTGACAGATCATTCTCCCTATGTACTTCCATATGGAGGATCAGATGGGCGTTTAGCAACTAATCCCATTTGCCTGGCAATGCCTGGAACCAAAAATACACCACCAGTTTTACTGGATATGGCTACAAGTAGGATTGCCATTGGTAAAGCGAGATTTGCGATGAATAAGAAAGAAAAACTTGAAGAAGGACTAGTAGTAGACCATAAAGGACGGCCCACTAATAACCCCGAGGTAATGTCGGGTTACCTTTACCCTGAAAAGGAGGATAATCCGCCACTTGGAGCACTCACACCTTCAGGAGAATACAAAGGATCCGGACTTTCGCTATTTTGCGAACTATTTGGAGGTTTACTAAGCGGTGGGGGAACAATACAACCTGGTAATAAGCGTCATGGTAGTATAATCAACAACATGCTCACTTTGCTAATTAATCCAGGAAAATTAGTAGATAATCCCTGGATGCAAAATGAAATAGATCAACTAACTTCATTCTACAAAAAATCACCTCCAGCAAATCCCGAACAACCTGTACTTGTTGCAGGAGATCCTGAAAGGTTTCACGAAAAACAACGAAAATTAAATGGTATCACTGTTGATCAAACCACATGGAATCAGATTATTAAAGATGGCTGTTCACTTGGATTATCTCGTATTGAAATAAAAAAAATGATCTGATAAACATGAAAATTAGCACAAACACTTTAAAAAAAGGAAATAGGGTCAAATAAGATGAACTCACCTCATCGATCAAAAACTATTTCTCTCCAAAATAAAGTACGTATGGTCACTGCAACTAGTTTGTTTGACGGTCATGATGCGGCTATTAACATTATGCGACGTATCATCCAGTCTCAAGGAGCTGAAGTTATTCATCTTGGCCATGATCGTGGTGTCGAGGAAATAGTTGATGTAGCAATTGAAGAAGACGTTCAAGGTATTGCTGTAAGTTCATACCAAGGAGGGCACAATGAATATTTCCAATATATGGTTGATCTGCTAAAAAAAAGAAATTCCGGACACATTCAAGTGTTTGCAGGAGGCGGAGGAGTGATTATACAATCTGAAATTGATGCATTGATGGAATACGGTGTAAATCGTGTTTATTCGCCTGAAGACGGAAGAGAACTTGGACTACAGGGTATGATTGCTGATATGCTCAAACGCTCTGATTTCCCTTTACTAACAGATGATTTTAAACCTGAACCGGAAAAACTTTTTACAGATAATATCCAACATATTGCGCGAAGTTTAACCTGGGCTGAAAGTAGTTTTACAGATGATCAAAACTCAGAAAATCAGCAGAAAGTAACAACTTTCTTTGAAGATCTGCCTGATAATTCAAATATACCAGTCATAGGGTTAACCGGTACAGGAGGAGCAGGAAAATCCTGTCTGATGGATGAAATGGTACGGTTTTTTATAAATGAGTTTCCGGGAAAAAGAGTTGCAATAGTCTCTGTTGATCCATCAAAACGTAAAACAGGAGGTGCATTACTTGGTGACCGCCTGCGCATGAATTCGATTTATGATAAACGTGTATACATGCGTTCACTTGCAACACGTAGATCAAATCTTGCTACATCTGCCTCACTGGAAAATTCCGTAAAATTACTTTGTGCATCAGGATTTGATTTAATTCTGTTGGAAACTGCGGGAATTGGTCAAAGTGATTCAGAAATTTCTGACTTAGTTGATTTTAGTATATACGTGATGACCCCTGAATTCGGAGCGGAGACGCAACTCGAAAAAATCAACATGATTGACTTTGCAGACTGTATAGTTATCAATAAATTTGATAAGCCAGGAGCTGAAGATGCCTTGCGTGCTGTAAGAAAGCAATATTGTCGTAGCCACCTTGACTTTGATGCTGAACCTGAATCACTTCCTGTATTTGGCGTTGTAGCTAACCGATTTAATGACCTTGGTACAAAATGGTTTTATTATAAATTGATAGATTTGCTGATAGAAAAAAAAGGTCTTAACTGGATACGCAACCAAAAATCTGATTTTGCTGTTTCTGAAATTTCAGAACTGATACCTGCTGAGAGAAAAGAATATTTAAGGCAAATATCTTCTACTATCAGGAAATACAAAATTCAGGTTAGGGAACATGCTGAAATAGCCTCTGAATGCAGTCAACTACTTGGAACAATCCAGCAAATCACAGGATTAAATTCTGGAATTGCAGAATCGATTGCAGAAAATGGTAATGATAATAGCAAAACTATTGCTGTTGAAGAACTTTACAATGAAAAATTGCAAAAACTTCCTGAGTCATTGAGAAATCAACTTAATGAGTTCGAAAATAATCGTCAGGAATACATGAAAGATAATTACAGCTTCATAGTACGAGGAAAAACAAAGGATATTGAAAATTTTCGCACAAGTATTTCCGGAACCAAAATACCAAAAATTGCCACGCCTAAATTTAAAGACTGGGGAGAAATTGTATTGTGGCTAGGAATGGAAAATTTTCCAGGAAGTTTCCCATTTACCGCAGGAGTATTTCCTTTCAAAAGAGAAGGTGAGGATCCAACACGCATGTTTGCAGGAGAAGGAATTGCTGAACGCACAAATCGGCGATTTCACCTGCTGGCTAAAGGACAGCCTGCTTCGCGACTTAGCACTGCATTTGATTCTGTGACACTTTACGGTGCAAATCCAAATGCCCGTCCAGATATATATGGAAAAATAGGAAATGCT
>CACERX010000069.1 GCA_902562015.1 uncultured SAR324 cluster bacterium
CCTGCCTCCACATGACCAATAGGGACTTTTTGAAAGAAAGCAGCCATTGTTCCTGCCATTGAAGATGTTGTGTCTCCTTGAACTAAAACCCAGTCAAATTCATCCTGTAGTAAAATATGCGTTACTCCATTTAGCACCTCGCTTGCCAAATTTGACAAGTTTTGGTTTGGCTTCATTAGCTTTAAATCATAATCTGGAATAATTTGAAACAGTTTTAGTACTTGATCAAGCATCTCTCTATGCTGTCCTGTAACACAGACCTTTACATCAAAATATATACGCAGACTTAGAACAAGCGGTGCCATCTTGATTGCCTCTGGACGCGTACCAAAGATGATCAGAATTTTCATTTTTCTGTTTTTTCAAGCATTGATTCCAATTGAGAAATGCAGACTTCTTTTGAAAAATTTTTTCTTGCATAGCTTTTCCCATTTTGTCCAAATTTGGCAAAGGTATTTCTTTGAGATAATAATTTTCTCATTGATTTAACACATGCATCTTTTTCTGCAGAATCTGCAGAAAAACCACATTGAGCTGATTTTATAATTTTGTGTCCATCACTGGAAGTATGGAGGAAAGCTGCAATCGGTAATCCAGCTGCCATGTAACCTAAAATTTTTCCTGGCACAACAGGAGTTTTGTTCAGCGGACTGAGACAAACCAAACCAATACTGCAAATGCTTAATAACTCAGGATATACTTTATGAGAGACGAAGTCTTCAAAGCGAACATTACTTAATAATTTTTCCTGAGCTATCTTTTGTAACTTGATTTTTTCTTGTCCATCTCCAACTAAAAGAAAAAGTAATTCGGTATCATCTTGCATCTTTTCAGCTAAGTATAGCAGTAATTCCAAATGTTGTGACGGCCCCATTACACCAGCGAAAACGGCTATAATAGGATTAGGAATATTCCATTTTTTGCGGAAATCTACGGAGTTCTTTGATTGAACATTTTCGAAACCATACCAATTGTGGAGAATGAACAATTTCTTCTCCAATGAAGGATCCTGGTCCAACACCATGTTACGATTCCCTTCTGAATGCACCGTGATAAAATTAGAATATCTATAAGAGAGTGATTCGATGGTGCGGAAAAACATAATTTGTAAAGGATTTTTTAATACACCCAAATCAATTGCATTTTGAGGAAAAAGATCCTGCAGATTCAGTAATGTTTTGGCACCAAAAAAACGCAGTCCAATTCCAACAAATGCCAATGGAAGTGGAGGACTATAAATGATGCATTTTTCAACTCTTATTCGGTACTTCCAAAGCTTCCAAAGAAACTGAAAGGGCATCAAGAGTTGAGCGAACCCTCTGACAAGGTAGTTCACATTGTGATGTGGTAATGTTCTAATTCTAAGGATTACAACTCCATTTTCATTTTCTTTCTCAAAATATTGCCTAGATAGACCCCCCTCGAGGTTATACTCAGGCCATGAAGTGATTACAGTCAGATCATGTCCTCTTTTCTTTAACTCACGTGTCAGTTCCAGCATAAGATGCGAGGCAGAACGAATCTCAGGCGGAAAAGAATCGGTTACCAGAAGAATTTTCAAGGTTTACTGAGAATGGATTTCTTAAGAGTTATGTGAATAACAAACTCACTTAATTCTGGTCTAAGACAAACTAATTGCCTGACCTAATGCAAGAGATTTCTCAATCGCGAGAACGGTTCTCATTGTGTCAAAGGCCTCATTCAGAGAGATCGAATTAGAGTCCTGTCCTTTGACGCATAAGGCAAAATGCTTGAGTTCCTCACGATATCCCATTTGTTTCCTCAGTGTTTTGAAAGTATCGGTCTTTCCTCCAAGATGTCTTTTGCTCATTCGAAAATCTTTCAAAACCAAAGTGTTACCTTCGAAAAATATTTCCAATTCCTCACGGGAGTAGGATTTGTCTCCAGAAGCAGTATAGGTCAAATTAGCCACAGAACCTTCCTTAAATTTCATCGCCACAGCAATGTTGTCATTATTAACTGAGCTTCGATTATCCCCTCCAATCCGTTCGGCATGCACACGTATTACCTTCGATTCTGTTAAAGCCTGTAGAAGATCAATGAAGTGAGTCATCTCACCTACAATACGACTTCGTCCCTCTTCTTCAGAGTGCACCCAATGGTTGTAAGGTACAAATCCGGAATTGACTCTAAGTTGGAACACCGCCGGATTCTTTCGAAGTAAAAGCCACTTTTGAAGTTGCTTTGTGTGAGGAGAAAAACGACGATTATGGCCAACCATGACCACGGGTAATTGCCTTGCTGATTCAGCAATCGATTGCAGATTTTGCAATTCCTCCTCAGATATGCAAAAAGGCTTTTCAATAAATAACGCTTTTCCTGTTCTAATAGACGATTCCACCAAAGAAGAATGATGGTGATGTGGTGTCAGCCCAACTACTGCTTCTATCTGGTCAGAATCCCAAACCGCTGATTCCTTAGTGGCTTGAATCTCAAACCCGAATTTTCTCGTGTTATGTTCAGAATTAGCTCCGGAACGAGTAACTAGAGTGTGTAGAAAAAAATCTTTTTCTTTTTGAAGAGCCGGCAATAGGAGAGCTTTCCCAAAAAGACCTGCTCCAATAACCCCAATCCTGATTTTACCTGTATGATTCCTAGGTTTGGAAGATGCATTAGGAAGCGTGAGATGTCGATGAAGGACTGATGATTCAGGATATTCCAGTAAAACTCCTACTGGATTACTAATGGTGCCTGACATTAATTGTGAATAAGCACTCTCAGCGGAATCAATAGGAAAACGATGAGATATCAGATGTTTGACATTAATTTTCTCTATTTGCAGAAGCCTGAGAAACTCTTCGAGATTACGTTTCTGTGTCCACCGAACATCTCCAATAGGTAAATCCACACCTTCAATCTCGTAAAGCGGATCCAAAGACCCTGGACCAGCTGCCTTTGAAACAATCAGATCCACTTCTTTTTGCCAAAGTTCATTTCGATCAGGATGGATATCTACCACTCCAACAACAACGATTTTACCCTTGGCACGACATAACTTAATTGCCTGATCAACAGGTTCTCGTTTTTTTGTAGATGCTGTAATCAAGACAGAATCAACTCCTGAGGAATGTGTTTGGGTTTCCACAAGTGCATTAAGGTCCGCCCATTGACTTACTACTTCTTCAAAACCAAGCTGCTTTGCTATGTTAACCTTCTCAGGATCAGGATCATAACCTATAACTTGACATCCGTAAGCACGAAGCATTTGCAAAGTGAGTAGACCTAAAAGCCCCAATCCCATAACCGCTACACGACCGCCAAATGTTAGACCTCCACAACGGATACCGTGAAGCGCTATAACTCCCAACATTCCAAATGATGCTTGCTCTTCAGACACTCCTTTTGGAATTTTAACCATGAGATTGGCAGGTATGGAGACGATTTCTGCATGACTGGCAAAACCTTGACCTATGCATGCAACACGATCTCCTGGAGACACTTCAGTAACTATATTGCCACATTCCAGAATTTCCCCTGCACAGCAGTATCCAAGTGGTGTTGGAGTGTCGAGGCGCCCCATAGCCTCCTGCCATGTCTTGACCAATCCTTCCTTTTTAGATTTCTCCCAGACCCTACGCACCAGATCGGGGCGGGCCAGTGCCTTTTCTGCTAAAGACTTCTTTCCCAGTTCAATAATGGAACGTTCAGTTCCAATGCTAATCAATGAAAAGCGGTTCCTTACAAGAACACTCTTGGAGCTGCACTCAGGAACAGGGACCTCGCGAAGTTTTACTTCACCGGTTTTGTAATTTTGTACGACCTGTTTCAAAAGATTTAGTGTTCCTGTATGGGGACATAATTCTTAACTGCCGAGGACATACCTGGCGGAAATTCAGCATCATTTTGGATAGACTCCCAGTTTTCTTCAAACCAACGAATCGTATTTAGCAATCCTGTTGTAAAATTAGTTTTCGTTTCATAGCCCAACAACTTCCGCGCCCTATCTACGCTGGCCAGAAGCCTATACTTGGTATCCCACTTACGTCGATCGGTATAAAGTAATCCTGCTTTGTTGCCTGTAAGTTCATTAACCTTATTGGCCATCTCGACGATCTCAGTCTCGGCTGCTGAAGCAATATTCATTTCTTGACCTATCGCCTCTTCTCTAACTCCAGCCCGGAGAAGGGCATCCACAACGTCTTCTACATAGGTGAAGTCTCTAGTCATCTTACCGTCTCCGGTTATTGGTAGCGGTTGTCCCTTCATCGCCCAATAAATGAAATTTGGAATCACATTTCGGTATTGTCCTGGGACCTCACCAGGTCCGTAGGAATTGAAGAAGCGGGTCTTTACGATGGGTAGTCCATAATGATGCCAGTAAAAGTTACAATAAAGCTCCCCAGCCATCTTGGAAATCTGGTAAGGGGTACTGAGGTGCATAGAAAAAAACTCTTCCTTTAACGGTAAGGGTGCCTGAGCCCCATAAATCGAACAACCGGATCCAGCATAAACAATACGCCTGATACCTCCCTGCAGTACTGCATGCTCGAGTATCTTGATCGTCCCCAACTGGCTAACAAGAAGATCCTTTTCTGGATAATCCACTGAGTTCTGGTTAGCGAAAAAAGCGGCCATATGGAATACGTAGGTAGGTTTTTCGTGAAATACCCTCTTTAGATCAATATCGTTTGTGATACTGCCTTTGACAAAGAGCACATTAGGAAGATTAGGTATGTTCCAGTCATAAGAAGAAGATAGGTCATCCAGAATAATAACTCTGGATGCTGCTGCTTCTGCCAATGCTCTGCTTAGATTGCTTCCAATCGCACCAGCTCCACCAGTAACAA
>CACERX010000070.1 GCA_902562015.1 uncultured SAR324 cluster bacterium
CATTAGGATTTATTAATAATTAGCATATCCATTCAGTCCTCCCTTTAGTTTTCTCTCCAAAACCATTCCCATCTCAATCAATTTAATTATTTAACCTTCTAAGAAATAGACTCAAAGGCAGTAAGACCCGTTAGCGCTATATCTTAGTACCCTTTCATAAATTGCCTCTAAATCTGAGGAAATGATCTTGACATAGATTAAATAAAGCATAAGATACGCATTTATATAGTATTTAAATGATTAATCAACAATTAATCTTCAGCAAAAGAGGTGCTTATGAAACATTAATTGCAAAACTTTGAAAATATCTATTTTATTGAAAAAAGTCTGAAATCACTTAATCATTTAATTTTAAATTTTTAGAAAGAAGATTTATATGCAAACTAAAAACGTATTAAATATTTTTCCATCATTTCTTATTGGAATAGCTTTATTAATTCTACCTTCAATATCCTTTGCGGGCGGCCACAGTTTAGATGAATTAATTGCTGCTGCTCAGAAAGAAGGTGAGGTAGCTACATACTGGCATTCAAGCCGTATGGGTAAAAAAGTTGCTAAAGCCTTTGAGAAAAAATATGGAGTCAAAGTTCTCGCAACAAAAATGAAAGACTCTGAAATGACAGAGAGAATTGTAAGGGAAGTTAGTTCTGGAAATGTAATAGTCGATTTAGTTGGATACGATGACGGACCAATGCTAGATACCGTTTTGACACCGCAAGGATTTGTTGAGAATTATGTTCCACCATTTCTAATTAATAATATTCCTTCAAATAGTCGTGATCCATTAATTTATCTATGGCAGCCTTTTGTTTTTGGATACAATTCTGAGACTTATGGAGATAATTGCCCAATTAAAAGTTTATGGCAACTTACCGAAAAGGAATGGTCCGGCAGATTTCACATGTGGGATCCTCGAATAGCATCTTCAATGCTACAAATGTTTTCCGCAATGGAAGACAGATCAGAAGATTTAGTTGCTTCTTATAAAAAACATTATGGAAAGGATTTAAAGCTTACTGAAGCTAATGCTGGATTAGAATTTGTTAAAAGACTTGCTGCTAATAAGCCAGTTTTATACAACGAAGATTATGAAATTGCAGTATCTGTTGGAACTCGAGGACAGGATAAAGCTCCAATTGGAATTTATTCTTTAGGTCGTCATCGAGAGAATAAAAAGAAGAACTTAGCTTTAGCTCTTTGTGATGTTCATCCTTTCAAAGGATTGAATCAGCCAACGTACATGCAGATTGTAAAAGGAGCTCCACATCCAAATGCAGCGAAACTACTTGCTTATTATGTTTTGACTCAAGAGGGAGCTAATCCATGGGTAGGAGTTGTAGGAGCTTATTCCTCTAACTCATCACTTGGTTCAAGTCCTGATAATCCATATCCTACTGCTGAAGCATGGGATGGTACATTATTAGTTTCTAATAATACAAATGTTGCTAAACGTAGACAGATTCTAATGGATTTCTGGATTAAACATAGTAACTAAATTTATTGAGGCGGCGCAAAAAAATTGTGTCGCCTTTCAAAAAATACTACATATTAAATTTTCTTGGGCTCATTAAAGTTAATAGAAAAACCATCTTTCGGAGTTAGAATTAGAATAAAATTTTCAAATTTATTTTCCCGCCCCAGTTTAGTAATTGGTTCTTTCCTTGTTATAATTCTGACATATCTAGTAATTGCTCCAATATTTTCAATCTTATCTAATTCAATAAGATTGACAAGAATGGATGCTATTTTATCTGGAGGTAAATTTGGTGATTTTACATACAAATATATTGACAGGGTTTTTTTCTCATCTATTAGTGAAAATATATTTTGGACACCTCTTTTAAATTCTCTTACTGTTTCAGTTTTTGCAACTTTGATAGCTTTAATTTTAGGACTAATTCTAGCTTCACTTGTTACAAGTACAAATATTCTAGGTCGTAAATATTTAGGTTTTTTACTTATCATTCCTTATATGCTGCCATCTCAAGCAATAGCCACAGCTTGGATCACAATGTTTAAAAATAGAAAAATTAGCGGTCCACTAGGGATGTTAGAAGCTTTTGGGATTAATCCTCCTGATTGGTTAGCTTATGGTCCATTACCTATTGCAATATGTATGGCTCTAAGTTATTTCCCTTTTGCTTTTTTACTATTTTCAAATGCTCTTAATAAAATAGATATACAGTTAGAAGAGGTTGCAACTACTTTAGGAGCAAAAAAAATAGCAGTTTGGGCCAAAATTATAATGCCACTTTTAATACCCACTACAATGTCAGTTTTGCTGCTTACTGTTGCACGAACATTAGGAACATTTGCAACTCCTTATATTTTAGGCACCCCAGCAAAATACACTTTACTTTCTACATCATTATATTCTAGTGTTCGTTCAAATGAATCTGGAGTAGTAGCAGTAATTGCAATTGTACTAAGTTTTATAGGAATAATGTTGTTATTAGTTGATATATCTGTTGTTAAAAAATGGCAAAGGTTTGTTACGGTTGGTGGAAAAGGAATTAAGAGACCTCCTTCTAAATTAGGTGTGTTTCGTGTTCCAACAACAATTTTTGCTTGGATTATTTTTTTGGTAGCTGCATTTGGTCCATTTTTAGTTTTGGCTTTATCAACACTCATGAGAGAGCCTGGAAATTTTGCTCTTTCAAATTTTGGTTTTGCATACTGGACAGGTATTGATGTCCCTGGTATGGACCAACCTGGAATTTTTACTAGTCCAGAAGTAATCATTGCACTTCGCAATAGTTTTTTGATTGCAGGGTCTGCAGCAATAATTTGTGGTATTTTAGGGTTAATAGTCGGATATGCAGTAGTAAGATTGCCAGGTGGTTTTATCTCAGCATATCTTCGCCAATTATCTTTTTTACCTTATTTAATGCCGGGTTTAGCATTTGCGGCAGCATTTTTATCATTATTTGCTGTATCTAGAGGCCCTATCCCAGCTTTATACGGATCTTTGAGTTTACTAATTCTTGTTATGGTAGTTACATACCTACCCTATGCATCTAGGTCTGGAATTTCAGCAATGATGCAAGTAGGACCTGAACCAGAAGAGGCAGGCATGGTTTTAGGAGCAGGTTTTTGGCGCAGAACAGTTTCAATTTTAGCACCTTTGCAGAAATCAGCACTTGTTGTAGCAATTATTCTTCCATTTATTACCGGAATGAAAGAGCTAAGCTTAGTTGTAATGTTAGTCACACCAGGTACAGAATTACTTACAACTCAATCTATAAGGTTTTTAGATTTTGGTTATACACAACTTGCAAATGCTACTATTTTAATTATTGGAGTTGTTGTGATGATTTCTGTTTTGATTTTAAATCGTGTGACTAAAACTAATCTTGCTACCGGATTGGGAGGTTGAAAATGTATGAAGTAAAATTAAATTCAATAACTAAATATTTTGGCAGGAATTCTCTTGCTGTAGACAATCTATCAGTAACTTTTTCTTCTGGAGAATTTGTGTGTCTACTTGGTCCTTCAGGTTGTGGTAAAACCACTACATTACGGATGATTGCAGGCTTAGAAAGTCCTGATAATGGTGAAATCCATTATGGTAATCAAACCTTCTTTTCTTCTAAAAATGGTGACTACTTAAAAACAGAAAAAAGAAACCTCGGTTTAATGTTTCAGAGTTATGCTTTGTGGCCACACATGACAGTTTTTCAAAATATAGTGTTTGGCTTGGTTATGCAGAAAAAATCTGTGAAAGAAAAGGAAGATCGTTATAAAGAACTGGAGAAGCTTTTTCATCTCGAAGGATTAAGGAATCGGTATCCATCTGAACTTTCCGGTGGTCAACAACAACGAGTTGCTCTTGCTCGTATGTTGGCTGTTAAACCTAGTCTACTTTTGCTAGACGAACCTCTTTCAAATTTAGACTCAAATCTTCGTTTGGAAATGAGAGCTGAATTGAAAAGATTACATCAAGCTCTTGGTTCTACCATTATTTTTGTTACACACGACCAAATGGAAGCAATGACACTCGCTACTTCCATTGCAGTTATGAATAATGGAATTATAGAACAGCTAGCAAAACCTATGGACATATATAGAACCCCAAAATCTCTTTTTGTTGCAAAATTTGTAGGAAGTCCTCCAATGAATGTGATTCAGGTTGAGAATGGGGGAGAAATTGTTGATTGTTTAGTTAGAAAAACTAAATTAACCAAAAACAAAATCAAGACTTTGGGCATTAGACCAGAATCCATACGTATGGTTGCTGTTAATGAAGGAGAAATAGAAGCAATTGTTGAAACTGTTCAACCAACAGGAGCTGATTGGATAGTAGGGCTAATTGTTTCAGGTAAATCTATTTTTGCAATTAGTTCTGAGCAACCTAAGGCAAATGTAGGTCAGAAAGTTAGCTTATCTTTCAAATTAGATGGCTTACATTTATTTGATGAAAAGGATCAAAGTATTAAATATATTTAGAGTGAAAAATATTGATAATTAATGAATATGACTCAGATCCCCCTCGTCTCCACTAACTTCCTCTGTAATCCCTTGCAAATACAAGGATTTAAAAATTTGTAGCAGAAAAGATTACAAATTTATTTTTTTTATTCTAAATTGAGTAAATATTATGCATAGA
>CACERX010000071.1 GCA_902562015.1 uncultured SAR324 cluster bacterium
GCCAAATGCCACGATAGTGGCTCCGGCTGTAGCTCCAACAATTTCTATAATCGGATAAGAGTATGAATCAATCATTATTGAACGCATGTGGTTTTTATATAGTTCATCGTTAGCACTTTTGAACCTCTTGCTCTCGTATTTCTCCATTCCAAAAGCCTTTACCACTCGCACACCAGTAATTGTTTCCACCAGCAGGCTGCTTAGTCCCCCAAAACTAATCTGCCTTTTGCTAACTGCAATCTTGTTTCTCTGACCAAAATTATGAATAAATAGAATAGCAACTGGTATAATTATCATAGTTACTAAAGCAAGCTGCCAGCTACGTAAAAACATTATTCCCAATAGCAAAAAGAATTGAGGAATATCCCTGAATGGACCTGCCACACCGACATGCATCATATTCTGGAATGCGTGCAAATCGTTCGTGAAACGTGAGATCAAATCACCTGTTTTTGAACTGTTAAAGAAGGTGAGAGAAAGATTGACGAGATGGTCAAAAAGATGCTGCCTTAGTTTAAGGATAAGACTCTGGACAAGGTGACCTACACAATAGCTGTGACCAAAAAAGAAAAAACCCTTAACTGCAAAAACTATTACCAGTCCTAAGCCAACCAGAAAATACTGCTTCATTTCCGGATTGTCTCCATACACAATGGCATCAACAATATCTTTTGCATAATATGCAGGTGCTGCAGTGAAGATATTGTATCCAGCCATGCACACTATGCTTAATATAACCCAGCCTTTCAGAGGTGAAATTAGGTTATATAATCGTAAAGCAATATGTCTGGCTTTTTCTTCTTTCATGTTAGGAAGTATATTTTTATTATTTTAATAGCAGATAGTTGTTAATTATTTTTTTCTATCTCCCAGTTTGTTCCTTCCCTGGTGTCCTTAAACACTATACCGATTTTCTTTAGATGATTCCTAATGAGATCAGCGCTTTCAAAATCTTTTTTTTCACGTAATCTTGCTCGCAGCTCAACCAAGATCCCCATCACTTCGTTCATATGCTGTTCGGAATGGTTTGCTTGAATTGATTCAGGAATGATGCCCAGGACATCCCCTCCCAATGAAGAAAATAGATGTTCTGCATCTGTAACTGCCTCAGTATCAGGATTTTTTTCTGAGATCAGATTATTTGCTTCACGGTTTAAATCAAATAATACGGCTAATGCCTGAGGTGCTGAAAAATCATCATCCATTGCCAGGCAGAAACGTCTACGGAATTCTTGAAAATTTTTTCCTGATGGCTTGGCTTTTTCAGGTTTTAATTCTCGTAATTTTTGAACAGTTTGGTGCAGGCGTTTCAGTGATACTTCAGCAGATTGAAGTGCTTTTTCATTGAAATCTACTACTGAACGGTAATGACTGGCAGCAATGAAGTAGCGAACCATCAAGGGATCAAAATTTTTAAATAATTCCGGAAGTGAAACAAAATTTCCTGAGGATTTACTCATTTTTTGTCCATCAATTGTCAGCATATTTGTATGGATCCATTTTCTTGCAAATGGTTTGTTGAGTCCCCTGGCTTGAGAAATTTCACATTCATGGTGAGGAAATTTTAAATCCATACCTCCTCCATGGATATCAAATTCGTCTCCAAGATAGCGTGTGCTCATTACTACGCACTCAGTATGCCACCCTGGATATCCCCATCCACTAAACGGATCACGCCAGCGCATCAAGTGTCCCGGTTCAGCACGTTTCCAAAGCGCGAAATCTCCTGGGTGGCGCTTTTCTTTCCGAACATCAACACGAGCTCCTCCAAGCATCTGATCGATTTCTCTGTTGGAGAGTTCACCGTATTTAGGATCCTTTTTGATTTCAAAATAAACTGAGCCATTGGATTCGTAGGCAAGTCCCTGTTCAATCAGCTTTTCAATTGCTTCTAGCTGTTCAGTAATATGTCCGGTTGCTCTTGGACTGATGTCAGGCCGAATCACAGCCATCCTGTCCATTGCTTCAAAATGTCTTCTAGAAAAATATTCAGCAACAGCCATGGGTTCCTGTTCCAGTTCACGTGCTCTTTTAAGAAGTTTATCCTCACCTTCGTCGCCATCTCCCATCAGATGTCCGACATCAGTGATATTTTGCACGTAAAAAGTTTTTAATCCGCTATAGCGCAGATATCTTAGAATTATGTCAAAGCTGACATATGCTTTGGCGTGACCAAGGTGACTATCTCCGTATACTGTAGGACCGCAAACGTATAGAGAGGCCTTCCCTTCGTGTACAGGATTAAAATCTTCTTTTTTGCCGGATAATGAGTTGTGTATCTGGAGGGGCATTTCCCTGCTCCATTAATCTTCCAAATTCCATACAAGGAATTTTGTTAATCCAGGACTCTCTGCTTCATCTTTTGCAAAGCGTGGTTCCTGTGATTTGATTAACTGGATGTAATGATTAATGCTTACTTCGATGCGATCAAAGAATGGTTGAGGATAAACACCAAGAAAAATGGTCCAGAAAACAAGAGGTACAAGAACAACAACTTCACGTAATGTAAAATCATTAAGGCGTTTTACCATATCCTTTGTAAGTGGACCAAAAACTACACGCTGAACCATCCAAAGCATATAAATTGCTGCAATCAATACTCCGAATGCTGCAACAATTCCATACCATATGTTGACCTTTGCGGCACCAATCATTGTCAGCACTTCACCAACAAATCCATTAAGTCCTGGCAGACCGATTGAAGCCATTGAAAAGAAGATAAGAAATATTGAAAATTTAGGCATTGTATGTGCGACCCCACCATAATCTGAAATCTCCTGCGTGTGAGTCCGTTCGTAAATCATGCCGACAATCAGGAAAAGTGCTCCAGTTACAATTGCATGATTTATCATCTGAATCCAACTTCCATAAAGCCCTTGTATGTTAAGTGCGAATAAACCGAGGACTATATAGCCCATGTGGGCTACAGATGAATAGGCAATAAGCCTTTTTATCTGCGGCTGGACCATTGCCACCATTCCTCCATAAATTATTCCGATTAAGGCCAGCACTAAGAAGAACGTAGAAAGCTCATAAACCGCAGCAGGAAAAATAGGCATGGCAAAACGTAAAAAACCATAAGGTCCAAATTTTAGCAAAACTGCAGCAAGCTGGACTGATCCAGCTGTAGGGGCCTCATAGTGCGCGTCTGGAAGCCATGTATGAAGAGGGAAAATAGGAATTTTTACTGCAAAAGCGGCTGCGAATCCTAGGAAAAGCCAATACTGAGTATCAACTGGAATGTCCATGCCATACCAGTCCAGAACGCTGAAAGACCATACTCCATGTAAATCCATATGTAGGGTCGCTGTGTATAGAAGAGCCACCAGCATCAGCAGTGAACCAAGAAAGGTGTATAGAAAGAATTTGATGGTTGCATAAAGCCTATTTGATCCTCCCCAAATGCCTATCAATAAATACATAGGAATAAGCATCAACTCAAAAAATACATAGAACAATATTACATCCATCGCCGCAAAACAGCCAAGCATGCCTATTTGCAGTAGAAGCATTTGGATTTGGAATTGCCAGTTGCTTTTCTCTAAATTCCAAGAGCCAAGCAGAGCAAGAGGTGTGATGAAGTTTATAATCAGCAGAAAGAAAAGGTTAAGGCCATCCAATCCCAGGAAGTATTCTATGTTGAATTGTTTTATCCATGGGATGCGCTCAACCATCTGCAGCTCTGCAACGGTTGAATCAAAATTAAACCAGAGATAAAGACTTATTAGGAAAGTAATGCCGCTGCTGAAAATTGCACTAACACGAGCTGGTATGCCGTTAGCTTCTTCCCTGAAGATGCCTACCAGAGCAATACCCAGTAATGGAGAAAAGATAATTATCGAAAGGATTGGGAATGTGGAAATGATCACCTGATATGTTTGGAGAAAATTAAGGAGCTATTCTAGATTAAAGCATGTATCTGCACATACCTTTTTACAGGATTATTTATGTAAGAATTTAAAGTGATAAAACCTTTTAAATAATTAATTGTGCATATAAAACTAAGAGAATTAAGTACTTAAAGCAAGTTCAATCTTAAGCCATATATCACTTGCATTCCTAGATAATAGCACTTCATTTTAGCAAACGAGATATCAAAGGTCCCAATAGTTCACCGACAGTTTGATTTTTATTGAATCTCATTCCTAGGCCAAACAGAATGTCCAATGGATATATTCCTTCACCTGACTCATCCACGCAGCGTCCGCTTGTAAAAGCACTAGTATTTGACTTGCGAACAATTTCATTATCCAGAAGATTAAGTTTCAGCCACTTTTGTTTAAAAACTGCAAGATACTCAACTTGTTCGAAACTCCCGAAACAAACAAATCCGTTGACAAAACTCAAAGCAGTAAATCCAATAAACAAACCGGGACAAAGAGTCCCGGACTTAATTTCATTGATGAGATTTCCCTGAGTCAGCTTCAGCCTATAATTTTGACTATGAAGTTCATCTCCATTTACCACAACTGACTCCTGCCGCATTTTATTTTTATATTTAACATTTACTGTGAATAATGGAGTATCTGAAGGAAAGAGAGCAAATACTGAA
>CACERX010000072.1 GCA_902562015.1 uncultured SAR324 cluster bacterium
AAAAAACTTGATTTGAAATCATTATTTCATAACAAAAATTATGAAAAGGTCTCAGTTTACGCAAATGTAAAAAGAGCACAGGTAACATTAACACAAGAACTATCAAAACAGGATTTTTGGAATAAAATCAAAATCTTCAGTATGCATCCAGGATGGGTAAAAACGGACGGATTAAGCAGTTCATTGCCCGTTTTTTCCAGAATCATGGGGAAAAGGCTTAGAAATATGGATGAGGGGATAGATACTATTCTCTGGTTATTACTTACAGGGGAATCTCTAAATAGTGGTGGATTTTATTTTGACCGCAAAATGGTCTCTCCTTATTTGTCCAAAAATTTTAATCCAACCATAGAAGAAAGAACTGAGTTAATGAATACTATCGACAAATATATCAGTAAAATTTCTTAACCTAAATTTAATCTGAAAAAAATTTTCAATTCGATCCTTTAAATCCATTAATAAGCGATATCGAAACTAAGAGAAAATCTTTTCTATATCTGCTTCTTGATCGGCATAATTAATTATGCTGCGAACGATTTTGCTAAGCTCTTCTTCTTCAGAATCGTAGTCTTCAAATTCATATTGTTTGAAGATTTCCTTCATCTTTGACACATGCTCATCATTAAATTCAACTGAAATTGTCTCGTCAGTTGAGAAACATCCACCAATACAGCGGATTTCCCCAAAAACATTTTCATGTTCATAATTTTCCAATATTGCACTGACCAAGGATTGTATAGATGTTTCAGTGTTTTTAAGGGAATGTTCATTTATGACTTGGTCTAAGAAATCTTTTTGTTCATCTTTTAATTGAATGTTTATTTTCATATTTTCTATTCAAAAATTATTTTTCTAAGGGAATGTTGTTTTTGTAAATGTAAACAAAATAGTACATTGAATACTCGGTAAAAGGAGTTGTAAGCATAGACACATGATCTACGAACAAGCCCATAATCTGTCAAGATATTGTTCCTTTTGTATAACAAATTATTTCATATGATAAATTTGCAGTTTCCAAAAAAAACTGAGTTAGCTACAATTAAAGCGGCTAAAATGAATTTAAATACATATAAATTAATTGGCCTATTAAACTAACATTTATTTTTAAATATATAAATTTTTTAAACAGCTTTATTTAAACTTTGCATATGAAATTACAACTTATTTATCCTGATTTACCATTCTGGCGTGCCGAAATTAGCCGTATTGCATTATTTATTGGTGGAATAGAGTTTGAAGATATTCGCCCATCAAGAGAGGAAATTAAAAAAATGAAAGCTGAGGGATTATTTCCTTTTGGTCAGTTCCCCATTCTTCAAGTTGATGGCAAAACCATTGCTCAAACTGGAGCAATCGCCCGATTTTGTGGAAAAATTAGCGGATTATATCCCACAGATAATAATTTCTATGCAGCAAAAGTTGATGAGGTTATAGATCTTGCCACAGACATTACATTTAAGATAAGACCTGCCCTGAAAGAACAAAATTCAGATAAAAGTATGTTAATGAGAAAAGAACTGGTGGAGACCGTTCTACCTATTTGGTTGGGTTTCATGGAGACATTACTGGAGAGAAATGGCAATACTGGTTACTTTGTCAATGATTCCCTAACTGTAGCTGACCTGGCTGCTTGGCGATTGTGTGGATGGATTTCAGGTGGGATAATCGATGGAATACCTGAAACTATTTTGGAAAAATTCCCTTTGCTAAGTAAACATCAAGATAATATATCAAAATTTCCAAAAGTGGCAGAATGGCTGGCAAAAAACTGTAAGTAACATAAGTTTTCTATGCCCTCAAATATTAGTCAATTCAAAGCAAAACTTAATTTAATAATAATTTATATTTTTAAACATATAAAAGCATATCAGGATATAAGTAAATGGGCTTGTTGATTAAAGGAAAGTGGAAAGACCGCTGGTATAACACCAATGAAACAAACGGGGAATTCGTCCGAGAAGATTCTCAGTTCCGCAGTTGGATTACCCCCGATGGATCTGCAGGCCCTAGTGGTAAATCAGGGTTCACTGCAGAACCAGGGAGGTACCACCTGTATGTGTCTCTTGCATGTCCATGGGCTCACCGTACGCTGATCTTTCGCAAACTTAAATCACTTGATAATATTTTACCGTTATCCATCGTACATCCTCATATGCTTGATCAGGGCTGGGTTTTTGAAGACTGGAAGGGAGAAACTGGTGACAATTTATACGGTTACAAATGCCTACACCAGCTATATACTAGAGCAAAACCTGAATACAGTGGTAGAGTAACTGTTCCTATTCTATGGGACACTAAGCTTGAGACCATTGTCAGCAACGAGTCATCGGAAATTATACGAATGTTCAACTCTGCTTTCAATGAATTTACTCCAGTAAAGAAGGACTATTATCCTGAAGAGTTGGTTGAAGAGATAAATTTAATCAATTCAAATATTTATCAAAATATTAACAATGGGGTGTACCGGTGCGGATTTGCCACATCACAAAAGGCATATCAAGACGCATTTGCCAGACTATTTGATTGCATGAATGATCTTAAATCAAGACTGAGCAAACAGCGTTACCTTCTTGGCGAAACTATCACTGAGGCAGACTGGCGTTTGTTCACTACACTTGTACGCTTTGATGCAGTTTATTTCTCCCACTTTAAAACAAACAAGTATAGCATTTGCGACTCCCCAGTGCTTTCAGGATACGTCCGTGATCTGTTTCAGCAACCTGGGATTTCCGAGACTGTCAACTTGGAACACATAAAGCAACACTACTATTACAGCCACCATACAATAAATCCATCCCGTATAGTTCCAGAAGGCCCTGAACTTAATTTTTTTGCCCAACATCAACGTCACCAGCAGTTCGTTTCAAGAAAGTTAACAGACCAAACTTAGCAACAAAAAAGGAATAGTAAGAGTGACTTCGCAGGGACCGAGAGATGTATTTTTTTAGATTTTTGATTAATTACTCAGTTATGAAAAACTTCTTTAACTTAGTTCAATTAAACGCTTTAAAATTCCTTCGATATTAAGAACTTCGTCCACCGCACCATTTTCTACTGCCTTGCGGGGCATGCCGTAAACTACACACGAATCTTCGTCCTGCGCTAAATTGTGAGATCCAGCTTTATGCATTTCAACCATTCCTCTTGCTCCATCGTCTCCCATACCGGTTAGGATTACTCCGATTGAATTTGATCCAGCCAGATTTGCAACTGAACGAAAGAGAACATCAACCGAAGGACGATGCCTATTAACAAGCTCACCATTGTTCATAGTGACTGAGTATCCATTTCCATCAAGCCTCAGCATCATATGTTGATCACCAGGAGAAACCAACACTTTTCCACGCTCTACTTTTTCTCCTTCACATGCTTCGCGAACGTTCAAACGGCAATCCTTATCCAGACTTTCTGAAAAAGACTTTGTGAATGCCTTGGGCATGTGCTGCACAACTACAATACCCGGCATTTCTGCAGGTAGCGGAGTTAAGAGTTCTCTTAATGCTATAGTCCCTCCAGTTGAGGCTCCTATAGCAATCAAGGATTCCTGTCCTTTATTTTTTGAATCTGAGGTACTTGCAGGAAGAATTGCATCAGCACTGAGTTTTTTTGTAGGTGTAAGATAGCGTTGGCGTGCAGTCTTTAGCCTTGCCTGTGCAGCAGCTTTAATCTTATCGCAGATCTGGATAGAGATTTCTTCAAGTCCTTCCCGAACATCCAGTTTTGGTTTTTCCACAATATCAACTGCGCCAAGTTCAAGACTTCGCAGTGCTTCTTGACTCCCTTTAGACGTCAAAGCACTTACCATGACTACAGGCATGGGATTTGATTTCATCAGCCGCTCAAGAAATGTAAGACCATCCATCCTTGGCATCTGCACATCAAGACTTAGAACATCAGGTTTCAATTCACCAATTTTCTTTAATGCAATCAGCGCATCAGGAGCTGTACCTACTACTTCAAGTTCCGGGTCAGAAGAGTATATCCCCGTGAGAGTTTGTCTGACCACAGCCGAATCATCGATAATAAGAACCTTGTATGGTGGTTCAGGTTTTTCATTCATTTTCAGAGATCCTTCAATGATTCGAATTGGGATTTAGAGAGTAGGTGTTCAATATCCATTAGGATCACCATCTCACTCTTTGTTTTGGCAACTCCCTTGATGAACTTTGTATCCACATGAACCGCCATTTCTGTAGTTTCCTGTATATCATCCTCCTTGACGAAAATCACGTCTGCAACAGAATCAACAATTAAACCTATGTTTTTTTCTTCAACCTGAACGATAATGATTACTGAATAATCATGTAGTTCTTCAGTAGCCATTTTAAATTTTATTCTTAAGTCCATGACAGGGATAACCAGTCCGCGCAGATTGAACATTCCAACTATGAAATCAGGCATTCCAGGTATTTGAGTCAGTCCTTCTGGATAGCTTATCAATTCACGAACGGTCAGAATATCTAGCCCGTACTTTTCTTCTCCGAGTATGAATGTTATAAGCTGAGCTCCTTCATTATGAGTAACTTCAACGTCCAT
>CACERX010000073.1 GCA_902562015.1 uncultured SAR324 cluster bacterium
TAAATCACTAATTTTATTGATTCAAGTCATTAATAGATAATACCCCTTAAAAGACGGTATTTGGGCATTCTAGAGGCCACTTGGAGAAATTAAGTTTGTATGATACCATTAATAATTAATAAAAAACTTTTTCACCATAATTTAAATGTACATGATGTTTTACATTTTCTTAAATTAACTTTAGAAATTATGGAAAACACAAAAACAGGGAAATTAAACTTGCTATGACTCCCCGTGTGATGGTGTTGGGAGTAGGCGCATTTGCTCACGCGGTACAAACCATCCTACAAGAAGACGGTGCCGAAACATCCTGCTACTTGACACGGCCATATAGTCACTTCGGGCCAAGACTTATTGGTCAAACTTGGAATTCCGAAGATTATCCCTCTCCCTTACCTCTGATTGAAAAATTTAAGCCTGAACTTATTATTCCCCAAGCTGTTGCATGGGCAGAACAACCTTGGGCAATAGAGATTGTCAAGCAAGGATGGCCAATTTTTAGTCCTGTAGGAGATGCGATGAAATTAGAAGTCTCTCGTAAACTGTCCTCCGAACTATGTAAGGATTTTGGGATCCCAGTACCTGCTTTCCATCATGTACATAATCGTCTTGAGGCTCGTCAGGTAATGAAGGATGATCCGCGACCATATGTTTTAAAAAATCCAATCTGTTCACCTTTCAGTCCTGTTCATGCCATAATTTGTGAAAGCGTTGAAGACACAAATGGATGGATTGAAAGAGTGGATTATGCAGAAGGCCTTTTTTTACAGGAATTTCTCGGAATGGAAGAAGCTGGTCATTTTGTTTTCGTAAGTGGAGGAGAAATATGCAGTTTAGTAACAAACAGGGAATTCAAGCGGGCGTTTACCGGAGATATGGGACCACTAGCTGGTGCCCCACTAGCAGGCTTAGCAGAACAAGATCCAGCAGATAAGTACGGATTAGCAAAAGAATTGATTCATCCGCTAAGACCCTGGTTTGATAAAACTGGTTATACAGGTCCTCTTCAGGTAACAGCAATCCGTAAAGATGGAACTTGGCATGCTATCGAATATAACATCCGTTTGGGAGTAACTACTACTGCATTGCTTTTGAGGATGTTGAAAAATCCCCTCAAGGTTCTGCTTGGAGTTGTTGCAAATAAAAATCCCATTCTTGATTGGAATCCAGAAAGGTTTTTTGGCTGTACGCTGACCCTGGCTGGATATGGCTATCCTTACATTGTACCTTCAGTTCCAAAATTGCCTGTAGAAGTTTCATCGCCATTGGAATGCGACTTATGGTGGAATGAGGTTGATGAAGAGGATGGACGCCTTTACATGGCAAATCATCTAAATTCGGAAATGGGACATAGAATTGCAGATGTGAATGCCTGCGCTGAAAACATGTCCAAAGCAGTTGAGCAAATAGAAAATGAAATGAGAAAATTACGCTGTCTTGGAAGTTATTACCGCCTCGATTTAAAAGAACTCTCTGAAAAATACATATCACAAATGTCATTAGTAAATTGATGATTGTAAAATCAATGACTTACACACTCCCAAATAATGAAAAAAAATCAGTTTATGTTGAGCAAATGTTTAACAAAATTGCTCAAAAATATGATCTTTTTAATGATATTATTACTTTCGGAATGCACCGTAAGTGGAAAAGATTTGTAGCACAACAAACAGACCTAAATGATAAACAAAACTGTTTAGATTTATGCTGTGGAACGGGAGATATTGCCCGCGAAGTATTTCGTCAATATCCTTCATCCGAGGTAACTGGTCTTGATTTTTCTGAAGAGATGCTGAATATCGCTGCATCCAAAACACCGAGTGATATTAAGGTGAATTACCTGCAAGGAGATGCCATGAATATTCCTTTTCAGGATGAGGAGTTCAATGCAGTCACAATTGGTTATGGTATGAGAAATGTGAGGGATATCGGCCAGTTTTTAAGAGAAATTATAAGAGTACTTAAACCTGAAGGAGTTCTTGTTACGCTTGATGTCGGGAAAGTTCAAATACCAATTCTCGCAGAACTTAATCATTTTTATTTTTTCCACATTGTACCTTTGGTAGGAAAATTGTTAATCCCAGGCGAGGTAATTTTTAAATATCTACCTGAATCTTCGCTTAAATATCCTAACCAAGAATCTCTAAAAAACTTAATGATTCAAACTGGGTTTCAAAAAGTTGAATTCCACAATTTTGTTTTTGGGGCTTCAACTGTTCATGTGGCTTACAAACCAGCTAAGAATTGACGAATAATCAGCATCAGTGATACCAAAAAAATTTCAAACACTTGAAGAAGCTCGCATTGCTCTGTTAAAACTAGTCAGAAAGTGGAGCGAAGACAATAAATATGTCTCCCAAAAAGGCTCTAGGATTATTCGCCTACAGGTTCTTGTAGCGCATGCAAATCCGCTGGAATGGCTTACATTGCAGGATTGTTCTTCAAAAATTTTTTGGGAAAATCGTACACAAAAAGAACAATTTGCAGGTATCGGAGTTGCACATGAAATTTTTGATGGAAAAGAAGGCTATGAAAATATCCTTCTGTATGTAAATAAATTATTGCAGGATTCGCCTGATACGGTTCGTTTTTTTGGAGGAATGCGTTTTGACGTGAATGCTTCTACTTCACCTGAATGGAAAAAATGGAGAACGGCATATCTCACGTTGCCTCTTGTTGAATTGAGTCTTGTGGATGAATCCGCAACTCTTGCATGTCACATTTTTCAAAAAGAAAATACTCCTTCAAAAGTTAAAAAACTGCAGACTATTCTAGAAACTATGCGTACGGAAGATATGACTATTCCGGACAGTCCATTGATTCAGCTAGAACGTCATGACATGCCTGGATATAAGCAATGGTGTAGTATGGTTGAAGAAGTACTTGAAAATATTAAATCTGGTAAAATAGATAAAGTGGTGCTGGCTAGGACAGCTGTTTTCAATCTTGCTCGAGATTATGATCCCACTGAACTGCTGCTTCAATTGAGAGGACAGGCACCGCAGGCATTTCATTATTGTTTTCAGATAGAATCTCATCACGCATTTTTGGGAATCAGTCCTGAACTACTGTACCGTAGATCTGGGAAAAAAATTGAAAGTGAAGCAATTGCCGGTACTCGTCCCAGAGGTCTAACCCTTGAAGATGATCAGCGTCTGGCTTCTGAACTCCGTGACAGTGAAAAAGAACAGCGTGAACATTTGATGGTGCTGGAGAGAATGGAGCGGCTGCTTCAAAAATTTTGCAAGAAAACAGAAAGACTGTCTTATCTGGAACCTCTTCAACTTAGACATGTCCAGCATCTACAAAGCAAAATATGTGGTTCCTTGTTACCAGCGGTAAGCGATTCTGATTTACTGCCCGCTTTTCACCCAACTCCAGCAGTTTCCGGGACACCAGATAAGGAAGCACGCTCTCTTATTCGAAAACTGGAACCGTTTGATAGAGGGTGGTACGCTGGTCCTGTTGGTTGGATAAGCAGAAGAAAGGCAGAATTTGCAGTGGGTATTCGTTCTGGTTTATTATGCGGACGTATATTGAAAATCTATACTGGAGCAGGAATAGTAGATGGATCTGTGCCTGACGAAGAATGGAGTGAGATCGAATTCAAACTCCAAAGCTGGAAATATTTACTGGGTCGAACGTGAATTGGAATAAATGCTGGGGAGAACTGATTATTGAGGAACTGGTGCGACATGATACAGAATGTTTTTGTATCTCCCCAGGATCACGCTCCACTCCGCTTACTTTGGCTGTAGCTGCTAATCCTAAGGCAAATGCAGTTGTATGTTACGATGAACGTGCTGCTGCTTATTATGCCCTTGGGCATGCACGTGCTACCGGACTGCCGGCTGTTTTAATATGCACTTCCGGAACTGCAGTGGCAAATTATTTGCCCGCAGTTATAGAAGCTTCTGTTGAACAAATCCCACTTCTTCTGATGACTGCAGACCGTCCACCTGAACTTAGGGATACAGGGGCAAATCAAGCAGTTAACCAGACAAATCTTTTTGGTACATACGCCCGCTGGTTTTTTGATCCAGGCTGCCCAGGTCCGGAATTCTCTGCAGAAGCTTTACTTACCACAATTAACCATGCAATATTTAAAACACACTTCCCCTTGTCTGGACCAGTACATTTAAATTTCCCATTCCGTGAACCTTTCTTAGACACTGGTGATCACGGGGAGGGAATCCAATACAAACCTTCAAGTGAAAAAACTCCTTATGTTCGCAATTCTACTCCCCGAAAAATCCTGCCAGATTATGAAATAAAAGAACTAATAAATAACCGTCCGGAATTAGGTATATTGAGCATAGGAAAAGTCACTCGTGATTCACTTGATTCCATCAGAATTCTCGCTAATGAACTTGACTGGCCTGTATTTGCAGATATTACTTCAGGCCTTCGACTAGGAAAAAATTGTCCAAACAGAATTACATATTATGATCAGTT
>CACERX010000074.1 GCA_902562015.1 uncultured SAR324 cluster bacterium
AGGCAGAGACCAAGTGGCTGAGTAATAGCTTTGCTCTTCGTTCCAAACCATGGAGGAATAACTGCACCGAAACCTCCCGCAGGTCCTCCCGCTGCAACTATGAGTAAATGATTTTCATCCTTCAATGCAGTATATTCTTTTTCTCCTTTATTTCCAACAATAGCATTCTTGCCGCAGTCACTCCATTCTTTTCTCTTAATTCTTGCGTTCTCAAATACATACCTTCGGATATTACTCTTTGACCAGCGGGATTCTTCAAAGTGTGCACGAAGTTGAGGAGGAATTACAATAGCGTAGTTGCCTGGCCAAATTGAATAATGTCTCATACAGGATTTAATTTCGGCAACAAAAGTGTCTAGGATTTCTTCAGGACTCGTAGTCCATTCATTCATTATTTGCCTTGGAGAACCAGCAGCCATAACTGTTACTGCAGAAACTCCATGCGGGATTTCCCTTTCTTCAGAAAGAGATAGCCAGTTTGTATTTTCTTCATCTTCGGCGATGCAGAAACTAAATTTTCCTGGATGCCCAAGAGTTGATCGGTCAGCAAAACCCGGTCTTGCATCCAGTAAATTGTTGAGTATCAGTCTTATTGCTCTGCCTATAACAGTTGTTGCTCTATCGCTTGATCCAAGGGCATTAAAGGTCCCATTCATTCCAAGCTGCTTCCTGACTGGTCCATTTATTATTATTAGTACTGCAGAGCCACCAGTGCTTGCGGTTGCTCCATGCAGCAGGAAAGGTTCTTTCAACATTGCAGAAAATGATTCGCATACCAGCGGGAAGTGTTCCGGAAGACAGCCAGCCATGACAGAATTTATTGCAAGTTTTTCCGCACTTATGGAACGGTTTCGGACAGGTTCAATACCGATCATATGATCAGGTGCTATCTTGGACCAATCCAGCAAATCCTTAACAGCTTCTGGAGTTGGAGGTACAACAGGAAGTCCGTCAGTCCAGTTCTTTGAATGGAAAAACTCCTGTATGGCAGCATAGTTTCCCAGATTGTAAGACTTTGAAACAGACATATTTAATTTATTAATGAATTTACGAAGCTGAGTAATATGCCTGATAATAAAGAAAAAATAACAGCTGTCAATAAATTAGGACCAAAAGCAAGTTTGCGTGATTCCACCTGAAACAAGTTTGAGCATGTTAATACTGAGAGTGACGCGACAGAACTCATGGTTCCTGACGCCCATCCAACAAGGTGCGCCTGCATCAGTAGTGCCGGATGAATCTCTTTCTCTGCTGAAGTTAGCAAAGACAGCGCTATTGTACTTGTAATGACTGGATGAATTCCAATGAAAGAAAACAAAGTTATGATTAGTGGAGTGAGTGCGAGTAGTGACCATGAAGGGAGAAAAGCTGAGTCAAAATAAGGTATATAATCATTAACTGAATTGGAACGACTAATCAGGTAACCAACGAGCATTGCAACACATATTATAATGATATCGTCTGAGGATTTTAGTAGCCATGATTTTGTATTGGAGTAAATATCAAAAAAATTATTTAAGTTGAAAAGCAGGTAAATAACTATTAACACTGGCATAACCAATACTACCGCTGACAATGCTGTAAAATCAAAATAAAGCGAAACAGTAAGGACAGAAATCATTATTAAAGTCATTAGCGGAAATACTGGACTTAGACATGCCAGCGAATATCTGATTTTGTTTAATGTAGATCCATAAGCAAAAATAGGTAGAGAAACAAAATTGAAAAGCACTCCAACTAAAATTCCGCATAACATTGCAATCCAGGAATTTTTTGTGTCTATAAATGCCTGTCCTACTGCAAATGCTACAAAAAAAGGAGACCATGTAGCAGAGGTATTCATCCCACGCAGACAGGCTTCTGCAATGGTCTTGCGGTAATTTTTGTCAGAATTATCCGGAAGAGCAGCAGATAGAATGGAAAATGTTCCAGTGTTAATTATGCTGCCAAAAAAGTGAGAAGCAATCTGGAAACCAGATGTTGAGATACTAGTAGGAAGATTTCTTAACAAGTCTTGTGAGTTTGTGACACTCTTAATTTTTAAAGACACGGACCTGACAAGTGTCATGGTAGGAAGTAATGCAGCAAAAACTAATGTAAATCGCCCCGCGGATAAAAAATCTTCAAAACTTGGAAACTGGTCCAGCAAAAAAAATGCTACAATAACTAGGATGCTAATAATAATAATGCTTCCTTTTTTTAGGCGATTGAATGAAAGGATGAAAAAAAATAACAGGCTCAATACTCCTGCATTTGTAAGGACCAATGAAGACTGGCCGAAGATAACATTGATTATTGCTGCTAACCATGAAATGCAAAGCAGAAATAATCGAATTTTGTCTAGGTACATATGGAATGAAGGCGTTTTGAAAGAATATGTCTGCGTTTTCCAAAACAGGATTTATTCCTTTTCTCAGATGGCATTTAAGATTAAGGAGGAAGGTTTATCTGTCGCCATAATGAAATGGCGGCATTTTCTTTTTAAAGAAGTAAATTAATTAAACCAGCTGAAAAAAAGAATTTTTTAGTTAAGATGTGAGTTCACTAAGGCGCGTTTTATAAACTGTCCTCCCCTTTCAATTTTCTGTTCATTATTTTCAATGATTACCCTTCCGCGACTTAGTACTGTTTCGGTGAAACCCTGAACCTCAAAACCTTCATAGGCTGAATAATCAACACGCATATGATGTGTGCATGGATTCTTAACACTGATGGTTTCCTTGCGGTTAGGATCAAAAATTACTATGTCTGCATCTGTACCTACAGCAATGGTTCCTTTTTTAGGAAAAAGCCCGAATGCTTTGGCTGCTGCTGTGGATGTCACCTCTACAAAACGGTTCAGGTCCATCCTTCCCTTTACTACACCACCGTTGAAAATCAGACTCATGCGGTTCTCAACTCCTGGAGCTCCGTTGGGTATTTTTGTAAACGATTCCAAGCCAAGCTCTTTCTGTTCCTTGAAACAGAAAGGGCAGTGATCAGTTGCGATAGTTTCTAAGTCACGAAATTTTAGTCCCTGCCAAAGTTCATCCTGATTCCACTTTTCTCTTAGGGCAGGGGTCATTACCCATTTTGCTCCTTCGAAACCTTCTTTTTCATAATAGCTTTTGTCCAGAAAAAGATATTGTGGACAGGTTTCAGCAATCACATTTACTCCTCGCATCCGCGCTCTTTTTACCTCTTCAAGTGCGTCAGAGCATGATAGGTGAACGATATACAAAGGAACATTAGCCACTTCGGCTATTGCAATCGAACGATAAACTCCTTCCGCCTCCATCCTTGTAGGACGAGTCAGCCCATGCCATTTAGGCTCATTATGCCCATCAGCAACTGCTTCTTTAATAATTTCATCGATTACGATTCCATTTTCGGCATGCATACAGATCCGCGTGCCGTTTTCTCCAGCTTGCCTGAAAGCCCTGTATAGTGTTCCGTCGTCTACATAAAGGACTCCTGGATAAGCCATAAACAGTTTATAGGAAGTTATACCTTCATCAGCTAGTTTGCGCATCTCCCCTAGCCTTGTATCAGGCATGTCCGTAATAATCATATGGAATGCATAATCAATCAGGGCCTTTCCATCAGCCTTGGCATGCCATGTATCCAGCCCCTCCAGAGTTGATTCTCCCTTTGTCTGAATTGCAAAATCAATTACGCAGGTAGTCCCTCCAAAAGCCGCTGCTCTTGGACCGGATTCAAAATCGTCCGCACTCATTGTGCCGCCAAAAGGCATATCGAAATGTGTATGCGGGTCAATGCCTCCGGGGATCAAATATTTCCCTTTGGCATCTATTACCTTGTCTGCATTCATCTGCAGACTTTTTCCGATGACAGAAATCTTTTCATCTTCAATAAAAATGTCAGCTTCATAATCATCAACTGCTGTAATAACTCTTCCGTTTTGAATCAATACGCTCATGGTTTCTCCTTTGTTTTCTGTGTTTAGAGAATAAAGAAATTACTTAAACATTATAATAAAAAGTTTTAATAAAAATTACTACAGTTTACAGAAGTTATTTAATCATTTAAAAGTGTATCTGTTCTATGTTTTATATATGAAATTTATTAATTACTGCTGTGTCTTGTCACAACCTCTAAATTAAACCTCTGAGTAAGTTTTTTTTTGCAACCTGATTCAAGCAAGTTCTTTTCATTGTTGTATTTTGCTTTTGCGATGACTGATTTGAACGGCTAGTATGCCTGTCATAATTATTACTACTGCAATACCATCTTTCAATGATATTTTTTCAGCTAAAATTGCCGCAGCAATTAGCACTCCAAAAAAAGGATTTAAAAAATGAAAAGCTGCAGATTTAGTTGCACCAATCCTCTTCACAAGCAAGAACCAGATCAGTGTTCCTAACACTCCCGGCATCAAGATTTGATATATAAATGA
>CACERX010000075.1 GCA_902562015.1 uncultured SAR324 cluster bacterium
GTCTATTGTGATGCTCTATTTCCAACGACTGTCCTTTATTATTAAAATATTCTCCAGTTATTTTTATAATTTTTTTAAAGGATGAGTAATTTAACAATCAAGTAAATTAGACTAAAAATATAAGATCATTAATTCTGAAGAGGCTTTTTGACTATTTCATGATGATTGCATAAACTAATACCAAATTAGAAGGGAATCTAAAGTTTTCCCAACATAAGCTCAAACTACCGGAGTTAAGTCAAAGCATGGATTGCAAAACAGTCAAGGATAGACTATGACAACATTAAAAAAGACCGTTTACGACGAAAGCAAAATACTAACGCTTTCATCCCTAGAACATATCCGTTTACGCCCAGGCATGTACATTGGACGGCTTGGTAACGGAGCCCATCCCAGTGACGGCATTTATGTCCTATTGAAAGAAATTGTTGATAATTCGATTGATGAATTTATCATGGGTCATGGAAAACGCATCGACATTAAAATAGACAATGGATCAGTAAATATTCGTGATTTCGGAAGAGGAATCCCGCTTGGAAAGGTAGTTGAATGTGTTTCTATCATAAACACTGGTGCTAAATACAACGATGAAGTGTTCCAATTCAGCGTTGGCCTTAACGGCGTTGGTACAAAAGCAGTGAACGCACTATCAGAGAATTTTGAAGTTATTTCATTTCGAGAAAAGAAAATGCTTTCGGCATGCTTTAAATCTGGAGAACTTGAGTCAAAACCGCTTTCACAAGATACTAATGAGAGCAACGGTACAAAAATCAGTTTTACTCCGGATACAAAAATTTTCCCAAATTACAATTATGATCTCGGAACAATCCGTAAACAGCTTTGGAATTACGCATATCTTAACAGGAAACTGACGATAACCTTAAACGGAGAAAAGTTTAAATCAGAAAATGGCCTGCTTGATTTACTCAATGAAGAAGTGAACGACACTAACCTTTATCCAATCGCTCACTGCCAGTCAGAACAATTAGAAATGGCATTGACGCACACTGAGCATTATGGTGAAGAATATTACAGCTATGTAAACGGTCATCATACAAACGATGGGGGTACACATCTTTCCTCTTTCAGGGAGGGCATTCTCAAGGGCGTAAACCAGTTTTTTAATTCAAGTTTTGAAGGTCCTGACGTTAGAGACGGTATTGTAGGTGCAGTAGCAGTTAAGTTGCAGGAACCAGTTTTTTGAGTCACAGACTAAAAATAAATTAGGGAACTCTGATCTTCGTTCATGGTTGATGCCAATGGTTCGGGACACTTTTGTGGATTATCTATATAAGCATCCTGAAGTTGCAGAGCCTCTTAAACAAAAAATTCAGGCCAACGAGCGTATACGCAAGGAACTTAACAATGTTAAAAAAGCTGCCAGAGAAAATGCAAAAAAATCTGCACTAACAATTCCAAATCTTAAAGATTGCAAATATCATCTTGGTGATAAAAGTGAAGCCTCTCAGGAAAGTACAGTTTTTATCACTGAGGGAGTTTCTGCAGGCGGAAGCATGATTAGCGCAAGAGATGTTTTTACCCAGGCAGTTTTCTGCCTCAAGGGCAAACCTCTGAATTGTCACGGTCAGGGGAAAGAAGCTTTATATAAAAATCTTGAACTGTATAATGTTATGAAGGCCCTTGGGATTGAGGATTCAATTGAAGATTTGCGATACAACAAGGTTGTAATTGCAACAGATGCGGACGTGGATGGCCTTCACATACGTAATTTGCTGCTTACTTTCTTTTTGCAGTATTACGAACCACTTGTTCTGCAGGGTCATATATACATACTGGAAACACCATTATTTAGAGTGAGAAACCAGAAAAAAACACTCTATTGCTACAATGAGAATGAAAAAAATGAAGCATTTCAAAAATTACAAAATGGGGCTCATTGCGAAATAACTCGCTTTAAAGGTTTAGGAGAAATATCACCGAAAGAATTTGGTCAGTTCATCGGCGCAAACATGAGAGCAGTTCCGGTTGGTGTTGAACATAGCCATGAAATACCAGATTTGCTTAACTTTTACATGGGAAGTAATACTTCTGACCGCCGGCAGTATATCATGGAAAATCTTGTATAATTCGCATACAATTAACCAAACAGAGGCACATAATCTGCACAAATTCCAAGAAGTCTCAAAGCTTTCATGCTACAAACAGGGGTACAGTTATTTTTTTAAAGGCAAACACTATAAATCAAGTATGCAGAGGGAATACAAATGTTAGGATTTGATGCAGAAGACGATGATGCTATTTATGGTACGAGCAAGTTTGTTGAAGATGTACCTTTGCTAATTATTGCTGAAATTGGGCGAACCCAGATTTCAGTGCAAAAAGTTCTAAATCTCAAGAAAGGGAACCTAGTAGAGTTTAATAAAATTGTAGGGGAACCAATGGATGTCGTGGTGGGAGGAAGACTGATGGCTCGTGGAGAGATTGTTGTAGTCAATGAGCGCTATGGCGTAAGGATTAGTGAAGTCACGCGCCCGGATGAAAAAATAGGAGAACGACGCGAGTAAAACAAATCAGCTGATTATTCCTACTAATAGAAATAGTTAAATATCAGTGATTAAAGTAAAATATTTTACTTTTAGAGACAGTAAATTTAGAAAAAGCATATGAATTTAGGAATTTTTTATTTTTGCACGAAGGGCTGAAACATTTTCTGCAACATTGTTTTTGTCGTTGAAAATTGCAGAGCCTGCAACAAATGCATTTGCTCCCGCGCTAATAACTTCATTTACTGTGTCAACGTTGACACCGCCATCCACCTCTAAATCGGCTGAAATACCTCGATCATCAAGCATTTCACGAACTTTGCGAATTTTGTTTGTACATGAATGAATATAAGACTGACCTCCGAATCCCGGATTGACAGACATTACCAATATAAGATCCACATCACAAATTATATCATCTAAAGTTCTGACAGAGGTAGATGGGTTGATGCTTACACCGGCCTTGATACCTAAATCGTGTATCTGCTGAATAGTACGATGAAGGTGAGGCGTTGCTTCTTGGTGCACAGTAATAATATCAGCTCCTGCTTTACTGAAATCTTCTATATAAAACTCAGGATTCTCAATCATTAAGTGTACATCAAGTGGCAGTTTGGTAATAGGACGTAAAGCTTTCACTACCAGTGGACCGATGGTAATATTCGGAACGAAATGACCGTCCATGACATCTACATGGATATAATCAACGCCCGCCTCTTCGGCTTCACGAACTTGGTCAGCGAGTCGTGTAAAATCTGCAGACAAAATCGATGGAGAAATCTTTATTTGATTCATTGGACTTTATTCATTGAAAGGATTTCCTTAGATGCAGCTTTTACATTTTCCACCGTGATTCCAAAATGGTGAAAAAGATCATTCCCCGGAGCGGATGCCCCAAAAGTGCTCATACCTACAAACTTCCCGTCAATTCCTAAATATTTGCCCCAACTCTGTTCAACAGCTGCTTCAACAACTACAACAGGAACTCCAGGGGGAAGTACCTTATTCCTGTATTCTAAATTTTGTGACTCAAATATTTCCATACAAGGCATGGAAACAACAGTGGCATTAATCCCTTCCCGCATCAACAGATTTCCTGCTTCAATGGCTAAAGCTACCTCAGAACCGGTAGCAAGTAATGTAATATCACGCTTTGAATCTTTATCAGACAGAACGTATCCCCCATTGGCACTTAAATTCTGTTCGGTATGATCCTTTCTCAGACAGGGTAGACCCTGACGTGAAAGTGAAATAACCGACGGTGTTGATTTTGTTGCAAGCGCTGAGGCCCAGCATTCTGCTGTTTCAACAATATCACAGGGTCTGTAGACATTTAAGTTGGGAATGGCTCTCAAGCTTGCCAGATGCTCCACAGGCTGGTGAGTGGGACCGTCTTCTCCCAAGCCGATTGAATCATGAGTCATAACATAAATAACACGCTGCTCCATCAAAGCCGATAGTCTTATTGAAGGTCTGCAATAATCAGTAAATATCAAAAAAGTACCCCCATAAGGAATGAAACCTCCATGAAGTACAATGCCATTCATGGCTGCAGCCATACCATGCTCCCTAACCCCATAATGAATATAGCTCCCACCAAATTCTCCTGGAGCTATTGTTTTTTGTGATTTAGATTTTGTAAGATTTGATCCGGTCAGGTCTGCAGAACCACCAACCAATTCCGGAATAAACTTGGTCAGAACATTTAAAGTTTCCTGACTCGCTTTACGAGATGCCATTTTTGTCTTCTCTACCGTATGCAATCGTTTAAATTCCTGAAGCTTATCTTCCCAATTCTGTGGCAATGTCCCGGACATAACACGTTCAAATTCATCTTTTTGCCCTGACTCATTCAAC
>CACERX010000076.1 GCA_902562015.1 uncultured SAR324 cluster bacterium
AAAGGCTTACGTGCTGGACACAGTTATGATTAAGTAGGACTCGTGAATAGATTGCTTGAATCATCACTAGCTGCAATAACAGCTATTTTGGCCTTCATTGTGTTTATCTGGTACGGAGCTTCAGTTTACTTAAATTCTGACGTTTTGATAGATAAATATGAACGTCAAAAAACTGAGTGGAATTTTCAGTTATTAGTTAAGGATTCATGGTCGATGGGACGACCAATTCTGCCGGCACCACACCAGATATTGGAGGATCTGAAAAAGTCATTGTTCGACCACAAGATTACGTCAAAGCGAAGCTTGGTTTACCATGGAGGGATTACAGTTTCTTCTACATTGGTTGGTTTTGTGATGGGTGGAGTTTTAGGTATATTGCTGGCGATTGGAATTGTGCATGTACCAACATTAAATAAAAGCGTATTGCCATGGATAATTGCTTCGCAAACAATACCCATTCTTGCGGTTGCTCCTATGATCATTGTGGTTTTGGGTGCAATAGGGCTAACCGGACTTTTACCAAAGGCATTCATTTCTGCTTATTTAAGTTTTTTCCCCATTGTGATAGGGATGGTCAAGGGACTGCGGTCTCCTGACCCGATGCACCTTGACTTGATGAAAACCTACAACGCAACACAGCCACAAAAATTTTGGAAATTACGATGGCCTGCCTCTACTCCTTACTTATTTGCCAGCTTCAAGGTCTCTATTGCAATCAGCCTAGTAGGAGCAATTGTTGGTGAGCTGCCTGCCGGTGCACGAGCAGGACTTGGAGCAAGGCTTCTGACAGGATCTTATTATGGACAGACAGTACAGATCTGGAGTGCCTTAATAGTTGCATCTGTTATTGCAGCTACATTAGTTTTTCTTATGAGTTTCATGGAAAAAATAGTTCAAAAAAGAATGGGGGCATTGACATGAAAAAGGACGGCTTAATCTACTGGTTATTTATTATTTGCTATGCGGTTCAGTTTCAGTTTTCTGGTGACTGGATGATGCTTGGAGACAACACTATTTATTATTCACTGATGCCTTTTTTTGGCGTTGTGATTTTAATCTATAGAAAATTAATTATAGATTTTATATTTGGGAAAATTTTTATAACTGTTATGGTTTTGTCTGGATGTATAGCTACATTGAAGAGCGTACACATTATTGAATCGGAAACTACTAAATGGGGACTCTGGCTGTATGTAGCTGCGCTCACTTTGTTAATATGGGAAGTAATGGGCCTCTGGTCGAAAGCGGACGTAGGCCTGAATAAATTATCTGGAATAATGGTTAATCTACTGGTACCAATTTTTTTTGGAGGAATGTTGCTGTATTTATGGGAAATGCTGACTGTAGGATTCCAGGTCCCACAGGTTCTGCTGCCGGCCCCATCAATGATCGGAACAGCATTCGTCAATTCAATGGAGATGCTGTGGGCTGATTTTCAGCAGACTTTTTTAAAAGCAGTTATTGCAGGATTTTTTATCGGTTGTCTATCCGGTTTTATCGTAGCAATATTGGTAGATAAAGTTCCATTTTTACAAAGGGGACTGCTGCCATTAGGAAACCTTGCAAGTGCACTCCCCATAGTTGGAGTTGCTCCAATCATGGTAATGTGGTTTGGTTTTGACTGGCAATCAAAAGCAGCTGTAGTTGTGATGATGACATTTTTCCCTATGCTGGTGAATACCCTAGCAGGATTAAAATCTACCGATCGAATAGAACTTGACTTGATGCATTCATATGCTGCAAATTATTGGCAGCTGTTACGAAAGGTGCGTATTCCAAACGCAATGCCATTTATATTTAATGCATTAAAGATAAACTCTACTTTAGCCCTCATAGGTGCAATAGTAGCCGAGTTTTTTGGTACGCCGATTGTGGGAATGGGTTTTAGAATCTCTACCGAAATCGGTCGAATGAATGTTGACGTCGTATGGGCATCAATCGCGGTGGCAGCATTATCAGGGTCGTTGTTCTACGCTCTGTTGGCTTTTATAGAGCGGCAGTTTACAGGATGGCACCCTTCTATCCGAGTCAGCTGAAGTAAAAATATTTATAAAGATGCTGACCCAAATTTTAACACAAACGGAGTTAATCATGAAAGTAATGAAAAAAATGGTGCTTGTAATTCTGACTGCGAGTTTGGGATTTGCAGCACACGCAGCTGATAAAGTTACCATTCAGCTGAAATGGGTCACACAGGCTCAGTTTGCAGGTTATTATGTAGCACAAGATAAAGGTTACTATTCAGCCGCAGGTTTGGATGTAACCATCAAGCCCGGTGGACCTGACATTGCCCCTCCTCAGGTAATTGCAGGAGGAGGAGCTGATGTAATTATTGATTGGATGCCTTCTGCTTTAGCATCACGGGAAAAAGGAGTGGCTCTGGTGAATATTTCTCAAATTTTTAAAAAATCAGGAATGATGCTTACTTGCCGAAAAGACAGTGGTATCAAATCTCCATCGGATTTTCGAGGGAAAACACTAGGAGTATGGTTCTATGGAAACGAATATCCTTTTCTGAGCTGGATGAGTCAATTGGGTATTCCAACCAAAGGTGGCTCAAATGGGGTAAATGTTTTGAAGCAGGGTTTCAACGTTGACCCAATTCTGCAGAAACAGGCAGAATGTGTATCAACTATGACTTATAACGAGTACTGGCAAGTTGTTGACGCCGGACTTAGTCCTTCTGAACTGGTTGTCTACAAGTATGAAGACCAGGGTGTGGCTACACTCGAAGATGGTTTATATGTTTTAGAAAAGAATCTCAGGAATAAGGCTTTTGTGGACAAGATGGCCCGCTTTCTTAAAGCTTCAATTAAAGGATGGAAATATTCAGCAGATCATCCAGATGAAGCCGCAGATATCGTATTAGAAAACGATGACACTGGTGCTCAGACTAAGAAACATCAGCGCCGAATGATGCGCGAAATAAGCAAGCTGGTAGGTAATCAGCCTCAAGGTATTGGTTACCTTATTCCAGCAGACTACGAACGTACCGTAGATGTCCTGATGGCTTCTGATTCAACACCAGTAATAACTAAAAAGCCCAAAGGGGCTTGGAGTCATATTGTCTGGGATGCAATGTAACTCAGTTTGAAAAATTTATTCGGAAGCACTGATTTTTCTGTTGCTTCCGAATAACTTATTTCCCTTTCATACCTCCTATTTTCGTCTCCAAGATTTCACACCATCATATGTTTGATCACTCTCAATAAGACTAGGTGTTTTTTTATTTTTTTGGCAATTTTGCATTGCTAAAGCAGAGCTTTTAAAAAAAACATTTACGCTTCACTAAGTTAATCAAAGGATAGCTAAAATTTATCCTCATACAAGACTTTGTTAACCAACATAGTTGCTAAAATATTTTTTGCATCTCCACAAATGAGAAAAAAATTGACAGAGCAAAAAGAGTTTTCATGCGTTACACTGGCAACTTTAAGTAAGTTTCTGCAAAATAAGTTTATCACACAAAAAATTTTTGATTTTTTTCACAATACATTTTTTGCTATTTCAGAATTTTATATATTATTTGGGAAAAAATTATTTATGTAAAACTAGGTTTTATTTAACTAAGACATTTACTTTTAGATGATAAGCAAAACAGAAATTACTAGAGACTGGCTTCCTCGTTATACAGGTACTCAGATAGAAGAATTTGGGAAGTATATATTACTCACTAATTTCAGTAATTATGTGATAAAGTTCGCAGAGCGGTTTGGATGTAAAATAAAAGGTAAAGGATCTCCGATGCAAACTGCAACAAACGATAACGGTCTGAGCATAATAAATTTCGGTATGGGTTCAGCCAACGCGGCAACTATAATGGACCTTCTAACGGCTTGTAACCCCAAAGGTGTACTATTTTTAGGAAAATGTGGTGGACTTAAACAGAGTGCTGAAATAGGAAGATATATTCTGCCTATCGCAGCAATAAGGGGTGAAGGTACTAGCAATGATTACCTCCCTCCAGAAGTTCCTGCTTTACCTTCTTTTAAATTGCACAAATTTGTTTCTGATACATTGCTGGAATATGGACAGGAATATAGAACCGGAGTTATCTACACTACAAACAGACGAGTATGGGAATGGGACGAAAAATTCCGAAACAAGCTGATTAATCTTTCTGCAATCGGGATAGACATGGAAACAGCAACACTTTTCATAGTTGGTCATGCAAATAAAATATCACGC
>CACERX010000077.1 GCA_902562015.1 uncultured SAR324 cluster bacterium
TCAAATGGTAGCCAATATGAAATTCAATTATGCTCCAGAAAGGGAGGCCGATATGGATGAATCCTTCGGAAACAGGAGTACTCAAATCACTATCGTCCGAATTTGATGAACTTTCACTTGTTTCAGTGACAGAGGTGTTTGTCGTCATTACGCCGGCACCAATACCAATTGCTATTGAAACTACCGGAAAAGGGACGTTGTAAAAAAAATTAACCGTCTCTATCTTAGTGTCTGTAACCAGAGAAAGTGTATTGGATGAACTGGATATTGATGTTTCTGTCTGTTTTTCCTGAAAACTGATTCTTGATATGCCTAAATTAGGAAATAAAGGAACTGGGTGAGTAATACCCACGGATCCCCCGGAAACGCTTCCGGGGGCAGCTGAGTATGCTATGGCTAAATCAAGGTTTAAGCCTATGAATTGTGCTTTTACTGGAGTAGCTAGTAAAAGAAATAAAAGTATTGAGCACCAGGATAAACATATTTTGATTAATTGTTTTGTCCTGTTTAACATTCGCGGTGGTTCATTATGCCTAAAAATTAAACATGATGCCTATACCAGTAACATTGCTACTAAGATCTAATTCTGCACCTGAACTCTTAACTTCAACTTTAGAAGTTATAGATCGATAACTGAGATGAAGGTCAAATAATGGGAGAATTGGAAACCCAAGACTTGCATACCCTTGGACTGCACTACCTTTATCGTATACTGAGGAGCAAACCGAACACTCTACTTCAGTACTTCCTACACCTGCACCAATAGTCAGGTTAATAATCGGAATTGGTAGAAGATAGTAAAGATTATAAATAGTTGTTGCTACTTTAATTTCTGGACTGCTATCTTTTATTTTGGCTTCCATATTATCCATTCCAATTCCAGGTAGTATAGGTATACCTACCTGAATGAAAGTGCCACTCACGCCATCAGACTCCGCAACGTCTGAATCTTTGAAAGTATGTGACAAAGGGACTCCAACACTGAAATTTACTAGCGCAAACGCTTGGGTACTGAAAAAAATTAGCGATATTGCCGCAATGCAGCTTAGAATAGTTTTTCGAATCATGTTATCTCCTAATCAGAGGTTCATTATTCAGACGAAGCAGAAGGGTCTATAGGGCTCCTTCTCCAATCGTCAAATTTTCCAAGAGGTCGTGTAAAAGTGAACTCAAATGGATCAACTATAAGGCCTGTCCAGGCATCTCCGGTGCTACCGGAAGTCAAAGCAAATGGTAGGGAAACAATGAATACTGCTGTGCCAACCACAATCAAACCCAAGCTGACTACACGGACTGGAATATCTATTGCCATTGCAAAACCTTCAGCACGTTCTTCAGGAACAGCTGCTGAAGCATGCCCAATAGCCAATGCAAGAAACAGGCAACTGATTGTGAAAATTTTCAGAGATTTTTTAAGATACATAATTACCGGAATGTATAAAATAATATTGCAGGTCAAACATTAAACTCTCCAATAACTGGAGCTTATCCTTTTGAACTATGCAAGAAACAGGCAATTAATTGAAAAAACTTACCAAAGGTTTTTTAAGATACATAATTACCGGGATGAATATATATATTGCAGGTCAAATATTAAACTCTCCAATGACTGGAGCGTGGTCGGAAGGACGATCTTGTTCTCTTGCTGATAGATCGATTATGCACGTAAGGCATGATGAAGTCAAAGCAGAATTTGCCAAAATATAATCAATTCGCATTCCCTCACCACGCTCAAAGCCATGAGTTCGAAAATCCCACCATGAAAATTGTCCTGGTTTTTTGTTAAATTTGCGAAAAATATCAGTCAATCCTATTTCTGAAATTTTTTTCAACTGCTCGTGTTCCTTAGGGTGAAAGCTGACCTTATTTTTCATAATTTCTTCATTCCAGACATCCTCTGCATTAGGAGCAATATTAAAGTCTCCCATAATTGCAAAGGGTTTTTTAGAATCATTTAAATAAGTAATTTCCTGCTTCAGTTCATGCAAAAACTCCAGTTTATATTTAAATTTTTCAGAATCAGTTGTCTGACCTTGTGGAACATAAACGTTCATCAGCCTTACACCTGAAATTGTTGCAGCGATCAAACGAGCATTTTCTGGGTCATACCCATTACGAAATCCTTTTTGTAAGTTATTGATTGGCTCTTTGGACAAAATAGCTACACCGTTATAAGATTTCTGTCCGTAAAAGACAGTTTCATAACCTGATTGATTGATTTCCCAAACAGGAAAGTTTGAGTCTTCTACTTTTGTCTCCTGAAGGCAAACCACGTGTGGCTTGTTTTCTTCAAGCCAATTCAAGAATAGCGGAAGTCGTGTCCGGATAGAATTAACATTCCAAGTTGCTAGTTTCCATGAAGTTCGGGAGCGTTTAGATTCGCGTAAAATCCTGTCATCAGGCAAAAAACAGGCGCTATTGCTATAAAGAACAATTTCGGGATAATCAAGAAATCCATTCCAGTTTCGCTCAACTCGTATTGCCCCACAGCGCCAATAAGAATATATTGCCTCGATTAATTTTTCAGGTGTTTTACATTCCTGACGAAGTTCAGAAAATAAAACTCCGGCATCATCTAGTTTTTGACTGATATCTTCTGGTATGAGGTTTTCTATATTCTCAAGAGAATTCATTAACCCTTTGAAAGTATCCGTAATTGTTCTACATTATCTTGTATTTGCCTGCGACGTTTTTTGAGATTAAACTTATTAGGCCTGTTGTTTGAGTGTCTTTTAGTTGCGGTTTTTTGCTTTGGAGACATTTTTTTACTATTATTTTTAGATTAATTAGGCTTGTCCTAGCCTATTTGAGGCGTTATGGTTCAAGAGTTGAATGTAGGACAATAACAAATCATTTATAACTTTGCGAGTTTAATCTGATTCGCAGTTACTTTACGCTTAATTATGGCAGAATGAGCAACACAAAAAAAGAAAAAGAAAATTCAAAAAAGACAAAACCTCAATTCCACAAACTTATGGAAATGCCAGTTAACGCGAGACTTGTCTTAGGCGAATGTAGATTAGATATTGAGGAAATACTTAAGCTTGGACAAGGTTCAATGCTTGAACTGAACACTTTGGTAAATTCGGATTTAAAGCTATATATTAATGATACCGAGATTGCAAAAGCAAAATCTGTGATGTTAGGGGAAAAACTTGGAGCTCGAATAAAACAGATATCTTCAACAGAAGATCGTCTCAAAGATCTTACTGATTTAAAATAATGGTCTTGATTAAGTGAAATTTTTATTGATCCAATTACGACGGATTGGTGATGTGCTAATGACAACACCTTCAATCAGACTTCTACACGAATCTTTCCCTAATGCTGATGTGTCTTTTCTTACAGAATCTCCATCAGACCAAGTTTTGAATGAGAATCCTAATTTAAATGAGATACTGGTGTATCGAAAGCCGGAATCCATTACAGAGTTACTACGTTATTTTATGCATCTTCGTTCTAGAAAATTTGATTGTGTTATTGATTTTTTTGGAAATCCGCGCAGTGCCTTGATGACTCGTTTCAGTGGAGCACCAATGCGGATTGGTTTTGATTTTCGCGGGAGAAGTTTGGCTTATACGCATTCTGTTAAAATATCAGGGGAGGCAACTTATTCAGCTGCAGATAAGGCTCAGTTGCTGAGACCCTTGGGAATTTCAGTATCTGATTTCAGACTCGATTTTTTCCCTAAGGAAAAAGACCAAATTTATGCCAATAACCTATTTAAAAAACTTGGTGTTGAAGAGAAAGATTTTGTAGTTTCATTATCTCCAGTTTCTCGCCAACCTTACAAAGTTTGGCCAGCTGAAAGATTTGGTCAGGTTGCAGATTGGCTTATAGAAAAATATAGTGCAAAAATACTTTTCCTATTTGGTCCTGGTGAAAAACATTTTGTTGAATCAGTTCGGGCCTTAATGAAAATGCCGGCACTACCCGATTACAGTGTGCCAACTCTAACTGAAACACTTTCGATACTGAAGAGAGTTGATCTGCATCTGGGCAATGACAATGGAATAAGACACTTTGCTGTTGCTGCGAATACACCTTCGTTAGCAATATTTGGCAGACCATGGGCAGCTAACTGGACACCACCGAAG
>CACERX010000078.1 GCA_902562015.1 uncultured SAR324 cluster bacterium
TCGCCAGGAATACTTTGGCCGAAAATTAAGGACCGAGAAACTGGTATACGCTTAGCAATTACCGGAGCAATTAAGGATTCAATTGTAGGTACCTCTCAGCTTAGTATTTATTTAATTGGGATTTTAAAGCAAAAAATACCTTATAAGTTTCTTCAGTTCTATCAGCTGAGCAAGGAAGATCTTGCTTTATTTCCAGAAGATATACTACAGAAAATTGCTGTAAACCGAGGCTGTCTGAAAAGCGGTGGTGACCTAGATCAACGTCGTGCGGAGAATCTTTTACTCAGGGACTTCAGGCAGGGGAAACTGGGGCGCTTGAGTTTTGATTACCCAAATTCTGATGATGAAGCTCATATATTCTAGAAACAGCCTGCAGTTGATGATCAAATGAAAAACAGCTGCGATACAGAAAAACTTATTACACCTGCGAGAACGCATATTCCGGGATTTTTCCAAAGCCAGTAACTTGCTCCCACTCCGGTAAATCCAATTAAATAGTTCAAAATTTGGAAATAGTCTTCCGAATTTGGGAGTCGAATCGAAGTTACCAGCAGGGCTGCTATCATTGATGGCCCCATCAGCTGGAAAAACAGGTTTATCTGAGGGTGGTTTTTACTCTTTTTTCCCTTTCTCGCACTGAGTAAAAAAGGCACAGCACGTATTAAGTAGGTTCCCAGTGCAGCCAGCAAAACTGCGTAGATAAAGAATATATCGGTTACTGTCTGAGCCATATCATGCCTGTGATGGGGCCAATAAACGCCGCAGCAATTATTCCAATTTCTGAGTGTCCGTTCCAGTGAAACATCGCTGCAACTGTTAAGGCAATGATCACGGCCAGACGTCTGCCCTTATCAAGCATGGAAAGCAGCAGGCTGAAAAAAAGTGCGGGCAATGCAAAAGAAAGCGCCTGGCCAATAAATGTATAATAATTTAGTAGTGTTTTTCCTCCAATACTACCCGCAACAGTGCTGCCTGCCCAACATGAATAGGCACCCAGTTCCAGCCCAAGTAGCCAAAAGAATCTTGATTCTAGTGGTATTTTTTTGATCTTGGAAAATACGACCGAAAACACTTCATCAGTTAACCCAAACGCAGTAATTAGTCTTTGCGATAATTTAAATTTTTCTGTTTCTCCAGATATACTAGGACCATAGAGAAAATGTCGGATATTTAGACCAATAGTTATTACTGCAGCAGTTATTACAGGAACACCGTCCTTAAGTAATCCGACTAGCGCGAACTGGCTTGCGCCCGCATAAATAAAAAGTGAAGTAAACAGGGCGTAAGCAGTTCCTATCTGGGCTCCTTCCGCGGCAACACCGAAGGCAAAGCCTACAGGAAGATACCCTGCCATTATTGGGAGACTTGTTTTCAGTCCCTGAAAAAATGCCTGGAACCGTGACATTATTTTACAATTCTTTTTGTTTTGTTTGAGCCATGGGTGCTTTCAAGCCAGCGTTCCACCTCAAACTCCAGCATTCTATATACAGGGTCTGCACGTAGAAGCCTGATTTCAAGCCTCTGTCCTGTCTGAAGTGTTCTATTTTTACGACGGCCATGCAAGCAGAGGGCTGTTTCATCATAAAAGTATGTATCATCAGAAATTGAATCAATCGGCAGGAACCATTCAAATCCATGAGATTCAAGATTAACCTTAAACCCCTGTTTTTCAACGGAAGTAACTGAGGCCTGAAAAGTCTGTCCAGTGTGTGGGGCCAGGAAATCTACTTTCATCAATTCAATGCTTTGTCGTTCAGCTTTTTCTGCCCGGCGTTCCTGCAGAGAACACAACTCTGCCATCTCGCTGCTTACTTTATGAATGATACTGGGTTTTGATTTAATGTTTGATGAATTCTGTTGGTGCAGTTTCTGCTTAATTGCCCGATGCACCACCAAGTCAGGATACCGGCGGATTGGTGATGTGAAATGCGTGTAATAATCTGCTGCAAGCCCAAAGTGTCCCTTGTTTGCGGTCAGGTACACTGCAAGAGGCAGTGCACGCAGTAACAGGACCTGCAGTTGTACAAATTGCTGAAGATCCTGTATTTGCCCTATTACCGCGTTGAACTGCCGTGGGTCAACTAATCTAGCAAGTGGAGTACTGACTCCGAATCTAAAAAAAATTTGCTGCAGTTTTTTCAGTTTCCTGATGTCAGGAATTTCATGCACACGAAACAGAGCAGGCATTTTGTTTTTCACACAGTGACGGGCAACTGTCTCATTTGCTTCCAGCATGAATTGTTCTATCAGCTTCATGGAGCTGGTCTGGTAACTTCTTCCGACTCCAACCATTTGCTTGTATTCATCAAACTCAAAGACTTCTTCCGCAAATCTGAACTGGACCGAACCTCGCTCAATTCTCTTGCGTTCAAGTATTTTGGCGACTTTATGCATTCTACGAATATTTGATTTTAATTTTGGATCACTAATTGTAGATTGACGTCCTTCAATAAAATCTGCCACGTCTTCGTAAATCAAACGTGCACGACTGCGAATTATGCTTTCTGAAATTGAATAACCTGTGACCTCCCCTTCCGGATTTATTCTCATTTCACAGGTTAAAGTCAGACGGTTAACATTTGGACGTAGACTACACAAGTTGTTGGAAAGAACTTCAGGTAGCATAGGAACAGCATGAGTTGGGAAATAGACGCTTGTTCCCCTCAGCATGGCTTCCTTGTCTATAGGGTCATTTGGCTTTACATAGTGCGCAACGTCCGCGATGGATACAAACAAGCGGAATCCACCGCTGGACTTACTGTCATGAATTACACAGACAGCATCGTCATAATCTCGCGCGTTTTTTCCGTCGATTGTTATAAAATCTAAATCACGCAGGTCACGCCGTCCGAAAGACGAGTTATAACGTACCTGAGTTGGAAAATTATTTACATAGTCCAATGTCTCCTCAGTAAATTCTGTACGGATCATGTTTTCCTTGAGAATCAATTGGAAGCCTAGCTGATGGTCATTGGTATCATTTAGTGCGCGCAATACTCGTCCGCAGGGTACTGGATATTTTTTGTTTGTTTTACTGCTTTCATCTAAAATTTCCACTTCGATAAGTGTTCCTGATTCAATTTTTGAGAAGTCATCTTCTTTGGCAATCCGGAGAAATGGCAGTCCCGAGTAAATATTAACTGGTATTGCAACAGTCTCTTGTCTTGTTCGTTTTAGACGTGCGAGGATTTCCCTTGATGCGCGTTCCAAAACTCTGATGACAGTTCCTTTCCTTTTCCCATGAAATCCACGCTTATTATAGATCTCAATTTCTACAAGGTCTCCTTCCATTGCGAATCCCTGTTCTTTCTGGCCGATAAAAACATCGGACCGGCCCTTGCCAATGGCAACAAAACCAAATCCTTTTTGATTTCGTGTGAAGATACCCTTTTCTATCAGCCCAAAACTGCTTTTGCGATCCTTTGAAGGCCTTTGGACACTGATCAACTGATCTTTATTCTTTTTATTTTTACCTTTAAAATGTATGCTTATATCTTTTGCGGCATTCTTTTCCATGGCCAAAAAATAGCGGCTTCCCTTTTTGTCTATTTTTCCATCCCTGATCATTTTTTGTAATTCTGCTTTTAGTTTTGTAGTTGCAGATTTTTTAAGTCCAAGCGAACCGCGAATCTGTTTTGCCGACATGGAATCCACGTTTTTTTCCAGCATCCGCATAATTAATTTTTTATGCGATCTCATCTTACAGTAGATTTTCTTTGCGTAGTTTGTCCAGGTGGGATTTAATATTCTGCATTGCAGCCGGGTGAAGGCGTGTATCTGTTTCAGAATAAAGCTTACTCAGGATTTCCTGCCTGGACTTTCCTGATCGATATAATTCGAGGATTTGTGATTCGCGCTGGAGTCGATGTTTGAGAGTTTCTTCCAGTCGGTGAGTGGATCTCATTGGAAGACCATGCGAGGGTATGATTACTTCTGGACTTAGAGAAATAACTTTTTTTAATGTGTTTAAATAGGTTGCCATATCGCCTTCAGGTGATGGTATCACAACAGTTCCTATTCCCTGAATCAGGTCTCCCACTAAAAACCAGGTCATTGAAT
>CACERX010000079.1 GCA_902562015.1 uncultured SAR324 cluster bacterium
GTTTAAAGATTGAATGTCGTTATTTTCAAACAATAATTATTTTAAGAAATTAGCAAAGACCTATAGAAGATGCCTTCCAAGCATAAAGGCCTCTGCGGCTTCAATTGCTATACTTGTTCCTCTCCACATAGCTAAATTCTGCAATGATTTTATTGAGCGAGGGTGAGGCCATTCTCTCATTTCCGTCTCATAGGCTCTTAGCGCATCTAGTTTTTTTTCGAGCGTGGAAGAAATATCTACAAACCAGTTAGGCATAAAATAAGGTGCAGAACCTGCAGTCTGGCTTTCAGTGCTAGAGGCTACCTCAAAAAAAAGCAGTGTATTTATTCCACATCCAGGTAGAGCTCTGCTTGCAGTTACAACAGATTCATGCGTTCTACGGTGGTCAATATTTAGATCACCAGCGTGATGGGTATAAATAATTTCAGGGTTACATTTTTTAATTACACTCTCGATAAATTTAATCACTTGAATACGATCCAAAGAGTCTATCCGATTGTCAGGGAAGTTATTTAGCGTTAATTTTTTTACTCCCAAGATATGATTAGCTTTTTTTGCTGCCTCTGATAATTTAAAAATCTCCTTCGATTGACCTATTTGATTTTGCTTGGTTTCTCTACTTGTAATCCCTTCGGCCAAAATAACAACTTCAACTTGATCACCCTGTTCTATATGTTTGGCAATAGTACCCCCACAACCTAAAACTTCATCATCTGGATGTGCTGCAACTACAAGAACATTTTTTTTATTTTTCATTTTTAAAGGATTTTTAATAGATTTATTTTTTTAAAAAAGATCAAAATAATATAAGATTTCCCATATATCAAAAATAAAGTGTTTAAAAAATTTCGATCTCAATAATATATTGTTTAGTTTATGGTCGAGGAATATTCGATTTGCCAGTAATATTAGCAGGATTCCCACTCATCACTATTTGATTCTCAACATTTTGCAGGATAGCAGAACCTGTAGCCACTATAACGCTTTCTCCAATTGTAACTCCTGTTGAAATGCTAGCTCCTACAGAAATTACAGAAAAAGTTTTGATTGTGACATTACTACCTAAGGAAACACCTGGAGCTAGATGACAAAATGAATCGATAGAACAGTCATGTGAAACAGTAACTCCATTGTCAATAATACATCCATCTCCTATTAAAGTTCCTGGTCCAATAATAGCTCCTCTTTTGATCAAAACATTGGATTTTATTTCAGCGTAACTAGATATTTCAGCTGAAGGATGAATTAAATTAATGGGTTCCATACCAGATTCAATACAAATTCGAAATTTTTCTCTTCTATACACCATATTACCAATACTAATAAAAAATTTATTAATGTTCTCTTTTTTTTGCTTTTTCTCAAATTCTTTCCAGGATAAAACATCGATGCCATAGACTACTTTCCCTTGAATAGAAGGGTCGTCATCAACGTAATAAGCAACTTGGTACTCAGGAAAATGTTTAATTATTTCCAGATCAATTAATACTGCATGCGAATATGGAGCTCCATAAATGAAAATTTTTTCCGTATAAGGTAGATGAGATCTGTCTTTATGACTCTTTTTAGGGATATTTACGTACTCAAGAATTTCTTTTTCAGAAATAATATGGTCACTTTTGATTAAATTTAGATCAAGGTCATACTTTTTAGCAATTTTTAGAGCTTTTTTAGTAAATTGCGTTTCAACTTTTACTGACTTTGAATTCGAAGAATCTTTTAAAATTTTTGGTATCTGAGTATTTTCTTTCTCAGTAATGTAACCGATCACATGGCCTACTTCATATTGATTATTGACTTCTCCAGTAATTCTCAAGTAACCATTGCACGAAGCTTCTAATTCAAATGTCGCCTTTGTAGTTTCTAAAAGTGCAATAGGCTGATTTTTCTCTACATAACTTTTATCATCAAATAGCCATTCAATAACAGTTGCAAACTCATCATTGACTCCGTGCTGTAAAATCGTAATTTCAGTTGATTTGTTCATATCTTTTCCATTTTGAGTGCTAACTTTACTACATCCATTGTATTATAATACATGAAGTCTTCCAATGTTCTTGAAGAAGGTATCGGAGTATTTGTTGCAGCTATTCGAGTAGAACTAATATTGTCGATTTTTTCCGATAAAGAACTAATAACCTCTGAGCCCCATCCCCCCCGTTTAGTGCCTTCTTCTATAGTAATAATTTTCCTGCACTTCCCAAGGAATAGTAGAATTGTGTCGATTGGTAATGGAGAAAGTAAACTTGGTACAACAATGTTTGTTTTTATTTCTTCATTACGATATAAATATTCAGCTGCCTCTAGAGCATATTCCACAGCCGCACCATATGTTACAAAGGTTATATCAGCAGGCTCTTCTGGACTAAGAGAAAAATTGAAGGTTGGAAAAGCTTTTTCATCACTTTGAACTGAAAAAAAACCGTATTTTAATTCCTTAACAATTTTGAGTTCTTTGGAATATAAGGATTTACATTCAACAAAAATAACTGGTTGACCTAAATAAATTGAATTATGAAGTATTAAACCGGGATTATGAAATAGAGATGGACAAATAATATTTATTCCAGGTATTCCAAAAAACAATTTTTCTAGATTTTGGCTATGAGTTGGGCCATAACCTCTTCTCCCACCCATAGGAGACCTAAGAACCATGGACAACTTTTTTTTGTTCTTATACATCCAAGCATACTTTGCTGCATGATTTACCAGTTGGTCTGTAGCCAAAGTTATAAAATCACCAAACATTATTTCTACTATAGGTTTAAAATTGTTTAGTGCTGCTCCAACTGCTATCGCTGTAATGGCTGCTTCACTGATTGGTGTTGTCAGCACCCTTTTAGGATATTTTGTTGAAAGCCCCTTTGTTACTTTAAAAGCACCTCCATAAGGATCCAATATATCTTCTCCTACAACAAAAATACTCTTATCTGAATCCATAATGGAATGTAAACCCATATTTATTGATTGAAGATAAGTTTTTCCCTTTATGGAAGGAGGAGTGGGTATTTCATTTGTCTTGAAGTAAACAGCTTTCTCCAAATCATGTATTCCTAAATTTGGATTTGGAGGTTTAAATTTCTTAGATCTAGTAAGAAGCAATTCTATCTCTTTATTAGTTTCTTTTTCAATTTTATATACTTCGTCAGAATTTATACGTTTCTTAAGTAATTGGAGTGAATCTTTCTTTTTATAATTTTCAATTTCAGATTTTTTTCGATTATCATCTCCTTTACTGTGAGCACTTAGTCTATAAGTATGGACCATTAGAAAAAATGGTTCCCGATTGCTCCTTACAATGTCAATACTATCTTTAAAGATTGAATTTAAAACAATAGGATCTCTAGAATCCGTTTCATCGAATTGTATTCCAAATGCATTTGCTCTTAGCTTAATGGAACCACTTAATACTTTTTCAGTGGGTGTAGATTGTGCGTAATAATTATTTTCCAATAAGAATAAAACTGGTAATGACCATAAAGCAGCGATATTGAGCGATTCGTATACTAAGCCTTCACCAAGAGTACCATCCCCAAGAAACACAACAACTATATTCTTTGTATTTTTAAACTTTTCTGTTAGTGCTACCCCTAAGGAATTACCAACAATACCACCCTGAACTCCATTTGAGTAAAAATTTTTATAACATAAATGTTGGCTCCCTCCCCGTCCTCCATTCATTCCTTCATCTTTCCCCATTATTTCAGCCAATAATAGTTCAGGATCCCCTCCGTAAGATATATAATGACCGTGACATCGGTGGTTA
>CACERX010000080.1 GCA_902562015.1 uncultured SAR324 cluster bacterium
CAACTTTCAGATAAACCGTGTTGAAATTAACTACCAGTGCTCCGTTGCCTGCGTCATATGGATTCAGGGAATATTTAATCCCTGGAATTTGAATATTTTTTTCAAAAAGTGAAGTGTCGAAATACATGCCCTTGGGTTTTTTTGGTATCGTGGTTAGATTATTTAACTTATTGGCTATTTTTTGCCATTCTTCTGAAACCAGAAAAGGGTCTCCATATGCTCGTATGCCAAGCTCATCATTCTTATCCATATAAAATTCTGTACTGAATCTAAATTGAGAACCAAAATAATGCATAGCTGCAAGAGCAGTGGCGTATTTTTGAACTGATGCAGGTACTAGTAAGGAATTTTGTTTGGGAGGGTATCTATATAGTATCCACTTTTCATTGGCGACAGTTACACTACCATTCTTTACAAGTTTACTAAACTTTTTGTCTAACTCTGCTTTAAATGGAGTTGCAGTCCATAAAATACTTGGAAACAAGATATAAATACATGCAACAATTATCGTTAAAATGATTTTCTCTTGCACAAGCCTTAGCGTCTCATTACGATAAATTATCCATAAAATACTTTTAAAAAAGAGACTAATCATGACTACTAAGAAAATTCTTATTACACCTGGAGACGGTATTGGCCCCGAAGTTACAAAACAGGCTGTCCAAATTTTAGAAAATGTTGCTCCACTTTTTGACATCCAGCTTGATCTTACCGAAAAGCCAGTCGGAGGCATTGCATATGATTTAACTGGCACACCTCTTCCTGACGAAACATTGGATGCCGCAAAGATTTCTGATGCGGTACTGCTTGGAGCAGTAGGCGGACCTAAATGGGAGCCGCTAGATTTTTCAGTTCGTCCGGAGCGGGGACTGTTGAAGCTTCGTTCGGAGCTGGGATTATTTGCAAATTTACGCCCTGCTGCAATATACGGGGATCTGGTAAATGCTTCAACACTTAAAGCTGAAGTTGTTGATGGAGCAGACCTTATGGTTGTACGGGAGTTAACAGGAGGTATTTATTTTGGAAACCCTCGCGGAGTTGAAGAACGCGATGGTGAGCGGGTAGGCTTCAACACGCTCGTTTATTCAGAATCTGAAATCCGACGTATTGCTAAAGTAGGCTTTGAAACTGCAATGAAGCGTAGAAAGAAACTAACTTCAGTGGATAAAGCAAATGTCCTTGAATCTACTGAGTTTTGGCGTGAAATTGTTACTGACGTGGGGACTAATTTCCCAGAAGTGGAACTTAATCATATGTATGTTGATAACGCTGCCATGCAGATCATAAGAGATCCAAAGCAGTTTGACACAATGGTTACAACTAATATGTTTGGTGACATAATCAGTGATGCTGCAGCAATGATGACGGGTTCATTGGGTATGTTGCCCTCTGCTAGCATAGGAGGCGGAATCGGCATGTATGAACCTGTGCATGGTTCAGCTCCAGACATAACAAATGAGGATAAGGCCAATCCGTTGGCAATGATTCTTTCTGTAGGTATGATGATGCGCTATTCGTTTAATCTGACTGATGCGGATGAAATGATAAAAAAGGCAGTGATTGATACACTGGAAAAATACCGTACTATTGACATTATGGCTGAAGGAAAAATACAGATTGGCTGCCGGGAAATGGGCGAAAGGGTTCTTCAATCACTTAAAGAAAACAATTCTTGATCTTTTTTTCATAAAGTTCCCATTTTACCTAATGTTTCTAACTAAGTGGTGGCTAGAAAAAATAACAAAATATTTTCAAGTCGTTGAGTCATTTTCCCGGTTAACTGATTCAAGGCAAAAAGCTGGCATGCAGACAGACCAATATTCAGCCTCTTCTTGGAAAGGGTTTGAGTATTGTACCCTGGAGCCTTTTTTTACAAGTAGTGATTGACCTGATTTAAGTGTTACTGTCTCTCCATTTATTTCAATTTGTTTGCGACCACGTACCATAAGTGTATATTCATCAAATTCAGGATTCTGATGTGGTTCACTCCATCCCGGAGGTGCAACCATGTGCGCCACACTTAAATTGTTTTCACTAGTAGCTACTTGTCCAAAATGCTCTTCAATCAGTTTCCCGTCTTCTGTGGGAACAACAAAAGGTGACTGCTGTAAAAAAAATTTTTCACTCATTTTTTTCCTTTGAAAGTTATTATTTAATTAGTCTGGGTAGTATTTCTTTAAGTGCCCTTTCATAATGAGACTGGTTATCGATCTCGGTCCAAACAAGGTCTCCGACTCTTAGAAATGGAATTTTTGTCATTGAGCAAAGATCAGAGATGTATTCTTCATAGTGCCTGTCGCAAGGAAATTCAGAATTAACCTTGTGAAGTTCACACATTCGATTTAAAAGTTTTAGGGATATTTTGGAAATTCCAACTAGCTCTCCCTGTACTGACAAACCAGGAAAAGGTTTTTTTGAAATTGCAGCAATTTCCCCTGTTAAAACACTACTGGAGTTTATGATGCCCGTTTGTTTCTCATATTTTTCTCCGTAAATATAGACCTCATCTCCGGAGCCTGTTTCACCAGAAGCCAAGACCACATCAGGACCTTCAAAATTTATAACAGAAGGCAAAGCACGAGATTCGTAAAGCAGGTCTGACTCCAACAGCAAAAAATCCTCCTGCAGATAATTACTTGCCACAAAAAGGGAGTGCATGCTGCCGGTATCCTCGAATTGCTTGCTATGAATAAATTCAAGTTCAGGGATATCTTCATTTTGCTGAAGATGTTGATGATAAAGCGAATCTTGAAAACCTGTCACAACAACTGCACGGGATATACCCTCATTTTTCAAGCATTCCAGAGAACGGTATATAAGTGATTTGCCTCCAATTCCAAGCAAACCTTTCGGAAGGAGTCCCGTTATTTTTCTGAGCCGAATGCCCATTCCAGCCGCAAGGATTACGGCGGTGCTGATTTTTGAAGATGAAGAATCCATTCAAATTCAGGAAACCAGAGGTTCCTTGGAATCTTCCGATATTTGTACTTCAGGCTGGTGTTTGAACTGCATTTCATATAGCTGCTGGTATCTTCCTCCATTAACCAGTAGTTCTTCATGATTGCCTTGTTCAACAATCTGACCATTTTCCATAACACATATCCTGTTTGCACTTCTAATCGTGGACAGTCTGTGAGCAATAACTAGGGTCGTGCGATTTTCCATCAGATGTTCGATTGCCTGCTGAACTTCAATTTCAGATTCAGAATCAAGTGCCGAAGTTGCTTCGTCCAGTATCAGTATAGGGGCGTCTTTAACTAATGCTCGTGCAATAGAAAGTCGCTGTCTCTGACCACCGGAAAGGCGGGTGCCTTTTTCACCAATTAAAGTATCATAACCTTCCGGCTGTTCATTGATGAATTTGTGTGCATTTGCAGCACGAGCTGCTGCAAACATACGCTCTTTTGAGCAATCTGGCTGACCGTAGGTAATGTTGCTGGCAATAGTGTCATTAAAAAGAATAGTATCTTGGGTAACTATTGCGATTAACTTTCGTAGCGAGAGAAGATCTAAGTCCCGCAGGTCATCACCGTCTATGGTGACTGAGCCGCGTGTGATATCATAGAAACGCGGAATTAAATTTGCAATTGTTGTTTTACCTGCACCGCTACTGCCAACCAATGCTACTGCTTCACCCTTGCGAAGAGTAAGCTTAAAGTCTCTTATGGCTGGTTCTTCATTTTCAGGGTAATGAAAAGCCTTTATATTC
>CACERX010000081.1 GCA_902562015.1 uncultured SAR324 cluster bacterium
TGGAGTCTCTATATATTTATTATTATATATTAGCACATAATAATACCCATAATTTTATTTTTGTTAGTAATTAAGTATTACTATTATAATATATATAATCTTAATATTGGTAAATATAAATAAAAATTTATGTATGTATTATTTTTTTAATTTTAATACATACATTTGCTATTAGAAGCTACATTTAGCTTTTAATAATGTTGTATGTGGTTTCTGTCCACAACAACATAATAGACCCTCATTATTTAGATGAGGAAGCCAGTAATTATGCATGGATGTATAATTACAATGGTATAAACTGATACTCATATGCATTGAGGATCAATTAACACGCAAAACCAAGGAGGACAATATGTCTTTGCGAATAAACCATAATATGAGTGCATTCAACGCTCACAGGAACGTTGTGAATAATGCCAACGCTCAACAAAAGACCATGGAGAAACTATCTTCTGGTATTAAAATAAATCGTGCAGCAGATGGTCCTGCAGCACTTCAAATATCAGAAGGTCTTCGCGCACAGACTTCTGGTCTGAGTCAAGCCATTGATAATTCTGAGATGGCTGTTTCTCTGTTACAAACAGCAGAAGGCGCACTTGATGAAGTTAGTCGAGCATTAATACAAGCTCGTCAGGTAGCTGTACATGCAGGTAACGAGGGCAGCAATGATCAAAATATGCTCAAGGCTGATCAGCAAGAAATAGATAATATCCTAGAGCAAATAAACCGTATTGCAACAAGTACGCAGTATGGACACAATTTTCTGCTTGATGGAAGTCGTGCAGGGAATGGAGTAACTACTGGTGATCATCTGGAATTTGTTGTTGCTAGTGAAAAAGCTCATAGTTCCGGACCTGGTGGTTACGAAGTTACTATTGAAAATGCTGCAACTAGAGCTACTCATAGTGGAACAGTTGCATTAAATCAGAGTATCATTGATGCCGGAGAGCAAATTACTGTTTCGGAAGGTGGAAGAGTAGTAAACTTTTTAACAGAAGAAGGTAAAACAGTTGAACAAACTCTAAATGATCTAGAGACAGCTATAAATGATGCGGGATTAAGTATTGATTTAATAAGACCTTATCCCCCTTCAACCGATGGTAACTCTCCACAAAATATTACTTTTAGACACAAAGAGTTCGGTAGTGAGCATACTTTTCAAGTAGCTAGCAATACAGCCGGACTCGTTTCTTCCGTTGCAAACACCAGTGTGGTTGTTGACAACGGTACTGATGTGGCTGGAAAAATAAATGGTGAAGAGACCGTAGGAAGAGGTCAGATTCTCACTGGTGGTCCAGGAGCAGATACTGTAGAAGGAATTCAGATTCGCTATACAGGTGAAACTGAACCACTTGGTGGGAATGCAGGTACTGTTACTTTCTCTCAGAACTCTTTAACATTTCAGGTAGGTGCAAATCCACACCAACACTCTGAAATATCCCTGAAAAGTATGAAAACTAACGATTTGGGTAGAGGTGAAAAGAATGAATCCAGCTTCGAATCCCTTGCTGAAATTCAAGTTTTGAATGCTGAACAGGCTCAAGATGCAATTCGAGTCATTGACCAAGCTATTGAAGAAGTCAGTGCTGATAGAGGCAGAATGGGAGCCTTCCAGAAGAATAACTTGGAAAGTAACCTTAACTACTTGAGGATTGCTCATGAGAATGCAGTAAGCTCAGAATCAGTCATTCGTGATGCTGATATGGCAGAAGAAATGGCTACATTTACTAGAAATCAGATCATGATGGAAGCTAGTACTTCCATGATGGCACAGGCAAATCAGAATTCAATGACTGTGTTAAAACTAGTTGGGTAGTTATTTCAAATTGTGGACATTACCGTTTTAGGCGATTTTGTCCACAAATCCTCACACAATTTATTGCCCTTCATTACGAAAGTAATGGAGGGTTCCTGCTTCACTACCGATTATCAAATCCAAATCACCATCTTTATCCAAATCAGCAAATACTGGATTAGCTCCAACTGGAACTTTAATCTCTTTAAAATATTCATCAGTTTGTTGCCATCCGTTAGAATGTTGGTCCTCAGAACTAGCCTTGAAATTATAAAATTTACCAGAATCAGAACTAATTATAAGTTCTAATTGCTGATCATTATTAATATCTACAATTACAGGCACAGAACCCAATCCTACATCCAAATCTAAATATTTTCGTCTTTCCAACATAAAACGGTATTCTTTACCAATGTCTTTACGAATATATTTATAAAGTTGTCCATTAAATTTACCAATCAATAAATCTTTTTTGCCATCTGAATTTAAATCAATTACTGCTGGTACAGAATTTCTACCACTTGTAACACCAATAAATACTGTAGGATTGTAGACAAAGTCAGCAATTTCAGATATTCCCTTATTTTCCCAGTACTGAATGCTTCCACTTTGATTTCCTACAAGTAAATCCAAGTCGTCATCTCCGTCTAAATCGGATAAAACAGGAGCTGCATTTTTTCCACCCTGATAACCAAGAAAATAATTACTTTCAAGAATCCACTGTACACTTCCTGAACTGTGATCACTACGATAATATCTTAATTCGCCGGCATTATTGCCCACAATCAAATCTAGGAATCCATCGCCGTCAATATCTAAAAATGCCGGAAATGCGCGACGACCAATTTCCAGATTCCCATATTTTGAAGTAACAAATTCGAATATAGGTTCAATTGGCTCATTTTTTAAAGGAATTTGTTCTACTTCAGAGGTGTCAAGCTGACTTACTGAATCTGCACCCACTACTTCCTGATCCTCATCCTCCAAAGTATTTTCTAAAAGTATTTGCTTTGTTTCTTGATTTTCTTCTTTATTGATAATTGGACCCCCATTTATCCAGAATCGCAAATTTCCTTGTTCATCCCCAATCAACATATCAGATTTGTTATCTCCATCTAAGTCCGTAAAATGAGGTGCACTATATCCAGCAGATTTAATTTTTTGCCAATGTGTTGCTTCAAGATTCCATCCTCGTAATGCAGGTAATCTTTTAGGAGGTAAATGACTGACTAAGCTCAAGAACCCTTCACGTCCTCCAACAATCAGATCCGGATGTTCATCCTCGTTCCAGGTCCATAATGCAGGAGAGGAATTACCTTTCATTTGAAGACCAGAAATACGTGTATTTCTAAGAACAAAATGAGGTTTGCTTTTATCTCCTTGATTTTCATAGTAAATAATCAATCCTTTACTATTACCTATTAGCAAATCATTATCTCCATCATCGTCTAAATCATTTAATACAGGCTTGCTGAAACTGCCAACATCAATTTGGGAAACATTCAGATCGTGTATTATCCATTTTGGTTTCTTATCGGTACCGCTATTCAAGAGCCATTCTATCCTGCCATTCCTGTTTCCACTGATAATGTCTAAATCCCCATCGCCATCTATATCAGAAAGCACAGGTGCGCTGAAATTTCTTCTATTATTTTGCAAAGATGGGAAATTAATTTGATACCAATCTGTACCTTTATCTGCACGATTCTCATATGCGTAAATTTTACCTGATCGACTTCCGATCAAAATATCCTTCCGTCCATCCATATTCCAATCACCACTTGTAACAAATACATGTCGATCTTGTCCAACAAGATTTTCTATCTTCAAATAGTTTCTTGACGAAAGCCAAAGATGATTACGTGTAATGATTCCCTGTTTTTTTAGTTTTTCA
>CACERX010000082.1 GCA_902562015.1 uncultured SAR324 cluster bacterium
TCATATCGCCTTCGCAGCCTGTCACATCTCCGGTTACTGGTCCCATGTCTCCAGTTACACCTGAAACATCGCCTTCGCATCCTGTCATGTCGCCTTCGCATCCTGTCATGTCACCAGTTACAGGACCCATGTCGCCAGTTACTCCTGACACATCGCCAGTTACGTCATTCATTGGACCAGAACATCCGGTACAATCTCCGGTTACACCTGTCATGTCGCCACTACATCCAGTCACATCTCCGGTTGCACCTGACACATCTCCGGAAATACCTGACATGTCACCAGTACAACCAGTTACGTCTCCTGTAGCACCTGATACATCTCCTGTTACAGGACCCATATCACCACTACAACCTGTACAATCTCCGGTTACACCTGTCATGTCACCACTTACATCCGCCATGTCACCTGATGGAGGTGGGGGAGGAGGAGGTTCCATATCAGTGCCTGGATCTGTCGCATCATTGGCAGCTTCCATCGCAGAACCAAATGCTTCGCCAGGTCCTGCTCCACCTTCCATTGCTGAATCAAATGCTTGCGTAGCAGCTTCCAATCCTGACTCAAATTCTTCCGGAGGTACTCCCATTTCATTCGCCATGTCTTGAGCTGCACCAGCAGCTGCATCGAAAGCCTCTTGGGGTGTTGCTCCTCCTTCTAAAGCTTCCATGTACGCCGAGCTAGCAGCAGCACCAATTCCGTCCATTTCTCCACCGTCTCCTGCTGGTGGTTGTCCCTGATCTGTATATTCAGCCATATTATCCTCCTATGAAATCATTTAAATAAAAAGTTTTTGATAACGTCTAATTGTTACGTGAGTACGCTAGAATTTAAGTCTCCAGCTCGACTCGTATTAACGAAGTATGAATGTCGTATTTACAAACCCAACCGCATCAATATCTCTTTGATAATCTGTAAAAGAGCGAAATTCAAGGTACTTATCAGTATCTACTTCTTAATAAATTTTTTGAGTATGAATTTATAAAATAAATAATAAGAACCCACTCACAGATGAACGTAACATATATTTAATTCAAGTCAAGGTTTTTTATAAAATTTTTTTAAGGCATATTACTTGAAAAAATGCTAAAAAATTAATTCTATTGTTAAATTCTTCATATATAATGTTATTTCAAAAACTTAAAATGATTTAGCCTTTCGAAATTACAAGATTGATTGTTTATTCACTACTGAAGATAATTACGTGTGAATTTATATAAATTCTTTAAAAATAGAAAGTATCAAAATCCTCAAATTCAATTCATTAATTTTCTACTTACCCTTAAATTTATCAAAATATTAAAATAATTATCAAACATTTTCTCCTTTTTAAAATTTTTTAAAAAATTAAATAATTATGGATTGGATTCAGGCCCTTGTGTTGGGAATCGTTCAGGGACTGACAGAATTTCTGCCCATTAGTAGCACTGCACATTTAAGAATCATTCCTTCCATACTCGACTGGCAAGATCCTGGGACAGAATTTTCTGCAGTGATCCAACTTGGCACATTGATGGCTGTAATGCTCTATTTCAGGAATGATGTAGTATCACTTTCGCGGGCAGCAATAGTAAGTTTATGGAACAGGAAATTATTTGAAACTACAGATTCCAAATTGGCCTGGAGCATTGCTGCCGGAACAATCCCAGTTGCTGTATTTGGGTTGGGATTTAAAGATATCATAAAAACAGATGCACGCGAACTTTGGCTGGTCGGTACTGCACTGATAATTCTGGCAATTGGTTTATATGCTGCTGAATATTTTTCAAAGCAAAATAGACAAATTTGTCAATTGAAATTTCTACAAATTCAGCTTATTGGACTTACACAGGCACTTGCCCTTATTCCCGGTTGTTCTCGTTCAGGGTCTGCTATAATGGGTGGTTTGATAGTTGGTCTAAAACGAGAAGAAGCCGCTCGTTTTTCTTTTTTACTTGGCATACCTGCTATACTAGGTAGTGGTATTTATGAGTTCTTAGAAATGTTTGAGCAAGGAATCATTATTAGTGAATACCAGAACCTAATTATTGGGGTTTTTGCTTCATTTATTGTTGGGTACCTTTCAATCGAATTTTTACTTCGTTTCCTTAGAATGCACGGCACCCTCGTATTTGTTATTTATCGTATAGTTTTAGGAACAGGAGTTTTATTTTTTATGGTATAAATAAGTAACGATGTTAACCAATGACTAAATTTTCAAGAATTATCCTTAATAAAACAACTAACTGAAGTGAATAGTTTAATTGATAGATTAAAAGTTGTTAATTTGATTGCCATTTTTAGCCTTAGCTTCATTTCGGCAAATTATGGATTTACAGCTACAGATTACTTAGAACATTCCGTTTTTCGAATTACAAATTTTCAACAAAGACCAGACTGGAAGTCACCATGGAAAATGAAACCTACTAATAAAGGCCAAGGTAGCGGATTCCTAATTGAAGATGGCTTTATTTTAACTAATGCTCATGTTGTCAGTGACTCACGAATGCTTTTAGTTAATAAATTATCAAGTCCAAATCCTTTTTTGGCTGACGTAGTAGCTGTTGCTCACGATTCTGATTTGGCCCTACTGAAGGTTCGTGACCCTGATTTTTATAAGAATTTGACTCCACTCGAGTTAGGTGGTGTTCCAGACCTCCAAAGCAGAGTCAGAGCATATGGATATCCTGTAGGCGGTCATGAGTTATCTAGAACTGAAGGAGTTGTATCAAGAATTGAGTTTGGCACTTATATACACCCAGGTATAGATTCACACCTCCTGATTCAGACTGATTCAGCAATAAATCCTGGCAACAGCGGGGGTCCTGTAACACAATCAAGACAAGCAGTTGGTGTTGCATTCCAATCAAATTTAAGCCTGAACGATGTGGGATATTTTATTCCCGTTCCCTTAATTAAAAGATTTCTTGTTGACATCAAGGATGGAATTTATGATGGAGTTCCCGAAATTGGAATTGAAACCAGTTCCCTTATTAATCGACATCATCGTCGGTATTTAGGTCTACCGAAAAACTCAGGAGGAATTTTAATAGATAGGATTGTACCTTTCTCATCAGCAGATGGGGTTCTTCATACTGGAGATGTGCTGACTAAAATCGAAGATTTGCAGATCGACGCTGCAGGTATGGTTAAGTATGGAGAACAGCTGTTAGCATTTTATATTGAAGCAGAAAATCGACAAATTGGTGATTCTCTTAAATTGCAGGTTTGGCGTAACGGTAATTTTAAAAACTTGGTACTTACTTTAAAAGCACCTCCTTTTGGAGAAGAAATGCGAAACAGTTATGACAGGCGACCGGAATACCTTATTTTCGGTGGTTTAGTATTTATTGCATTAAGTCGAAACTACATTCATTCTCCTGGGAACCTTTTGCCACCTTTAGCTTATGAACACTGGTACAGGGAAGTGGAACGCCCAAATACTCGCCGTCAACAGGTTGTGATCCTTTCTCATGTATTGCCTTCTTCAGTAAACAGCGGCTACACAAATTTGAAAAACTTCATTATCAGTAGTTTAAACCATGAACCAGTTAGTTCTCTGGTTCATTTAGATAAAATGTTAATGAATATGCCTCTTGAAACTGTACATGTGGTTTTTGAAAGCAAATGGAATAACTTGCCCCTTGTTCTTAATTATAAAGAAAGTTTGGTACAACATAATTCAATCCTAAAAAG
>CACERX010000083.1 GCA_902562015.1 uncultured SAR324 cluster bacterium
TTATTTAAATCCTTTTGATGTTGAAAATTTTTACCACTTACTAGTTTAAATAGGGAGTAGTCCCCAAAAAAAGAATGAATAATAAATCATTAAGTGAAATTCAAAAAGAGGCTGAAAATTTTATAACTGGAGGCATGTCTTCTAGTTTTAGAGCTAATTTCTACAATGGACTTCCAATGTATGCAACTAAAGCTCATGGACCAAGATTTACAGATTGTACCGGGAAAGAGTTTATTGATTTTTTCATGTGCAATGGATCAGTAATTCTGGGACATGACAGATATGAAGTCAAATCTGCTCTTCATGAGGTGATTGATAAAGGATTTTTTGCTGGTTTTGATGACTTGCAAACTATTAATCTTGCACAAAAAATCTGCGAATCTATACCCGCTGCAGAACAAATTCGTTTTGTTAATTCTGGAACTGAAGGGACTCTATTGGCTTTAAGGCTTGCCCGTGGTCACACTAATAGAGACTTAATTATTAGAATAGATGGTCATTATCATGGCTGTCAGGACTATCTTTTTGCAAATAACCTTGTTTCAAAATTAGATCTTAGCAACGATGGTTCGAAACGGTCCAAAACAATTGGCAGGACGTCTGGTGTCCCTGAAGCTATGGATTCACTAGTTGTTACAATTCCATGGAATAATTTCGAGATTTTAGAAAAGGTTTTGCTTGAAGAGGAAGGGAAAGTCGCTGGAATAATTATGAATGTCATTGACTATAACAATGGAGTTTTTCTCACAAGTCCAGAATACCTCAACTTTACCAAGGAACAGGCAAAAAAATACGGGATTGTATTGATTTTTGATGAGGTACTCTCTGGATTTAAAACAGGTATATCTTGTGGTCAAGGGTATTATGGCGTTTTACCAGACCTTTGTATAATTGGGAAAGCACTCAGCAACAATGTCCCCTTAGGAGTAGTTGCAGGAAAGAAAGAAATTATGAAGAATATAATGGATCCAATTAATCCGGTCGTAGCTGGAGGGACTTTTTCTGGGAATCAATTTGGAGTTGCTGCTGGCAATGCCAGTCTAGATATTCTAATGAAAGAAGATTTTTACAAAAATTTTCTATTCAGGGCTGACCAATTTTACGAAGAGCTGAAATTACTGTTTCGTGAAAAAGGGATGCCCGCAGTAGTTCAACATCTTGGAGCAGGATTTCATATTTTTCTGGGAACTGAAGAACCAATAAATAAATATAGTGACTTAAATCGAGTAGACAGAGACTTAACTAGAAAGTTTTTTAATATTTGTATTGAAAATGGACTATACTTTCATACTGATTTCACCATATCTGAAGCCCATGATGAATTAACCTTGAACGAGGCTTTGGAAAAAATAGATTTAGCAATCAAAAAAATCAAATATTAAAGACGCTATTTTGAAAGTTAAAATAATAATTTAATAATAATTTAATAATGGAATTTAATACAGTCATTGGAAGAAATTTATTAGAAGAAATAAATAATGTAGCGCATGCACCATTTTTAGTAATAACAATGGATGACTTGTGGCCTATTTATAAAAATAATTTCGATCCATCAACTAAGGTCATATTTGTAAAGAGTACAGACAAAAGAATACTTGATGATTCAATATCTGAATTAGGCAATTTTAGTTCTATCATTGGTCTTGGAGGAGGACAGGCAATTGACGTCGCTAAATATTTTTCTTGGAAAATGAATAAGCCTTTTTTTCAGTTCCCGACTTCATTAAGTGTAGATGCTGCCTTTGGTCACAGATCAGCTGTTAGAATTGAAAATGTTGTCCGGTATGTTGGATGGTCTATCCCAGAATGCGTATTTGTCGATTTGGATATAATCAAGTCTGCGCCAATCAAAATAAATATTGCAGGAATTGGTGACATTTTGTGCTTTATTACAGGAGTAATGGATTGGCAGTATGCTAGAGACAAAGGAAAACTCGAAAGGCAATGGGAATATGATGAGGAATTGGCAAACATCTCTCTCAGTAAGGCACAAGCAGTAATTGATAATTATCAGGAAATAAAAAACATGACTGACAAGGGAATCAAAATAATGATCGACGCACTAAAATGGGGTGGGAGTTCATACTGCAGCAGTGGATGGAATCCAAGACACATTGAAGGAGTCGAACACCTGATATTCTATTCCTTAGAATATCACACAAAAAAAATATTTTTGCATGGACAGGCAGTTTGCCTTGGAATCGTCATTGGCTGTATGATGCACAAACAACGAAGTGAAGAATTAAGAAATATTATAAATAGAATTGGTGTTGATATAAGACCCAAATCTATGAACATTGACTGGAATGAAGTAAAACATAGTCTGGTTAATTTAAAGAATTTTGTTGAAGAATCTAAATTAATGTGGGGGATCAGTAATGATTATGTTTTTGATGATAGTTTTTTTAATGAAGTAATCCCAATAGTTGAAGAGACTAAAATAGTTTAGTATAGATATTTATTAGCACATATTTTTTAAAATAATGCTTTTGGGAAGTGTTTCCTTTAAATTGTGACTGAATTTAAAAAATCTGTCATGGTTACTTAAAGTATAAGATAAGGATTAACATTTGTTTCATTGTAGACATGCCATAAAATTCCTAAAACCTGTTTTGGATGGTCATTGTCTTCGAGACTGCCTTTCCATGTCATATTACATTTTGGGTATTTTTTTTTAAAAAGGATATGGTGGTGAACATTACCACCCATCAAAAACCACTCTTCCCATGGCACTGAATCAGCTATCGAAATATCTGGCACAGCATTAATCACAGAACCTACTTGAGAATTCTGCATAACGATCCATTCATGATTTGAATATAATTCCGAAATCTTAGGATTAGTGAAAATTTCAGAATTAATACCCAAATCTTTTGCAGTATCCAATGTTTTCGAATTTTTAATTTTTTCCAAAAATTTACTCAAGTCAGACATCACTAACCATTACAGACTTAAGGTTTGTTTTATTTATTGTTAATAATCTTTGTAATTTAAATGAACTACAAAAGGGGAATTATTTCATTTAAAATATTAGAGAAGTAAGTAATCAAAGGAGATGATGGGATTAGTTTTGGGGCGTATCTTTCTGTTCAACTCCATTATCCCACTTCCTTATGATGTTTCCGTTTTTGTCTGCTATTGTTAGGTTCCACGGTTTACCATCTTTCCATTCTCCTTCAAACCTGTTTCCATCAATAAGAGTGTATGTACCTTGACCATTGTATTTCCCATCCTTCCATTCCCCTTCATATTTACTTCCCTCATTAAATGTATAAGTTCCTCGACCATTTCGTTTCCCATCCTTCCATTCCCCTACGTACATGTTTCCATTAGGATAATATATTACACCCAGGCCACTTGGTTTTCCATTCTCTACTTGTCCATTATAGTTTGGGTGCGTGTCTTTATCACCAAACCCCATCCATACTTCACCAGCTGATGTTTTCCATTTATAAAGTTTTTCTCCCTTATGATTATCTCCAAATACAGGAGATGAAATGAGAAGTAGGAAGAGTATAGTGAGGACTTGTTTCAATTGGTTTT
>CACERX010000084.1 GCA_902562015.1 uncultured SAR324 cluster bacterium
ATAACTTCGTTAGTTAAAAAGGCGACGCTGCTGTCTTCATCATTGTAAATAGGAGGTGGAAAAGAGGCCCCATGTCCATCAGAATTGGGGTATCCTGGTCGATGATCGCATAATGTTTTATGATTCAGGTTATGGTCATAACCTTTGGATTTTAACCAGGAAATCCACGGGCGCTGGTTATCTGTCAAAGTTACACCGCTACTCATTCCCGGAATTATTCCCTCATATGTGGTTAAAAGAGGATCCTTGTAATGTAATTCTCTTGGGTCAGCAGAAGTGTCTGTATAGCCAAATAGTGTGGGATCGTATCCTGATTTTCTAACTTCCATGGCAATGTTCTTAAAACGGCTGTTCAAAGGAGTACCATTGTTGACTGAACGATGATTCATTGAGTAAAGACCTGTGAAAAGTGAGGCTCGTGCTGGACCACAGGGTACAGTTTGTGTGTAATGCTTGCGGAAAAGTACACCATCTTCTGCAAGCTTGTCTAAATTTGGGGTTGCTACTACAGGATGCCCTATACACCCCAAACAATCCCCACGCCATTGATCTGCAGTGATGAATAATACGTTTTTACGCTTTTCTTTCAAAGGAAATTCACTCATGTTATTTCTTCCATCATCATTCTTCATCAAGCAGGAATTCCTCATATTCTTCAGCTGATAATAAATCTGCAGATTCGTTAGGATTTATAAGTTCCACTCGTATCATCCAGCCATCATCATAGCATTCCTCATTAATTAACTCCGGGCTGTCCTTCAATTCAGTGTTTACTGCAGTTATACGACCACTCACCGGCATGAACAGAGAAGAAACAGCTTTTACAGATTCAACCGAACCGAATTCATCTCCGCTGTCTATTTCATCATCAATCTCAGGCAACTCTATAAAGACTATATCACCCAATGCCTTTTGGGCATGGTAAGTAATTCCAATTTCAGCTTTGTTACCTTCGATTCTTACCCATTCGTGTTCTCGTGTATAAAAATTTTCATTTGATACATTACTCATATTCCCTCTTTGATATTTTCAAATTTAGTTCTAGAAATGTCAGCATTTGTTGCTTTACAATTTCTTATTGCAAACAAGATCACATTAATCTAGCCACAGACAGATATTTGTCCAGCAAAAAACACATCATCCAGTATTTCAGACAGTATTTTTTAAATATTTCTGGTAGATGGTTTTAGTGCAGGATATAATAATATCATTAAAAATAAATAGTCTATTATTTTATATATTATTAAAAATTTAAAAATGAAAATTTACAAGAAATTATTAGCATCATTTATCCTTATAAACATTTATTTTTCTGTTTATTCAGCTGCACAAACCTCTGATGATTTAGAACTAATGATTAGAAGTTCAAAAACGCGTGCCGCACTCGTTCAAAACGTACAGAAAGCAGTAGTTCATGTCAAAGTGGAAAAAATTGTTCGTGGTTCTGATGGTCGATCCTTTAACAATCCCATGGATTTGTACAATGATGAATTTTTTCGACGCTTTTTTCCGGAACTCAATCCTCCAAAAAACAATCAACAACGGGAACGGCCAAATCGTGAATTTCGACAGAGAGGTATGGGATCTGGTTCAATAATTGACGCTGAGGGTTATATTCTTACAAATCATCATGTTGTTGGATTAGCAGACAGGATAATTGTAGTCATGTATAACGGAGAAGAAAAAGATGCAAAGATAGTTGGGACAGACCCGGAGTCTGACATTGCTGTAATAAAAATTGAAGGTGATGGATTACCAGTCCTTCCAATGGGAGATTCAGAAAAAATACTTGTTGGTGAAGATGTAATTGCAGTAGGTAATCCATTTGGATTAATACAAACTGTAACATATGGTATTGTCAGCGCTAAAGGAAGATCAAATGTTGGGATTAATGAATATGAAAATTTTATCCAAACTGATGCTGCCATCAATCCTGGTAACAGTGGAGGTCCGCTAGTTAATCTTAGAGGAGAAATTGTAGGAGTAAACAGCGCAATATTCAGTCAAAGTGGTGGATATCAGGGAATCGGTTTTGCTGTTCCAATCAATATGGCAAGCAAAATCATGAAGGATCTAATTGATAAAGGTTCTGTTTCAAGAGGATGGCTAGGAGTGGGGATCCAAGATGTCAGCAAGGACTTGGTGAAAGCTTTTAAACTAAAAGATACTAAAGGATGCCTCATTACTGCTGTTATGGAAAATACTCCGGCTCAAAGAGGGGGTATGCTTAAGGGAGATGTAGTGGTTCGTATTAATGACAAGCTTATACAAAACAGCAATCATCTGCGTAACGAAATCGCAAATGCTGGTGCATTCACAGAGATAGATTTGGAACTGATAAGGGAGGGAAAGTCAGTTAAAATCAAGCTAAAATTAGATGAACGTCCCCAGAAAGTTGTCAGAGTCAAAATGGAACCCGATGTGAATCCTGCTTTGGAACAGATAGAATTTATGGGAATGACTGTTGAAGCACTAACCAATGACAAAGCTGAAAAGCTTGGTGTTAGTCCAAATATCGGTGTTTTGATTAGCAAGGTTGAATCTGGAAGTCCTGCTGAAAAAGTTGGGTTGCGTACCGGAATGATTATTCAGGAAGTAGAACGTAAGGCAGTGAAAAATTTTGAGATTTTCAAAGAAATTGTAAATGAGGTGGATAAAGCAAAAGGTATACTTTTGTTGGTTACAACCAGTGGTGGCTCTCGTTATATTTTTATAGAGGAAGAATAAATACCATGAATCAAAAGTTTAACACAAAGTTACACTTTGATCAGTTGCTCTTATTATTGCAGAAAATGATTTTACAAAAGTCTATTTCGGAAAAAAAAGATTTCTATTACCTCTTGGAAGAAATATCAATAAAATACAATCTTTCCGAGGAAGAATTACTAATGAGGGGATTTCGCAAAGCATATCGTCAAGTTGTAGATGGTGTCTAATCTGAGTTTTGATATTTACCCTGTTTAATACTTTCTATCTTTTTATAGGTATATATTAATCACTCCTCCTTTTTTATTAAAAAAGGATTAATCAAGATATTCAGGGAGGCACTTCCGCAAATTCCAAAAAGTAAATATTTCTAGCTTGGAGTTTGTGCTGATTTTTTCTAAAACGCCTAGTATAATTGAGGTTACAGTCAGAGTATTTTTATCTCATTACTTAGTACTTGGAAAAAGAATGATTTTATATTTCATCCATTACTGGTTTAAAAAAATAGGGTTCTCACACCTCTACTGAGGAAAGAGCACAAAATACAAATTACAAAATTTGAAAGTCATACTTCCCGCTCATAAATTATTATGAGTCCTGCAAAAGTTCAGCATTTAAATAAATCCCCCCTTTCAGGTCTGAGATTTTTGGTGACCAGACAGGACACCCCTGAATCTTCACTTTCTCTAATGCTCGAATCCCAAGGGGGCACAGTTGTCGTTGCAGCCATGACTAAAATCATTCCAC
>CACERX010000085.1 GCA_902562015.1 uncultured SAR324 cluster bacterium
ATTAATTTGATTTTAGAATTGACTATCTCTATAAAATTAAATAGATGTAATGGATTTCAAAATTACATTCAATTCAAGTAGAGCTAACTATTTTATAATCAAGATCTGTCAAGATAGTGTCAAATCATAACTACTTCATAAATTAGAACTTACTTCATGGTCAGTCTCATTATCTCGATAGAGTAACCCTACCATTCAAAAATTAGATAATAATATCAAAAGAATATTTTTAATTATGTTTTGTAACCTCTGCAAGTAAAGATTCTTATGAAAACAAGAGCCGCAGTTGCCTGGGAAGCAGGCAAGCCACTGGAAATTATGGAAATAAATTTGGAAGGACCTCATGATGGTGAAGTCCTCATTCGTAATGTTGCTACTGGAGTCTGCCATACGGACGCCTATACCCTCTCTGGATCAGATCCGGAAGGTATTTTCCCTTCTATACTTGGCCACGAGGGAGGTTCTGTAGTTGAGGAAATAGGCTCTGGAGTCTCTTCCGTTTCCGTAGGAGATCATGTCATTCCTCTCTATACACCAGAGTGTAAAAAGTGCAAATTTTGTACTTCTGGTAAAACAAACCTCTGTCAATCAATTCGAGCAACCCAAGGACAGGGACTGATGCCTGATGGTACTTCGCGTTTTTCTTCAGAAGGAAAAACCGTATTTCACTATATGGGTACTTCAACTTTTTCTGAATACACGGTGATTCCTGAAATAGCATTAGCAAAAATCAACTCAGAAGCTCCACTTGAAAAGGTATGTCTACTAGGATGCGGGATTACTACAGGTATAGGAGCAGTAATAAATACGGCAAAAGTTGAGGCAGGTTCCGTGGTTGCTATTTTTGGCCTTGGTGGGGTTGGACTTGGCGCAATTCAGGGTGCAGTTATGGCAGGTGCATCAAGAATAGTCGCAATAGATGTAAATGAAGAAAAGGAAGAATTTGCTAGATCTCTTGGCGCAACAGATTTCATAAATCCTAAAGATCATGATTCTTTAATCCAGGAAGTTATTGTGGATCTGACAGACGGAGGGGTAGATTATTCCTTTGAATGTGTTGGTAATGTAGATTTGATGAGGTCTGCTTTAGAGTGCTGTCATAAAGGATGGGGAGAATCAGTCATTATTGGAGTTGCTGGTGCAGGTCAGGAAATAAGTACACGCCCATTTCAACTAGTTACTGGAAGAGTCTGGAAGGGCTCTGCCTTTGGAGGAGTTAAAGGAAGATCTCAACTTCCAGGTTATGTAGAAAAATACCTTCGGGGAGAGCTAAAAGTAGATGAATTCATTACTTACACAATGCCTCTTGAAGAGATTAATCAAGCCTTTGACTTAATGCATGAAGGAAAGAGCATCCGTTCAGTGATTCATTTTTGATATCTTAAAATACATTATCAATAAATTACTGATATGGAAATATTCTCATCAAATCGTTCCTTCGGGGGTTGGACTAAAATGTTCAGCCATTCCTCATACAGTTGCAATGGAATAATGAAATGTTCCATTTTCCTTCCCCCCCAAACGGATAAAGGTCAGGTCCCTGTACTCTATTGGCTTTCAGGGCTCACTTGCACACATGAAAACTTCATTACAAAAGCTGGAGCACAACAATTTGCTTCAGAACTAGGTTTGATGATAGTGGCTCCGGACACAAGCCCACGGGGAGCTGGTATTGATGGAGAGGATGATGATTATGACTTAGGAACTGGAGCTGGTTTCTATATTAATGCAACTCAAGATAAATGGTCAGCACACTACCGTATGGAGGATTATATAATTCATGAGCTTCCTAAAGTTATAGAAGAACATTTCCCGGCAAAAAAAAACAGCCAAGGAATCTTTGGACATTCTATGGGAGGACATGGCGCATTAACACTTGCTTTAAAATATCCTGATAAATTCCGCTCAGTTTCTGCATTTTCTCCGATCTGTGCTCCATCTCAGTCTCTCTGGGGTAAAAAGGCTTTCTCTGCTTATTTAGGAGAGAATCATGAAGACTGGCTTAATAACGATGCAAATGAACTGATGAAGATCAGTTCTTTAACTATCCCTATGTTAATTGATCAGGGATCAGAGGATGAGTTCCTTGATAAGGAACTGAACTTCAAGCAATTTAAAGACACTTGTGCCAGTAGAAACTATCCTGGGACTTTCAGGACGCAAAAAGGATATGATCATAGCTATTATTTTATCGCTTCATTCATTGAGGATCACATCCGATTTCATGCCAAGGAACTTAAATCATGAATGTTAATAGTTTACATTGTCGTAAAAAATTATTTTAATTGAGTTAATTATGTATTTGACAATAATCTCATAAAACTAAAATTCCATAACTCAAATCATCACAAGTTATCCCTTTCTGTACTTCAAAATAAGATTTTTTGATGAAGTGTCACATAATCTATAACCAATTAGTATAACTGGTGCACCATCATGGAATCGAACCCAGAACCTACTGATTAGTAGACCGTATACTGCCGATTGTACTAAGTACTATAAAGTAATATTAACTAATATTTACAATATATTAGCCTATCCTTACACTTATCAAGTGATACTGGATAGTACTTAATTTAGGTGCCTATAGACACCTAAATTCTAGACTATGATTCCTGTGAAAAATATGTTGGTTTCTTTGTGGAGGGTTGAAGCAGTGAAGTGTTAGAAAGGCAACTGCTTGAATTAAATATAATTGAGAAGAGCTTTAGTATTATTATCGGAGTTATTGTTGGAATTAGTTTAGGATAATTAATATCTTGAGCGTCAAAAAATAAACCCAAACACCTCCTGTGAGTAACTCTAACAAATTTTGATTTAATATATATATAATCAATTTTATGCCAGTGCAGTACAACTATTATATATGTGATGTATTCACGAAAAAAAGATTTGGAGGGAATCCTCTTGCAGTATTCCCTGAAGCAGAAGGGCTTACAGATAATCAAATGCAGCAAATTACCCGTGAGTTTAATTTTTCAGAGAGTTCATTTGTTTTTCCTCCTGAATATGGGAATACACGAAAAGTTAGAATCTTCACACCTGCCTTAGAAGTTCCATTTGCCGGACATCCAAATATTGGAACTGCATTTGTTTTGGCATCGTCAGGCATGATTAGGGATTTCCATAAGTCAACTGAAATTATTTTTGAAGAAATAGCAGGATTTGTACCGATATTTTTAAGAAAATTCGATGACGGTTCGATTTGGTGCGAACTTCAAGCTCCAGAAAAATTATCAATTGGAGAAAAAATTTCAGTGGAAGATTTGGCTTCAGCAATTTCACTTAAATCAGATGATATAATTACGAATACCCACCCCCCACAGCAGGCATCAGTGGGCCTGCCATTCGTTATTTCAG
>CACERX010000086.1 GCA_902562015.1 uncultured SAR324 cluster bacterium
CCACAGAAGTTGCAGTCATTTCTCTAGCTGGCATTGTTTACAGCGATTCTGCCCGAGTTGGAGGTGATAAAATGGATGACAGCATCACCGAATTCATCAAACAAAAATATAATCTTTTGATAGGGGAACGTACCGCTGAAGAAATTAAAATAAGTATTGGGACAGCGTTTATTAAAGATGAACCAAAGTCTCATGAGGTAAGAGGCCGGGATCTCGTTACAGGAATTCCAAAAACTCTGGTGCTTGGTGAAGAGGAAGTTCTGAACGCTCTCAGTGATGTTTGTGGACAGATTGTAAAAACAATTCGAAATGCTCTTGAATCTACACCTCCGGAACTTGCTGCGGACATTGTAGATAGGGGGATTGTGTTAGCTGGTGGTGGATCATTATTATCGGGCATGGATGATTTGTTGCGGGCAGAAGTGGGGCTTCCTATTTTTCACGCAGAAGACCCACTGACTAGTGTCGCAACAGGAACTGGAAAAGTTCTTGATGAAATTGATTTGCTTGCCACTATTGAGCTGGCATCATAAGAGTACTCAGCAAACACTTTTTAAAATTTTAATTTTCCTGCCTATTGTTAATCAAAACCTGTAATAGTATTCAGGCAGGCAAAGCCTGCGCAAACCCCACCCTCATTTACGTTTCTTGCTTTAGTACGCACAAGGTAACCAGCGTCCAGATTGATTTTTATCTCACCGTTTTCAGTAAAACAGACTCCAAATCGCCCTATCTCACTAATACAATTCAGAGTCTCAGCCTGTCCATTAACTATCTGGATTGAGGAATGAGGCAAAGCCTGTATTTTTTCCATCATTATATAAGCTTTTTGTTCCTCTTTTTTGATAGTAGGTATCAGTTTTAAAATATCACTGCCGAAATAATTATTTCCTCCACCTTCTCTCTGAGGCTTAAGAACATAATCATCAGTATGATTAGCAAGCCATTCAGACGCACTAACTTCTCCTTGAGGAGTATTGATGATTTCGTCAAGAGTATGCATTTTAGCAAATGTTTTCAAAAAGCTTCTGGAAATTTCTTCTGTAACAAAATCTGCTAAAACTTCCTTTTTTGTAAGTACCTGCTGTATCTTCTTCATACCTGAGAGTTGCATTCCCATATCTGGGACCTGTATGGTTGATGATGCTTCAATTAATTGACGTCCTTTGAATGCTTGCTCTTCGGGAAAATCGTCAGGAGTGTAGCCGGCACGAAAGTATGTTAATGCCACTGTCTTTCCATCTACAACCAAATGTCCCTGTCTCAGCTTCCCATCTTTACGGATCTCAACTAATGTTTTTCGCACGGTAGCTATATTGTGTTTTATCCACAAATGTTGTTGCAGACCAATTTGATCAAAAATATTTTTCTCGTTAGACTGAACAACTACAAGTATCACGCTGTCAGATATTCCATAATTTTGTACAGAATGAGCAAAAGCATCTACCACAGCATCAAGCGGATTGTTTTGTATAACTTTAGGTAACTTATTTTGCTCAAACAAGTTTTTGTGAAGTTGGTACAATCTGGTAATAAGACATGGGAAACTTGCTGATACTGTGTTTAATTCAACTTGGCGCAAGACTGATTCTTCAGTTATTTCATTCGTAGGAGTGGTATTTTGTTTGTAATCATTATGTTTTACATTGGCTATGAAGAAATCATTTCTCTGTATGAGCAGCTGACAGTTCTGATTAATTTCATTTGATCTGCATTTTAGCAGCATTTTCAGAAAAGGATCAATAGCAGCAATAGGTTCCAAATGGTGTATAAGAAAATCTGTGTTCCTTGAAACCTTAATCATCAATTCATTGAAAGGGACGGTAAGTTCCGCCATTTTCTCAAAAACTGATTCAGGCATAGCATAGGGGCTGAGTGAAAATGGGGCATGAGTTAGCTCACCGTTAGGAAGATATTTTAGTATTCCGTTAAGTTTTGCCTGTTCAATTACATTTTTAATCAAATCTTTTTGTTCTTGAGTTTCCATGGAATATGGGGTAATTTTAAAAGGCCAGTGGCGACGTGGCCGAGTGGTTAGGCGGAGGTCTGCAAAACCTTATACAGCGGTTCAAATCCGCTCGTCGCCTCCAGGTCAATACATGTATATTTTAAAGGAATGTTTGTATATAGTCCTCTGATTTAATTATCAAAATTATATTCTGGTAAGCTAAAAAACAATCTAAATAATCATTTAATTATCTAAATTGGACACTTCAGTATCTATGCCTGGATGGCGGAACTGGTAGACGCAATGGACTTAAAATCCATCGGTGGAAACACCGTGCCGGTTCGAGTCCGGCTCCAGGCACCATTATTCCCACCAAATTAAAATTAAGAATCAATAAATGCCATTTTCATAGATGATGGTGCTATTTCATTCTATTTCCCAAAAAAAACGATTTTTCAGTGATCGCTCAAATCTAAATTAAGGTTTTTCGCTAAACTATTACTCCGACTGCTTAATGACGAAGAATGAGTGGCTGAACTCTAAGCTCATCTTTTAGGTTTTTTTCTAAAAAGACTGAATTTTTTAAAAAATGTTTGACAGTGCTTTCATTAATTAGCAGTCGGTTTGAAATGTCTCATCGGGAAAGTATTTTCTTAATCTATCATCTCCTGTTCGCGCGTGAGCTTCCATTCCTTCAAGTCGTGATATGCGAGCAGTTACAGCTGCAACCTCCCTGTTGGCTTCTCGGCTCATATGTTGGTAAGTGACAGTTTTGATGAATTTTCCTACAGAAAGTCCGCCCGTGTAGCGAGACGCACCCTTGGTGGGAAGGATATGATTCGTACCTGAACATTTATCCCCAAACGCAACAGTAGTTTCTTCACCAAGAAAAAGTGAGCCGTAATTTTTGAGCCTTTTCAGCCACCACTGCTGGTTATCTGCCTGAACTTCTAGATGTTCAGCTGCATATTGATCACTCAGCCTTGCAGCCTCTTCACGATTTTGACAAAGAGCAATTTCACCATAATCACGCCATGCTGCCTCAGCAGCTTCTGATTGAGTTTTTGGAAGGTCTGCAATTAAAGCAGGAATTAAAGATTGTACCTTATTTGCTAGTTCACGGCTTGTAGTGATTAGCCAGGCTGGAGAATCAGGTCCATGCTCAGCCTGTCCCACAAGGTCAGAAGACACAATTTTCGGATCAGCAGTTTCATCAGCTATGATTGCGATTTCAGTTGGTCCGGCAAACAGGTCAATGCCAACTCTTCCATATAAAATTCTCTTAGCT
>CACERX010000087.1 GCA_902562015.1 uncultured SAR324 cluster bacterium
AAAATGAATGGTATTTGCTTCAGTGATAGTTTTGAAGACATTTGGAAATCTCGCCGGAGTAGACTCTTTATTGATCACTTTATTTGACGCGGTTTCGCTGATAACAAAATAGTTACTCAGAAAATTTTCAACAGAGTCCTTGCTACTCAAAAAATTTCCAGGTTGGGCACAAAGTATGAACAAAAAAACACTTACCAAACATGTTCGAAATTTAACTTGTTGAACAAACAAAGTAAAAACCAGTACCATAAAATAAGCCAATGTAAAACCAGGTCTGTTATACCACCATTGAAACAAAAACAAACTAAGCCCAGTTGCAATAGAATAAAGTAAAACGGCACGTTCAGATTTAGCCCGGGAGGCCAGAAAGATTAAGAGAGAGGAAATTGCCGGAAAAAACAGATTGAGCATATCAGTATCGATCCTACCAATCGAAGAACGCATGTAGTATCCTCCAGCGAATGTTCCAATTAACCCACCAAGTAACCCTGACAATGGCACACCAATTCTGAAAAAATAAATGCCCAGCGGCAGAATAAAGAGACTCGCCAGGATGGGGACTAAAAGCGTTCCAGTTAGATAATAATTATAATTGAAAAACGGTGCAATATGAGCGATTAAAAAACTTAAGAGTGGTACATCACTGTATCTAATTCCTCTATTTTCATAGGAAAGATGAGAATTATTGGTGGAAGAAGTATGATCTGTGAATTTCAGTGGAAGGGATGATTCTTTATCAAACTTTTCGTAAAAAGTCTTCGTACCATCAGGGTAATTCCGCAAACCGTCTTTTTCTCCAAAAGTTCCTTCATTAAATTCTCTAGCCCAACGCAGCCAATAGGGTGCATCTAGCGTAGTCATCATAGGACGTTCACCAACAAAAAAAGATACAGGTGTTTTTTTCCAAATCTCAAACTGCTGGTAACGCGCCCCCACTGAAACTGCAAAACAAATCAGTAAAACTCCTGCAAACAACAAAGAGTTATTTTTAAACTCTGGAAAAATATTTAGCATATATCAAGAAATAAAGAGATGTATAAGTAAATTAGAAATAATTAAGGGGGTGCAAGTTACTCAAATAGGATTATCAAAGTAACATACACCCCCTTAACTATTCAAATTACCAATTATTAGTATATATATTGGTAAAAGTTAAATATAATTTTCATCATTTTTTTACCTGATTTATTGTAATCACAGAATCATGTTTAAGTTGTTCAAGACGCCTAATCAAGGCTATTGAGACACTTTCAAGTAAATTACCCTTGAAATCAGAGTCAATTTTCCAACTTGATTCAGGTAATGCCAGCTGCATTTCATATGGTCCCTGTTTAAAGTACAGAGTCCTATGTAAGGAATCATCTTCTCCACTTTGAGAAATAATTTTATTATCTATTCGTAGCTCAAACCTAATAACACCAGCCAGCTTTGACCAGAACTTAAAACTCCTAATTAAAGATTCAGAATCAGGATCTTTTGCAAAAAATTCTTCAATTTGCTCACTCAATGAAAACATTAGGTTTCGCTGTTTGCGATAATCAGTCTGTTCTTTAATGGTGCTAAACGGTTTGCGTATTAAATCATATCCTAACCAAAATAGTAATATATAGGCCAAAAAAACTCCTAATAAAAAGGAAAATCCCAAAAAGTCAGTTATACCATGGGCCATTAGGGCTAGAATACCAAACAAGCAGGAGAACCCTATTAGAACCAGCATCGCTTGAGTTCCGGACAAACCTCTAGCAATTAGTCGATGATGTAAGTGGTCATAGTCTGCTGAGTAAAACGGAATGCCCTTAAAAAAGCGTCTAAAAAGGGCAAAGAATGTATCTATAATTGGAACTGCTAGAATAAGTAACGGTATTGCAGATGAACCTCTCTCCGGAATATCAGTTACCCAAATTGAGATAAGTGCCAGTACGTAACCCAAAAACATGCTTCCAGAATCTCCCATGAAAACTGAAGCCTGTGGACGGTTGAATGCCAAAAATCCAAGTGTTACTCCAATTAACACAAATATCAAAAGTATCAGAGAATATTGGCCTTGCCACCAGCAAAGTATTCCAAAACAAGATAAAGCGACGATTGTTGAACCGCCAGCTAAACCATCCAAACCATCAATTAAGTTTATTGAGTTTATGACTCCCACGATCCATAAAATAGTAATTGGACCCGACCAAGGTCCTAGATCAATTATTTGAAATATAGGGACTTGAATAGTATTAATCTCAAATCCTAATCCTATAGCCAGAAGAGATAAAACGATTTGTCCTGCTAGTTTCCAGCGAGTCCGAAGATCAATTAGATCATCAACAAATCCTATACCCCAAGCCAGCAAACCACCAATGCAAAAACCAGCCAAGCGGTTTTGAGGTAAAAACTCTAATCCTATCTGCGGTTCTGCGACCGGAATCCACCAAAGCAACATCAGCGTCCCTAAAAATCCCCAGAACAAGCCAATTCCACCAAAAAAGGGAATCTGTACATTGTGCTGAGACCTGAGGGAAAATTTTTGATTTTTTAGTTTGGAACTGGCAAAATAGAGAATGATCATTATCAGAATTGAACAGAGTATAAGTCCAAGGATTCCAGCTCCAAAAAGATATTTCCAAGTATTTATCTGCATTTGTGGATTCATTCCAACCTCTCCTTTTGCTCATAATTCACCAAGACTTCCGTGATTTTTTCTGATGCTGATCCGTCTCCGTACGGATTATGAGCATACGCCATTTTTTGATAAGCTTCAGAATCATTTAACAGCCGCATCGTTTCATAAACAATCTTTTGTTTATTTGTGCCAACCAGTTTAACTGTTCCTGCCTCAACTCCCTCCGGACGCTCGGTTGTATCACGCATAACTAGCACAGGCTTACCCAAACTTGGTGCTTCCTCTTGTAAACCACCACTGTCTGTAAGAATGAGAGTTGACTGATTCATCAAATAAATAAATTGTTGGTATCCCAAGGGCTCAATCAGGTGAAGATTTGGAATGTTTGATAGAATATGATGCACTGGGACGCGGACATTTGGATTCAAGTGTACAGGATAAACTATTTGTACATCCGGTTTTTGTTTTGCAATCGTTTGAATTGCTTCGCAAATCTGATGAAGTCCGTCACCAAAATTTTCACGACGATGACCAGTAATTAATATTGTCCTAGAATTTTTAAGATCGAAAGGGAATTCTA
>CACERX010000088.1 GCA_902562015.1 uncultured SAR324 cluster bacterium
GTAACATCTACTATGGAACCTTGTCTTGAAAGCTTTTTTGCAACAGCTCCTCCAATCCCTGAAGTGCCTCCTGTTACAAGTGTTCTCTTTCCAGACAAATCTTTTTGGGATGAATCTCCATTAAAATTTTTTTTATGTCTTTGAAATCCAGTCTTGTCGAAGGAAAATACAACAGTTTTATCCAAAACAAAATTCCAATATTTATCTTCGTAGTAAATAAAAATGCTTGTTGGGAAGAATATAAGCCAAAATATAAATACAAATAATAAATAGTATAATTCATTATCGTTTGTAATTATAACGGCATTTAGCTTATAGGCAGACCAATATGCTAGTGTCCCGCCCGCTCCACCGATTAGTGCAAGGATTGAATAAGGAAGTGATTTAAGTTTATTAAATATATCTCCATAGTAGCAAATAAAAATTATCCATAATGAGAGAAAGACATAACTGTAGGATTCAATTTTAATCAAGCTTAACCAGATTAATATTGAATCATGAATATATCCGCAGGCCGTAAATATAATTAGAATAAAAAAAAACGTCCTGGTGAAATATTTGGTTTACAAATTAAGTAGTTTGCAGAAACTAAGAAGATAGTAATCAGAAAAATAACTGATTGATGAGTTGTTGTTCCATATAATACGATGGAAAACCAAAATGCTTGTAAAAGTATAACCTTTGTTAAAAACATAACTAATTAAATGACATAGCAAGTTTGCTTTGAAAGAATCCGTACAAACTTTTAATTAATGGAATTTTCAATAAAATCTCCTCGCCTACATCCCAATAGTCTCTATGATAAACAATTTTTTCTTCATCATTTAACTTTAGGTGCGAACTTCCGTGTATCTTAAATAATTTTTCTTTATAACTGAAAATAAAATCCCAGGTCAAAAATACTCCTTCGCTATTTTCAATATTATCGATAAAAACAAAATGAGGATTTTTTAAAGTAATGAACATATGAATAAATAATTTCTTTAATTTTTCTCTCCCATTAAATTCATTGAATGGATCTTTAAAAAAAACATTATCATCATAATAAGAAGCGATATTATCCAGAGTGGATTCATTTAAATTAATAAACCATTCTTTAAATTCTCTTAAACTATTCATGTCAAAGTGTTTTTGTCATCACTAAAGTTACCTCCCCGACGTCAAAGCCCCATTTGCTCATATAAGACCTTGAAAGTAGAGTATTTTCATCCATTAAAAACATCCAGTCTTCGAAGTTAATTACATAGGTCGTGTCATCCACAGGCAAATTTAGGTCATATACGAAATAAAAAGCGTTGCCGGCTGTTTCTCCGGAAGCAATTCCTTCTACATCTCCTGCAGTACCCTGAAACTTATTTGAACTAATTTTTTTTAGTTCCCATATTCTTGTACTTTTAGATCCATCTGAATAGACAAACTTCTCATCTAAGGTTGCAACATTATCTTTCCAAGAGGCTAAAATATCTACTTTAAACCTTTTAATTACTTTCCCTGATCGATCTTGGACAATCCCATGAGCCAATAATTTTCCATTAAAAAATTCATTCAAATTAATCTTTGGGGTTTCATTATTGTAATAATTTATTTTGTGTTCTGTGCATGAGGATATAAGAAAAAATAGTACTATGTAAAAAAATTTCATAATATTTTTTTGTTTCATACGAATTCAAAGTTGCGTTAAATTTTTTTGTTAATATTGAAAATTGTTTGTTGTAGAAATGTTTCGTTCAGGAAAAATTTATAAATATTTAAATAAAAAATTATTGACCAAATGTTCCCCATGGATAATCAAATATAAGAATTGTGGAGTTCCCTTCCTGTCCCGTGGCAAAATCTAAACGGTATACGAATCCGGAGGCAGTGACGACTCTTGTACCTACTCCAGCAGAAGTTCTTTTTTCCTGCCAAAGTTCACTTACTTTATCTGCCACTGTCCCTTCCTCATAAAAAAAGGCAAATTGGAAACCAGTTCTGATATCCCTTATAAAATACCAGTCAAAAGAAACTTTATCATCTGATAGATTCCAGCGTAATTCTGCCCCGCGTGATTCGACTTGAGCCCCGCTGTAGCGTCCTCCAACATATGATCTAAGTCTTTCAGTACCCCCTAGATTGCCTCCAGAGCCGTAAAGGTTTGTTGCTTGTCTGTTTTTCGCAAGAATTTCGATCGTACCTGAATCACAGTTAGAAAGACATGTTGCAGTTTCCTTGGCTATCAGATAGTCCAAGTCAGTATTACCTTGTTTTCGAACAGTTGCCCCAGACCGGTACCAGTTAATAGCGAATGTACTGTAACTGAAAACTGGCACATAAAATGTCGCGTTATAACTTTGAACATAGTAGTCTGCAGAATCAGAATCTGCAGCGGGTGAATCAGAAGTTGTATATATTAATCTTATACCTTTCTGCGGATCTGTTCTGTCGTCTGTCCAATCAATCTGGAAACCATAGCTGCTTGAATCTCCTTCAAAACTTTGATTGGCTTCATATATTAGATCTCCATCTTTATCGCGAATAGCTGATAGTGTTGATTTGTTTCTGGTTTGAAAACCAAAAATATCAAACATTCTGTCGAAAAGTGTTATTGCTAAGCGTGTGAATATAAATTGTGTGTCTGAAAGTTCACTAATAACGTAATCATCAGGGTCAGAATCCATTCGGCGGTTACTGTACGATCTGAATGAACCCTTGTCAAAGTTCCCCTGTCCAATGTCTAGAAGAATAGCTTCGGGATAAACAGGGAAATCAGTGGCTAGTATAATACTACCCCCAATATCTCCTGCAATACCTATTGCAAAAACGTCAAGAGTCGATTCGTAGCTCCCAAATGGAATATTGTTGAAACCGCCAAGGATTCCAAATCC
>CACERX010000089.1 GCA_902562015.1 uncultured SAR324 cluster bacterium
AATTTTCTTATTAAGGTATTTAATTGAATAATTTAAACCAAATTCTAACACAGTGAGAATAACTAGCATAGAAAAATAGGGAGGGTTGGTTAAGTCTGTAAAAGCAAGACCTGTACAGACTCAAAAACTACTGGAATCTGAAAACTCTAGTGGTTAATCAGACAGTAACAGTTTCCAGAGGGGTTAAACTTTTTGAAACCAGTTTTTGATAAAAATAGCCTGATACACCACCCAGCACCATCCAGAAAAATGCTGAGGTAAGTAAAGAAGCAACTGCGAATTGTGCAGAAAGTTCTGCTGGTACATTGCTTTCAAATACATGCGGATGGGGTGCACCTATTATGTGAGGTAAAGTTATCAATACCGCACCTAAAATTTTAGGCAGAATAGTTGAGCTTTCAATAAAAAAACCAATAGATGTAGCGGTAGCAATAACGGTCCCAATCCACCAGATTTGGCGTGATTCAAGTGCAGCAGCTGTCATTCCAGGAAGTTCAGGTGGCAACCCTAAAGAAGTTGCACCAGAAAATACAGCAAACCCTGCTGCACCCCATAAAAACCCCGAAAAATAAGTTACCGGTTTCCCACGCAGGAGATAAACTGCGACCAGAATCAAACTGAAAGCAATGGCTGTAAAAATATTGGATACCATAGTAAAAAAAGATCTTTCCATGCCATCTGCAGGCATCCAGCTTTCTTCTAAATCTATTGAGGCTTCAGTTTGAAAATCATGGACATCTTTAACTTTGAGATGATCATTAAGAGTGACTCCATTCAAATTGTGCTCGTGCTCAATGCCTGAATTTGCGTGAGTATGCTTAATTGCTACCTCATCCAATTCATAATTTTCAGCCTGCAAAATAAGTGGTGTCACTTTTAACATTTGTACTCCAGTGACTATAATGCCAGCAATAAATCCTGTATAAAGTACTGTCATGAATGCTTTTGTAATCATTTTAAATCTCTTTTATTCGTTTGTAACTAATGACATGGAATAGTAACAGCGTGCCGTGTGTCATGGGCAGCATTGTGAAGGAATCCACCTGCCCCCTCTGCGAAACCTACAGCAAAAATAAGCAACGTACCAGTAATTAGCATCACTGCTCCTAGCGTTATATGTTCAGACGACACTTTGACTTTAACGTCATCCGAAGCTACGGCTGTTTTCGTAATTTCTGTTTCAGTTGTCATGTTAATCTCCATATTAAAATATCAGATGTTATTTGAAAAATATTAAACTATCCACATTACATATAAATCTGCGATAGTAGTTTATTTTTTATTGGAGCAAAAAGGAGAATAATGAGTTGCTCTTAAGATCGCAATCTATAATTATCAATCTCAACAACATTTTGGATGGTATCAAAGCAAGGCTTTGATTCCAATCACTATTTGCCCCGAATAGTCTGCATGGATAAAAAAAAAGGCAGGTCTCCTGACTTATGAAAGTGAACAAAAGCGCCTTCCCAAAAACGTGCTTTCTACTAGTTTTCAGTGGCCTTTGCTTTTATTTTTTTCAATTACAGTTACGAGGATAGTTCCCGAATTTCACGAGATTCCCTTTTTTCAACAAGGCTATCTGTCTAATGGTCCTTGCTATAAAACCTTAACTGACGAATGTTACAATTTTGAATATTAATTAGCAAGAAAAAAGTTTATTAATGAGTTATAACTTAAAAAAACTAGACTAAATGTGCGCCAATTATTTTTATGAGATTCGCTAATTATCAATCTTGATTTTCATCCGGGAACAAATTAAAAATTTCAGAAATCAAAGATGAGGCTTGAGGGAAATAAAGGTGCACATAGGAGGCATGTAAATTCGAAGTACGGTAACCCTCCATACGAGATATTCCTGTTGAGTGGCGAGTAACTTTCCAAAGATTAGCCTGCTTAGGCTCTTCTGTCCAGTACGAATAATGGAATTCATGACCTCGAATTTCCCCGAAAGTGGAAGATTCGACCTTACAGTAACCAAAATGTTGAAGCTGTTTTGTCATTTCTGCAAATCCCGGAATAACACCGGACATGGGGAAAGATTTTCCAGATAACAGTTTCAATCCTTCAGCCATGACCATTAATCCTCCGCATTCAGCGTAACATGGTAACCCAGACTCCACAGATGTTTTCAGTGAATCAAGCATACTATTATTCGCAGACATTTCCTCAGCAAATACTTCTGGGAAACCTCCCCCTAAAATTATTCCATCTACATTCTCTGGTATCTGTTTATCCCTTAGTGGAGAAAAGGTTAGCAATTCTACTTTTTTTTGGCGGAGCCATTCCAAGTTTGCGGAATAATAAAAATGAAATGCTTCATCCTGTGCCACTGCAATACGTTTTCGAGTCTGTTGATTGTTTTTCACAACATCTATGTTTGCCCGATTTGGAAAAGAAATTTCATTAAAAAGCTGATCCAGCTCTAAGTGATTTTCCGCTAATTCTGCCAGAATTTCAGGTTCAGGAAGTTTTTGTTCCAATCCTGGCTGCAATCCTAAATGACGTTCAGGCCAACTCAACTCTGGAATTTCAGGCAATGCTCCCAAAACAGATATCCCACTAGACTTACAGGCTTTAAACAAATATTCTGCATGACTTTCACTATTTATCCGATTCAGAATAATCCCTATAAAATGTTTAACACCACCTGCTTCTCTTAAAAAGCCCTGAATTGCGGCCGTAATTGAGCGCCCGGCATTCTGACAAGGA
>CACERX010000090.1 GCA_902562015.1 uncultured SAR324 cluster bacterium
TGTGAGCATTGTTGGTCCGCTTGCAATTGGACTGGCTTTTGCGCAATCCGTAGTGTTGTTTTTCCAGATGCTTAATACAGATGGGAATGTTCTCTCTGAACATTTATACACATGGATAAAAAGTGGAAATTTTGAAGCAGGCATAAATTTTCAGGTGGACCAGCTTTCAGGACTTTTCTTGTTGATTATTACTGGTATTGGTTTTCTGATACATGTTTATTCTTTAGGCTATATGAAAGGGGAACCTGGCTATTACCGATTCTTCGCCTACCTTAATTTATTTGTGTTTTTCATGCTGATCCTTGTTCTAGGTGATGGGTTTTTGCTGATGTTCGTCGGTTGGGAAGGAGTAGGATTATGTTCTTATCTTTTAATTGGCTATTACTTTGAGAAAGATTCTGCTGGTGCTGCTGCAAAAAAAGCCTTTCTATTTAACCGTATTGGTGATTTTGGAGTGCTTTCTGCGGTATTGTTGATTTTTTTAAATTTTGGATCAATCGATTTTAATACGGTAAATGGCGAAGCTGCTGCCAGATTAGAACATGGCGGAATCCTTGTGACCATTATTACCCTTTTGTTGTTTCTTGGTGCAACGGGTAAATCCGCACAAATTCCACTTTTTGTTTGGCTACCTGACGCAATGGAAGGACCAACACCTGTTTCTGCTCTGATCCATGCAGCTACAATGGTTACTGCAGGATTATACATGGTTGCCAGATTAAGTCACTTGTTTGTACTTGCACCACTAACAATGAATATTATTGCTATTATTGGAGCTTTAACAGCTCTTTTAGCAGCAAGCATTGCAATCACACAGACAGATATTAAAAGAGTACTTGCTTATTCCACTGTCAGTCAACTCGGTTACATGTTTTTAGCCATGGGAGTCGGAGCATTTACTACAGGTGTATTCCACGTAATGACACATGCATTCTTTAAGGCTCTTCTCTTTTTAGGATCAGGATCGGTGATTCTTGCTGTTCATCATGAACAGGATATGCGAAAAATGGGAGCGCTTAAGAACAAACTCCCCATCACCTATATAACTATGCTGATTGGTACCATGGCAATTTCCGGAATTCCTTTCTTTTCAGGTTTTTTCAGCAAGGATGAGATTCTTTGGTATGCCTTCAGCTCACATTTTGGAAGTGTGTGGTTCTGGAGTATCGGTTTCCTGACTGCAGGTTTAACAGCATTTTACATGTTCAGAATGGTATATTTGACATTTCATGGAGAATCAAGACTGGGAAAGCATGTTGCTGAACATATTTCAGAGTCTCCAGTTTCAATTACAATTCCTTTAGTTGTTTTAGCAATACTTTCAATTTTTGGAGGTTTTTTTGGAATACCACACATTTTTCATATTTTACCAAATTACATGGAACTATTATTCAATGGGTTTTTTGCGAAAATACCGGGTGGTCATGGTGCAGTATTAACAGAGTGGATACTTTTGGTGTTTTCAGTACTACTTGCTTTGGTGGCCTGGTATGTGGCAAGCAAAGTTTATCAATCTGGATTTGGGGTAGCTTCCAAATTAAGAGAAAAATGGGAATGGGCTTATAAGATTTCGCTAAACAAATGGTATGTTGATGAGATGTATAATTTGGTATTAATTAGGCCTACATATACTTTTACAAAGCATTTTCTCTGGCGTTTATTTGATTTAAATGTTGTCGACGGTATCGTAAATACTTCTGGAACTGCAGCCCGTACTGCAGCCAACGCAATACGTCCTTTACAAAATGGATTAACTCAGAATTATGTACTAATCTTTACTATTGGCACTTTCATAGTTCTCTGGTATCTGATTTAATACTAAAATCACCGTTTTTCTTCTGATTTTAGAAATTTATATGTTTCGATCAATGAAATATTTACTGCAAATTACAACAATATTATTTTTATGCTCTGTGTCTCAAGCATTTTCAATTGAAATCGGTGTAGTGGATTTGAATGAAGCTCTCAATCAGTCAGAGTCCGGTATTCGGTCAAAAAACATTCTTGAGAGAAGAGGACGTCAAAAACAACAGGAATTTAAACTTGAGGAGTCTGAACTCCGTAAAATTGCTGATGACTTGCGAAACAATCCCTTGCTTACTCCAAAAGCAAAAACAGATAAGCAGCAGGAACTTATAACTCGTCAGCAGCAGTTGAGAGAAAAGGTCCGTGCCTTTGAACAGGAGATGAGACTTGAAGAAAGACGACTATCCGAAGCTATTTTCAAAGAAATTAAAACTGTAATTCGATCTATTTCCATAAATGAAAAATTAGACTTGGTCCTAGAAAAAAATGCTGCCCAAGTAATATTATTCATGAAGGAAGATACAACAGATCTTACACAAAAAGTAATTGATGACTACAACACCCTTAAAAAATCTGGAAATGAATGATGATGAGTCTTGAAGGTATAAAGGAAATTTTGCCCCACCGTTATCCATTTCTACTGATCGACAGAGTCCTGGAGGTTAAAAAAGGCAAATATTGTAAGTCAATAAAAAATATTTCGGGCAACGAAGAGATATTTCAAGGTCATTTCCCGAACCAAGCTGTACTCCCTGGTGTAATGATTATTGAAGCAATGGCGCAAACAGCCGGGATAGTAATTCACTCTTGTAAAGAGGAAGCTGAATCAAAAGAAATCGTTTTTTTTGCAGGTATTGATAAGGCTAAGTTTCGTATTCCTGTTGTTCCAGGCGATC
>CACERX010000091.1 GCA_902562015.1 uncultured SAR324 cluster bacterium
ACTTTTCCAGCAAAATTAACTCGTGCTTCTACTTCTAGACTTCCTGAATCCAGCTCTTCATTTAATTCTGCTCGAGGAAAAACGTCTTCAAGATATGTCTTAGCTGTAGATCTTAGGTAAACACTTCGATGAATACCTGCCATCCACCAGTGGTCCTGGTCCTCGAGAAAACTTCCATCTGACCAACGTATCACCACTACGGTAAGCTGGTTTTTACCAGTTTTAATCCAGGGACTTAAATCAAATTCCACTGGAGTACGACTATCCTTGCCAAAACCCACCATTTTTCCATTACAGAAAACGAAGAAGGCACTTTCTACTCCGCCAAAGTGAATCACTGTCCTACGCTCTTTCCAACCTTTAGGCATAATAAAATTAGTTCGGTACACTCCAGTTGGATTTTCTTCAGGTACTTTCGGAGGTTGGTGAGAAAATGGCATCTGCACATTTGTATAATGCGGATAATCATGACCCTGCATCATCCAATTCCCTGGGACTTTGATAAAATCCCATACAGAATCTTTGTAGTCAGGATCGATAATTCCCTGCTCGAGTTCAGAAGGTTTTCTATAAAGCTTAAAGCTCCACTGTCCATCCAGCAAAAGATACCATTGTGAATCTAAAGGATCCGCATTTATAGCTTTTTTTTCACTTGGGTATGTATAAAGATTAGAACGAGAAGGAAGAGTATTTATTCCTAAACATTGTGGATTCATCCACGGAACATCAGGACCAGAATAAAGGAATTTTGGACAGATAGTCATAGTGTTTTGCTATAATGTAAAGTTGACTGTTCTCGCAGAATTTCTGCAGCTTTTTCTGGAGTTATATCTCTTTGAGCCTCAGCCATCATTTCATAGCCAACCATGAATTTTTTTACATTAGCAGAGCGGAGAAGAGGGGGGTAAAAATGAGCATGAAGTTGCCAATGTGGTGATTCTTCTTTATAAGGTGCACCGTGCCAACCCATTGTATAAGGGAATGAAGTTTCAAAAAGATTATCATATCGAATCAGAATAATTTTTAGAATTTGAGACAAATCCTCTTGTTCCTTTGAATTTAGGTCAGAAATACGCTGAATCTTTCTCATAGGTAAAAGAAGTATTTCATAAGGCCAAGTTGCCCAATAAGGCACGACTGCCAGCCAGGAAGAATTGTTTTCAACGACTCTTAACCCTGATAGTATTTCAGATTTTAAATAATCATAGAGAAGTGGTTCTTTATGTTTCTTAAAGTATTTTTTTTGGTTCTGCTGTTCTTTATTTGCTTCTGTAGGTAGTGAATTCGATGCCCATACCTGACCATGAGGATGCGAATTAGAACATCCCATTATTTCACCTTTGTTTTCAAATATTTGCACCCAGCGATAATTTTCACCAAGTTCAATTGTTTGGTCAATCCAGGTTCGAACAACTTCAAGAATCTCCGAATTATTCATTTCAGGTAGAGATCTACAATGACTTGGGGAAAAACATATAACCCTGGATGTTCCATATACTTCCTTTGAAAGAAAAAGATCTGAATTTTTGTTTCCTTTTTCAATAGTAATATTTGAATCTTCTAGTAAAGCACTAAAATCATTTTTAAATACGTGTGTTCCAGTGTAGTCTGGATTTTTAGTACCTGCTGTTCTTTCATTTCCTGGACAAAGGGCACAATTGGGATCATATACTGGAAGTATTTTTTTTACCTCAGCTTCTATCTTGCCCTGCCATGGTCTCTTCATCCGATTTGGAGAAACAAGCACCCACTCATTTGTGAGTGGATTGAAACGTCGATGAGGGAAATCATGAAGATTTGTCATATAAAATCATATTTTATGTACCATCATTCTTTTATTGCTCCCATTGTCAGCCCAGTAATAAAATGTTTCTGTAATATAAAAAATAAAACAACCGGAGGAAGTGCTGCTACAATCGAACCTGCAGAAATGAGGTGCCATGAAGCTGTCCATCTTCCTCTTAGGGCTTGAATCCCAAGTGTTACAGGTCGTGCTTCATCTCCCTGTACTAAAACAAGGGCCCAAAAATAATCATTCCAGATAAAAGTAAACTCAAGCACAGCAAGAGCTGCTAAAGCTGGCATTATAAGCGGCAAAATAATTTTCCAATATACTATAAACTCTGAAGCCCCTTCTATTCGTGCACTTTCAACTAGTTCATGCGGCAATTCTTTAATAAATCCACGAAGGAAAAAGGTGCAGAAACCAATTTGAAATGCCGTATGAAACAGTATTAAGGCTAACTTGGTATCGTAAACTCCTAAATTTAAAGTTAAATTTCTAACTGGTATCATCAAAATTTGAGCAGGCACGAAATTACCTGCAATAAATAAAGCAAAAATTAGGAAATTACCCCTAAAGCGATGTTTTGCTAGTGAATATCCAGCAAGTGAACTCAGTAACAAAGTTCCTATAACTGTAGGGATTGTGATCACAAGGCTGTTAAAAAAATATTGAATCATTGGGGTAACAGTAAAAACCTGGGTATAGTTTTCAACAAGTGCAAATTCGGTCGGCCATCCCCAATAATTTCCTGAGTTAATGTCAGCAAGTGAACGAAAAGAAGTCAAAAAAACGCCAGCAAGAGGAAGAATCCAGATAACCATAGCCACGTAAAGAATTATTCTATAACTTCCACGT
>CACERX010000092.1 GCA_902562015.1 uncultured SAR324 cluster bacterium
GCAATCGGTTTTTTTTTAAATCACCTCCGACAGCCAATAAACCATTAGCTTCAGCTTCTTCTGCAGGTGGAAATATAGTGATATCAGGGATAAGCTGATAAACAGGCATGGCAACACAATAATAATTGCAATGAATTATGTTATGCCTCAATCAGACTTAAAATTAAGAACTGATTTAGATCAGTTACTCCTGTACATCAGCCAGAAAAGGCAAATCTCATGCCATACAATGACTGCGTAAAGGTAAAGAAAAAATTGAGGGAAGTTATTGAAAATTTCAAAAACTTTTTATGATTAAAATAATGTCCAAACAGAGTTAAAAATTTTTATTTCTATAACAGCATAAGGTGATTCTTGGTCTTTTTGGATTAAAAATTATCTGTAATAGAATTATTTCAAAAACTATATTTTATTGAATAGTTTTAAAACTGCAACAGCCGGGAAAAATTTTGGTTAAGATGAATTTATAAATGCGTATAAGTTTGAAATTTCCTTATTCAAATGAGGCATTAAAGGCATAATTTTAGATGTTCTTTTAGGTTTATAATTTTCAGGATATTTCCCAGATACAGTTTTTTGGGTTAGCACATCTATAGTGACTCCATATACTGCTGGACCAATGCTTCCGGGCTTTTTAGGATTATTATTATGACATGAAACACAATTTGCGAAATAAATCATTCTGCCTTTTTCAATATTAGTTGTTGATGCAACACTATTATTTTGATTGTTTTTGTCCACTTCTGCTTCTTCCTGTTTTAAGATTTTCTTTTCACAGTTTGAAACAAGCGCCAACAGTAGAATGGCGAAAAACAATCTACTCATTGTCATTAATTTGTTGTGTTTCTTAGAGCGCAAATTTTTACTGTCCCCTCCATCTATCAAGGGGACAGTAAAAAATTGTCACAGGTAGGACTTAAAAATTATTATCAGATTCCTAGGGAATTCAGGAAATAATAGGGTTTATTTGAAAAATAAAAAGTACTTAGATAAGAAAATTTATAACTCCGAATAGAATTACAGTAAGTAAAACCCCAGACGTAATAACACCTTTTACACTCGCGATGGGGCCAGGTTTGCCAACTATTGCGTTGATTTCAATAACCCCAATAATAATGGTTAACACCCAAAATAGTGCCGTATAGTTTGTTTTTTCAGTAACAACCATCGGATAATGACTTGCTGCTCCCATAAACAATAGCATTGGGACAGAAAATAATGTATTTGTTCTTGAAGCTAATCCTGCTTTGGCTGTACATTCTGCAGCCTCAGGTAATGGTTCACCTCCCCCAGCAACTTGATTATTTGATGCAATTACAACTTGTTGTTTAGGCCATATTATAAGCCAGACATTTAAAAACATTAAAGTTCCGAGAACACTTCCAGTAAGAATCAATATACCATAAGATGACGCAAATACTCCCCATCCTCCTTGCATTCCTTTACTGTGCAAAGCCAGTACACCTGCTAAGAAAGTAACCATGGCAGCCCACCTAAACCACCAGAGTGCCCTAGGGACCAGTTTCTGAATTGCCGCTGATTTAGCCGATGCATCTGTTTCCTTAAACCATTCACCTTGTACAAAATTAAAATAATACAGTAGACCAATCCAAGTTATACCTGCTAGAAAATGAATCCAGCGTAATAATAGATCCCAACCCAGAACTGTGAAAACTTCCATTATTCCTCCTAGTAAAGATTTAATTAGATTCAAACAGAAATAATACTTTATAATTCAGTATTTTTCAAGAAAAATTATACTGCTATTACAAAGAGCTTATAAGCAATATCTCTCTAAAAATATCATTTAACAGAATAATCTCTAATTTTGAAACTTTTCAAAACAAAGATGTTATTTAAAGGTATTGTTATAATGTAATTTATGTTAAATTGTTTCCCGAATGCAAAAATTAAGCATTCAGGCAGGATTTATGATTTTTTTTTAATATTTGTTTTCATCAGGTCCAGCAATTCATCTACTTCTCTTTCAGGACTGTGGTGGAAAGAATAATCCAGTACATAATCTGCCAACAAACTGTAACGTTCACTGCGGAATGAAAGAAGATCTTTGTAGCATCGCCTAAGAGTATTTTTTTTGCTCTCCCCCTTTAGAGGCTTAAAATTACCATTCCAGATTACCGGTTTAGGATCGTTAATGAAATTCTCGAAAAGCTGCTCATGCTTTTCTTCAGGGAGTCTCAGATAGACCATTTTTGTAAATTTTCGTAGTCTGTTTAGTAGTTTTTTTTGTAGATAGATAAAACTTCCTGTTGTGTCGACTACAACAGGGACATTTATTTCATTAGACTGCTCTAATTCATCACAAATATTTTCAACAACAGCTTCTTCGAGTTCAAGATAAAGCTTCTGTGCTTTAATGTAACCTTCAGAAAATGGTTGCCCCATCCATTTGGCTAGCTTTAGTGTTGTATTGCCTTTTCCACGGAGTTTTGGTCCAAGTCTTTCTGCAATCATTTTGTCACAGTTATACCTCTGGTATCCATTTTCTTCCATTTTCTTGGACCAGTACGACTTACCTGCACCGGACATACCTATCAATGCGAGGTTAACATGTCTAGTTTTCCTCAGTGACTGGATAACCGAAGTATTT
>CACERX010000093.1 GCA_902562015.1 uncultured SAR324 cluster bacterium
ATATTTTATCGGAGACGTGAGAGATGTTGAAAGATTAAAACTGGCAATGAAAGGGGTCGACTTTGTTGTCCATGCTGCAGCACTAAAACAGGTTCCAGCTTCAGAATACAATCCTATGGAATGTATTAAAACTAACATTCATGGTGCTGAAAATGTTATTGCGGCTGCTATTGAAAATAATGCAAAAAAAGTTATAGCACTTTCCACGGACAAAGCAGCAAATCCTATTAACCTTTATGGTGCAACTAAGCTTGCTTCTGATAAATTATTTGTCGCTGCAAATAATATTGCTGGTAGAAAAGGTTCTAACTTTGCTGTTGTTCGTTATGGGAATGTTGTTGGATCTAGAGGATCAGTTGTACCGTTCTTTAAAAAACTAATAGAAAATAATGCTCGAGAACTTCCAATTACTCATGAGAAAATGACGCGTTTTTGGATTAGTTTACAGCAAGGTGTAAACTTTGTCTTAAAGAACTTTGAACGAATGCAGGGAGGGGAAATTTTTGTTCCCAAAATACCTTCAACAAGAATTATTGACTTGGCCAAAGCAATGGCACCTGATTTACCAATAAAAATAATTGGCATTCGTCCTGGAGAAAAACTGCATGAAGTAATGTGCCCTGCAGATGACTCTCATTTGACGTATGACTTTGGTGATCATTATGTGATTAGTCCGTCTATAACGTTTAGTGGAAGAAATAATGATTTTGATAAGAATTCCTTAGGTGAGCAGGGAATACCGATGACTCAGGGTACTGAATATAACTCTGGATCGAATGATCATTTTTTAAGTATCGAAGAACTGGATGAGTTCAATAAGTTAGCAAAAATATGATTCCTTATGGAAAACAAAATATTTCAGAGGAAGACATTAGCGTAGTAGTTGATGTCATGAGATCTGATTTTCTCACCCAAGGGCAAAAAACCCCTCAGTTTGAAGAAGATATTTCAGTATATTGTGGAAGTAAATATGCCTTAGCGGTAAATAGCGCAACTTCAGCTCTCCATATAGCTTGTCTAGCTCTAGATCTCAAAAAGGGGGACTGGTTATGGACATCACCGAATACTTTTGTCGCAACAGCAAATTGTGGGTTGTTTTGTGGAGCACAAGTGGATTTTGTTGATATTGATCTTGATACTTTCAACATGAGCAGCGTCCAACTTGAAAAAAAACTTATAGCAGCCAAAAAGCGTAAATGCTTACCAAAAGTTGTCATTCCGGTCCATTTTGCAGGACAATCTTGTGAAATGAAAAAAATAAAAGAATTAAGTAAAATATATGGTTTTTCAATAATTGAAGATGCTTCTCATGCCATAGGAGGAAGATATCTAGAAAAGCCAGTTGGTAATTGTGAATTTTCTGATATTACAGTATTTAGTCTTCATCCCGTAAAAATTATTACCAGTGGAGAAGGTGGAATTGCTTTAACAAATGAAAAAAAACTGAAAGACAGAATGGATTTGTATCGTAACCATGGGAATACTCGTAACCCAGAATTTATGACAAAAAAAAATGAGGGACCGTGGTATTACGAGCAAATTAAACTAGGTTATAACTATCGTATGACAGAAATTCAAGCCGCATTAGGAATAAGTCAACTTAAAAGATTAGATACATTTGTTCAAAAACGAATAAATTTAGCTAAGAGATATAGTAAAAAGTTGAGTAAATTACCGATAAATTTACCTAATTGGACTCAAGAGGTATACCCTGCATTTCATCTTTATGTAATTAGGTTAAAATTAAACAAAATTTATATTTCTCAGCGCGAAATAATTGAAAATTTAAGAAAAAATGGTGTTGGTGCTCATCTGCATTATATACCTGTACACTTACATCCTTATTACAAAAAAAAGGGGTTCAAATTAGGGGATTTCCCTAACTCGGAAGAACATTATAAAACAGCCATATCTTTACCTCTTTTTTATGATCTAAGTTTTGAGCAACAAGATTTGATTGTTAACGAATTTGAAAAAATAATTATATGATTCTCGCTGTTATTCCAGCAAGAGGTGGTAGTAAAAGAATCCCCAAAAAAAATATAAAATTATTCTTGGGGAAACCCATTATTTCGTATTCAATTCTAGCTGCTCAAGAAAGTGGTGTTTTTGATAAGATAATAGTTTCAACAGATAGCGAAGAAATATCTTCAATTGCTAGGGATTATGGTGCCGACGTCCCTTTCTTGAGGGACTCTAATTTGTCTGACGATTATACTGGAACAAATATCGTAACAGCAGACGCAATTAGGTATTTTCAGGGTGAAAAAATAAATATAGAATATGTCTGTTGCATATATGCAACCGCACCTTTCCTGAACGCTGATAGCTTAAAAGCAGGTTTTGAGCTTTTAAAAAAAAACAATAAACTTTTCGTCTTCTCTGCAACATCTTTTGATTATCCTATCGCACGTGCTTTTGCAATAAATGCAAATAAAGAAGTTAAGATGTTTTGGCCAGAGAAATATGATACCCGTTCTCAAGATTTAAACGAAGCTTTTCATGATGCAGG
>CACERX010000094.1 GCA_902562015.1 uncultured SAR324 cluster bacterium
CAAACGTGCCTCAATATATCTCGATGCAGAAGCGGGGTCACCAGTAAGCAGGTTCCCGAAATTCCCCTGTTTTTCGATCACATATTCTTTGTTGGCCATCACAACCAGTGCTGATCCTATAGCTGCATCGCCATGCGGATGTAGCTTCATAGTTTCTCCTACAATATTTGCAACCTTGCTGAACTTACCGTCATCAATTTCATTCATTGTGTGCAGAATACGACGCTGCACAGGTTTGAGGCCATCTTCAATGTCCGGAATTGCACGGTCCTTAATCACATAGGAGGCGTACTCTAAGAAATTCTGGTCCATCAAAGGCTTAAGATATCTCATAATATATTTTAGAATTTAAACATTAAATTGCTTTTTATCCATTTTAATTAACAGTTATTGTTGATTAAAGCACAATCTTACAAGCAGAAGTTATACCTTCCTGATTTCGTATTTCTTTCAAAACTTTTAAAGGCAATTCATCATCAACACGTATCAATGACAACGCCTCACCTCCGCGGGTATTTCTTGCAAGTTGAAACTGGTCTATATTTATACCATTATTGCCCAAGCAAGTTCCTAAAATTCCTACCATACCTGGGCGATCCTTATTAGTTGTAGCTAAAATTGTTCCCTCTGCTTCGAATTCACACTCAAAACCATTGATCAAGGTAATGCGCGGGTGAGGTCCGCTGAAAACCACCCCTCCAATTACAAATTCCCTGCCTGAGGCCGAAAGTTTACAATTAAGCGCACTCTCATAATCTGTAAACCCGGGGTCCTCATGCTCTTCAACATGCAATCCAACATTTTCGGCCTGTTGGTCTGCATTTACATAGCTAACATAATCCTGACTGTTCTTAAGTAGACCTTTTAGAAAACAAAGTCTTAGAAGCGTTGCATCGTGTTTAGAAAGTTTCCCTCTATAGCTGATTGCCAAATGTGTTGGTGTAAATTCAATATATTGCGAAGAAAACAGACCGAGTTTTTCAGCAAGTGAGATGTAGCAAGATACTGGACTGCCGCCTAAGACCTTAACTCTGGGCATATTTACAGGATATTCAACAACTTCACCGCGGAGAGCACGCGGAATCTGCGTGGCAACAGAAACAGCGATTCTTTGTTGAGCCTCTTTCGTAGAGGCGCCAACATGAGGTGACATTACAACTTGAGGAAAATCGCGAAATGGATTTTCTGTTGGTGGTTCTACTTCCCAAGTATCAATTCCTGCCGCAGCCACTTTGCCAGATTTTAATGCTTCTAACAATTCTTTTTCCTGGATTACGCCCCCACGTGCAGTATTTAAAATCACTGCTCCTGATTTCATAAGACTGAATTCTTTTTCTCCAATCATTCCTGTCGTTTCCTCGTTTTTAGGTACATGCATGCTTATTACATCTGCACTTAATAGAAGTTCCTCTAAAGTACATTTTTTTGCATAATGACGATCAAATACCTCATCTGAAACATATGGGTCATAAGCCAGAACCTCCATTTCAAATGCTTTAGCGTAACGGGCAACTCGGTGACCTACATTGCCAAGTCCTATAATTCCTATTAATTTTCCCAACAGCTCTGTACCTGTAAATGAGTGACGGTCCCATTTAAGTTTACTCATATGGCTGTGAGCCGGTACTATATTTCTCATAGCGGATAATAGTAAACCTATGGCAAGTTCAGCTGCAGATGTGTTGTTTATTCCAGGAGTGTTTATTACAAGAATACCTTTCTCAGTTGCATAGTCTACATCTATATTTCCAATACCAACTGCTGCACGAGCAATAACCTTTAAATTTGGTGCACTATCAATCAACTCCTTCAGGACCGCTGTTTCTGATCTTGTGAGAATACAATGAAAATCTGAAATTATTTTGAGGATTTCTTGATAGGGCAATTCAGGTGCTGTGAATAAAGGCAAATTCAAATTATCCTCAATAGATAATTTTACCACAGATACTGTTGAAATTGAGTTGAAAGCTGCCAGGGGGATGGATGCTGAAAAGTTACTTAAACTACTCTTCGCCTTCACTCAATGTGAAGTCTCTATTTCAGTTAATATGCTTTTGATTCAGGACAACCAGCCTGTGCAGCTTAGTACCAGTGATGTATTGAAACGCAACACAATGCGGCTTAAAGACCTGCTCAGGCAGGAATTGATGCTATCTCTTAAGCAGACAAAACAAAAATGGCATCAACTTAAATTGGAAATGTATTTCATTGGAGAAAAACTCTATAAAAAACTGGAGATCTGTGATTCTTATGAGGAGGCCCTTGAAGTGGTCAGGAAAGCTGTACTTCATGTTGAGTCAGTTCTTCCATTCCCCATAGAACAGGAAGATATCGAAAAACTGCTGACTTTGCAGATTAAAAGAATAACAAGATATGATCAGAAACAAAGTCAGACAGAACTTGATAAATTAAAAGTTAAAATAAGCTCTATAAATAAGTCACTGAAAAATATCACTGGCTACACGATTTCATATTTGGAAAAAATCAAGGAGAAATA
>CACERX010000095.1 GCA_902562015.1 uncultured SAR324 cluster bacterium
TGTCATAGCCGGCACCAACCCATTCATCAATATTGAAATGACTGTTGCGATAAGGTTGAAAACCTGACGGATACGCTGAAGCCCATAGGGAAATGTCCTTGCCCCCTAAATGGGCTGCAGCACTCCAGGCAGCTTTACGCTTTTTGGAATTTCCATCTACGCGTGCCATTACATACACGCCCCAGCCGATGTAGGCCATGTTCGGTGCGAAGTTTGGTCCACTGGAAAGTCTGTCCCATTTTCCTGTTTTGGAATTATAGACATCTTCAGAACCCGGAAGGATATCAAAGCCTACAACATCACCTACTACTGAACCGTCACTGGTTTTTGACATTGAGCCTACGTCACCCCACCATGATACCATTGAGCCTGTTCCGGCAAGGAACTGTTGAAAAGCAGTTGTTCCAGGATCTGCATTCAGTTGGTTTGGGGGTGCAGATGGCAGTACATCGATGACATCCTGTATTGCTCTTACCCATGCCGGGTTATTGACTCTGGGCTTCATTGTATCTGCATCAAATAACCAGGCTGGGTCATCCGGATGTTTGGCGTATGCAGTTGCACGACTGGCCAGGAAATAAAATCCGAATCCTCCCCAGCCTTTGCAGGGATCAAGATATCCGTATGCGTCTCCACCAAAGCTAGGATCCTTCTTTCCTTTTAGAAATTTAGTTACTTCCTGCACCTGTTGCCAGGTTCTCGGTACACCCCACATGCCTTTATGTCCCTCTGCTACCCAGGCGGATGCCAATTTTGGGTCCTTAAAATAGTCTGCACGATAGTTGAAATTGTGACAGTCACCGTCAATTGATATTCTGTAGGTTTTTCCGTCCCATGTACCGACAGGTGCTTTCAGGTATCCAACATAATCATCCATGTCGATTTGATCCTTGACCCAGCCGGGCATTTCTGAGGCCAGGCCTTTGCCGCAAACATCTCCTTCAAACGGTGCTCCCATTTCCAGTATGTCAAAATCCACAGTACCCGTAGCAATGGACTGCTGCAAACGGGCATTATAATCTGCTTGAGCTAGATCAATCCATTTAATTTTTGCACCTGTGTACTTTTCCCATGGCTTCAGGAAGCCCCTGAACAGGAAATTGTGCAGATTCTGGTTGTTGAGTCCCATGAAAGTCAGTTCAACTCCTTTGAATTCCCCTTTTGAGACTCGAGACTCAGTCGGTCCAAGGCACATTGAACCGACTTTCTGCCAGTCTGAATCAGTCGGTGATCCTTTACCAACTCCAGGTATTTTCAGGATATCTTTCCTGACATCGTGACCTCCTGCAGATGCAGTATTGCTTAACAGGCTAATTCCTGTTCCGGATCCAGCAGCAACAACTCCTGCTCCGGCGACTGCCGTCGAAGCCTTCTTTACAAACTGACGGCGATTAATCTTTTTCTTATTAGACATAACCATTCTCCTTTGTTTATATTTAAGAGCAATTCAACATATGATAGTGCTTTAAAATAGACTAAAACACTAAATTGTATCTTTACTCAAATTAATTCCTGCAATACGCAGAAACGCAAAACCAATCACGATAAGACTGGTTAATGTGCTGCCTTTATGGCAGTACTGAACTACTTAGTTTTGCAATAAAACTTATGCATAACAAATTAAATCAAGAATTTACCTTTCTCAATCATTTTTTCTCCATCAAGATAAAGCACACCCTGACTTCTTAGATCTTTTATAAGATCCCAGTGAAAAGCTGATTTATTAATTCCACCACATTCTGGATAGGCTCTCCCAAGGGCTATATGTGCGGTACCTCCTATTTTCTCATCAAAAAGTAAATCGTAACAGTAGCGGCTGATTCCGAAATTAGTCCCTACTCCAAATTCACCTATTCTCCTAGCCCCAATGTCCATTTCAATTAATTCGTGTAGCAATGCTTCATTTTTATCTGCTTTAGCCTCAACAACTTCTCCCTTTGAAAAACTTAGCTTGATCCCTTCAACAAATTGCCCTGCGAAGACTGCAGGGAACTCAAAGGAAATATACCCTTCAGCACTGTCATCAATAGGTGCAGTGTATACTTCACCTCCGGGCATGTTGATGTGTCCGTCATCGATGAGGTATTTGCGACCCTTTGTGTTTAAAATCAAATCAGTATCATCACTTACTATTCTTACTTTTTCTGATGATTGCAGGACCTTTTGAATCTTTTTATATCTCGTGCCTTCTTCCTTCCAGTCCAGAAGTGTGGCATTAAAGAAAAATTCCATCATCTCATCAGTACTCATGCCTGCCTGCTGTGCAAAGGCCGCATTAGGAACTCGAACCAATACCCAGCGTGTTAATTCAGTCCTTATAGCAGAAACTTTTCCCAATGACTTGCGGAAAGCAGTGATTCGTCTAGGTTCAATTCCATTAAGCTCATGCGGATTGCTTGCTCCGCGAAGTCCAATATAAACGTCTGCCCAATGCATTCCTTTTTCCTGCAATTCATGAGAGTTA
>CACERX010000096.1 GCA_902562015.1 uncultured SAR324 cluster bacterium
CCACGACAGACGAGTGTCGTTCCTCTAAAATCTAGTTATTTTCGTTATTACTTGGAGGGTGTCTGAGTATGAAGAATTAGTGGGGGTTACTTAAATGAGATGAATGGGGGTTTGTTTTATGAAGCTCAAGATATTAAATATCCTAAACTTATTCCAAAAATTACTCCGATAATAATACAACAGCTCCTCTCAAATATACTTAATTCACGAAGCATTTTATCTACTTTTGATTCATTGCGCCGGATAAACCTTAAATAGCCAAAAAATAGAATAATTACCCAACTTGTAATCATTTTTCTCTAATTATACAAATGAACCTATGAAATTATTTTTAAAGGCTCCCTGAATTTTTATTAAATGATTTTTTCTAAAAAACTGATAGATATATAAATTTTAACTCATTTTAATATAACCAGGCATAGATGAAATGCACCTGGGAACGTGAAGTTGTTTACCATGCTGAAGATGGTGTGAATTAATATATTCCATCTCATCCTTAAATAAAACATAACCTGAAGGATCACACAAGGCAGCTGGAAATAGTAGAAGATGATTATAGTAATTTCCTTCCTTATGATAAAGAACATGCTTGGCAGCTATATTCCACTCATCTTTAAGATTTCTACCCGAATTAGTCCGAATTTTCTTTTTTCGCATTAGAATTGAGTTTCCCATTTTGTTCTCCTAGTTTCTATTTTTGGAAATATAAATATTAACTAATATATTAGGAAATTGTTTTTGCTCGTAAGTAATCAGGCTAAGTCTTCCTCTAAAGAATCAGAGATCATCTTTGAGGCGACTTCATCATGAACGATTTTGTATTCGCCGGATTTTATTTGATCTTTGTATTTTTTAACCAATTCAGTCCTTATTTCAGGCTCTGCATCAATGGCTTTCTTAATATTTGATTGAATAGAAGTTGATGTTTTAATTGCCCAGTCTGAACCACCTTTACCTCCAGGACGACCTGGCCCATCTGTACCACTTGGGCCTCCTGATCCGCCAGCTCCACCAACTATTGCTAATGGTTCCCGATTATTTTTAGGGATTATGACTTTACCAATTGTCTGATTAACTTTCATAGGGACCTCTTTTATAATTAAACAAAAAACATTTTTGATTAATTTGAAATTCTTAATGTTGTTGAATTACTTTTTTCCCTTACTATATACATCGACAAATTCACTTGTTTTCATTAACTTTGATTTTATCCTATTTGTTCCGATGTTCCTTTGGAACATCGGAATAATCCGTAAAAACTTTAATCTTTTTTTAGATTTTTTTTGTTTTTCAAAGAAAAAAGAGAATTTCATCCATGGTTTTTGAAGGATATTGAACTAATTCTTCTTCCAATCTATTTCACAATTTGGTCACCCTAAACAGTACTACAAGATACCATACAATTTGTTGAAAATAGCTTCACATTGTGTTATTGATTAGCCTCATATTTTCCAAATAACATGATTTTTGGTGTTTAAATCTGTAAAAAACTTATTATGCGAGAAACTGGTATGTACCAGAGGTAAGGAAACATGAATGAAGAATTTGAAGAATTGTTGTCAAGTATTCCACAGGATCAGAATCTTCTTCGTGGAGTTGAAGAAGCAACAAAGCAAGGTGCAGTTTTGCCGATTCTCAGACAATTAGGGTGGGATTGCTTTAATTTAGAGGAGGTTTCACCTGAATTTAATGTTGGTAATGGCAGAGTTGATTATTGTCTACTTATTAACCAGAAAAAACGTGTGTTTCTTGAAGTTAAGAGAGCAACGGAAAATCTTGAAAGCCATGAAAAACAATTATTGGAATATTCATTTACAGATGGTGTGGATTTAGCTGTTTTGACCAACGGTTTGGTCTGGTGGATTTATCTGCCACTTATTGGCGGTAATTGGCAGCAGAGAAAATGTTTTACTATCGACATAACTCAACAATCACCTCAGGAATCAGCCAAGCACTTTAAAGATTTACTTGGACGGGATGTAGTTGAAAACGGCTCCTCCATAGAAAAAGCAAAATCAGTCAAAGAAAGTAGAGAAAAAAATAAACTGATTGATCAGAGTATTCCCAGGGCGTGGAAACAATTGATTGATGAACCAGATGAATTTTTAGTAGAGTTATTTTCAGAAAAAGTTGAAGGTTTATGCGGACATAGACCAACTTTCGAACAAATAGCAGAGTACATTAGGGAAAACCTCTCTGATCGTTTTGTCTCAGAGCAAAAAAAAATGCCTCCAAGAAGGTTTAAGGCAAACATTGATCAAACTTCTAACATTAGTACTAAATCAAAAACAACTGGGACAAAGCAAAAAGGTGCAGTGGTATTTATACAAGATAAAAAATTTGAAGCCTCAAGTGTTGCCGACCTTTATCTTCAAGCTTTAAAATACTTAGTTGATACTAACTTGATTGACAGACTGAAAATGCATATGCCA
>CACERX010000097.1 GCA_902562015.1 uncultured SAR324 cluster bacterium
TTAAGCAAATCGAATTGACCTACTGAAGCAGTCCATTGAATTTTCCATATTTTGCTCTGCTTCAGAGGTATAGTCATAATTAAATGAAAGTATGAAAAAGATGAAATATTTTTCACCTGTTTTTTAACTCATAGAAAATACAAAATCCATAATTCTCTAGGGCAAAAAGCATAATGCTGGATTACAGGATAAACACAATTATCCACCCGATCATGAACAGTATGGCGAATCATGTCCCTCGCCAAATTTCCGCAAACACAATTACACTTGTCGGCTTCGCGGTTGGAGTGACGGTGGTCCCTTTGCTCTGGCTTAAGTTGTATTCTACAGCAATGATAGTGATATTAGTCAACCGTTTTTTTGATGGACTTGATGGAGCAGTGGCTAGAAAATGTGGCCCTACATATTTAGGCGGATACCTAGATATTACTTGTGATTTTATTTTTTATTCTGTGGTTATCATGGGGTTTGCACTGGCTGACCGGGGAAATAATGGTCTTGCTGCCGCTTTTTTGATTTTTTCCTTCATTGGTACAGGTTCCAGTTTTCTGGCTTTTGCTGCAGCTGCCGAAAAAAAAGGTATCTCTACTAATGCTCATGGAATTAAGGGATTTTATTATCTAGGAGGTTTGACAGAGGGCACAGAAACAATTCTGTTTTTTGTCATAATATGCATGTTTCCGGCTACCTTTCCTGTTTTGGCAGTTGTATTCGGTAGCATATGTTGGTTAACAGTTTTAGGGAGGTTTAATTCGGCATTTACTTTACTGCGTTGAATTTTTTCGTACCATTTTAATGCTAATTCTTTACAAATAGTTTTCGTGGAACATCAGCCAGAGTCTCCGCTCCTTTTTCAGTAATCACGATGCTTTCTGTAATTTCTATTCCCCAGTCATCAAACCATAGAGCTGGCATAAAATGAAAAGTCATGTTGGGTTCGAGTAAAGTTTTGTCTCCGGGGCGAAAGCTTACAGTACGCTCGCCCCAGTCCGGAGGATAACTTAAACCTATGGCATAACCACAGCGGCTTGTTTTTTCGAAACCGTACTTGGCAATGGATTCACGCCATGCAGATTCAATGTCTTCTGCATGATTTCCGGGTCTAGCTGCATCCAAACCTGCTTCAATTCCTTCCAGAACAGCCTTTTCCACTTCAAGGTATTTTTTTGGTGGTGCTCCGAGGTAAACCGTACGGCAAAGAGGACAGTGATATCGCCGATAGCATCCTGCAATTTCGAAAAATGTTCCGGAATTATCCGGTATTTTCTTGTCATCCCAAGTTAAGTGAGGAGCAGATGCGTCAGCACCTGTTGGAGTCACCGGAACAATGGCTGGATAATCTCCCCCTGCGCCTTCAACTCCTGCAATGCCGGTATGATAAATTTCTGCTACAAGATCATTTTTGCGCATACCCGGTTCAATAACTTCCAAAATTCGTTCATACATTTTTTCAACAATCCGAGCGGCTTTACGCATATATTTTAATTCATGATTGGACTTTACTGTGCGCTCCCAGTTGACCAAACCAGTGGCATCTGTGAAAGTTGATTTTGGAAGGTTATACTGCAGCGATTCAAGGCAGGAAGCAGAAAAATAATAATTGTCTTTTTCAACTCCGATAGTTTTTTCAGCCCAATTTTTTTCTCTGAAGATATCACTTAAGTAATCCATTGGATGCTTATGAGGATTTTGTACATAATCATCTGCGTACCCAATAATATTTTTATTCTGCATGAATACAGTTCTCTTTGCCCCATTTGCATCCATCCCACGTCCATACCAGATCGGTTCTCCCTCTAACGACAGCACCACACATTGGTGTACGTAAAAAGACCATCCGTCATAGCCAGTCAACCAAGACATGTTTGATGGGTCGGTGACAATCAGTACTTCAATGTTTTTTTTATCCATGCTTTTGCGAACCTTGTAAAGGCGAATATCATATTCCTCTTTTTCAAATGCTGTCATTGATTCCTTGTTTAAAAAGTATGAAAAAATGTTTCAAAGTTAAAAATTATTTTTTTGTAAAATATATAAATCAAAGTTGCAGTATACTGAAAATCCATTTTGTGTTCCGTTCTATACTCGTAGGGCTTTCCATCATGAATCAAGTACTTTTTGCAATGTTTTATCAGCAATATTATTCCCACTGTAAATTAGAGCAACGTTAAGTCTTTGAACCTCAAGCTTTTTTGCCAGCAGTGCTGCAGTCCCGACTGCTGCCCCGCCTTCGAGAACCATCCTTTGCGTTTCAAAAACATATCGTATTGCCTGACTAATTTCATTTTCACTGACGAGCAGGGTTTCATCGACTAAATCCTGGACCAATGACAAGGTATAGTGATTTTCCAAACCGATACCTCCGCCAAGGCTGTCTGCAA
>CACERX010000098.1 GCA_902562015.1 uncultured SAR324 cluster bacterium
CTTAAAGGTAAAAAATAATAACCCGTTGGATCGCTGGATTCTATCACGATTAAATAAATTGTTTGGGGAAGTACAAAAAGAGATGGATCGCTACGATTTAAACCGTTCAGTTGCACCGTTTGTTGGATTCATCGACTTGTTGACAAACTGGTATATTCGCCGCAGTAGGAGACGTTTCTGGAAAGCAGGTCATGGGGATGATAAAAAAGAAGCATACGCCACACTTTATACAGTCTTATTTGAATTCAGCAAGGTGGTTGCCCCTTTCATTCCTTTCATAGCAGAGGGAATATTCCGTACACTGCGTCATGAGACTGACCATGAAAGTGTACACCTAGAATTATTTCCTGAAGAGAATTCTGAATTCCGGGACATTGACCTAGAAAAACGCATGGACTTAGTACTGTCTGCTGTAACAATGGGACGTGCACTCAGAGCAAAACATCAGTTGAAAATTCGTCAGCCTCTGCCAAAAATTTTCTTGGTAACACGTGATTTGGAAGCAAAAAATGTACTGAATGAGCTCTCTGAACTCATCATAGACGAACTAAATATCAAACAAGTCACCATAACTCCTGATGAAGAAGAATTGGTCAATTTAAAATCAAAGGCAAATTACAAAACTTTGGGCAGTAGACTCGGGAAAAAAATGAAAATAGCCGCTAAATCTATTGCAGAAATGAATCTAGACCAAATAAGGGATATTCAGAATGGGGAAAATGTTTCAATAATTATTGACGGAGATACGCTTGAATTAACACCGGAAGATGTCTTGATACAGCGAGAAGAAAAAAAGGGACTGCTTGTAGAAACTGACAACCTGATGACAGTCGCTTTGGATACGGAATTGAGCCAGGATTTAATTCAAGAAGGATTTGCCCGAGAATTCGTAAACAAAGTCCAGAATATGCGTAAAGAAATGGATCTTGATGTGATGGATCGGATTCACATAAGTTATAAAGCTTCCAAAGAACTGAATTCAGCGCTTGAAAAATACTCTGATTTTATTTGTTCGGAGACACTGGCTTTCAAATTGGAATCGCAGGAATTTTCCGACAGCACCAAATGGGACTTAAACGGTGAGCCTTGCAAAATTAAGGTTGAACATGCAGTTTAAATTCTTTCTTAAGTGCTTTTCAGCTGAGTAAATTCAATCAGCTCTGATCCATTTTGAACAAGGTCCCCTTGATTAAAAGAAACTTTTCCCACAACACCATCTGCCGGAGCGAGTATGGTGTGCTCCATTTTCATGGCTTCCATTACTAATAACTGCTGACCTCGGCTTACCTTTTCGCCTGCTTTAACAAGTACACGAATCACGTTGCCAGGCATAGGTGCAGAAAGTCTTACTTCTAGATTTTCTTCCTGCTTTTCAAAAAATAGTGGTTCAACTCGTTTAAAAAACTCACGTCCATGTTTGTGAACTGCTACCAGTTGATTCTCATGATGCAGAACAAGCAATTTACTGCCAAAATCACTCTTATTCTCTTCACTCCAGTTTAATTCAAGCAAATTCCCTATTTTAGAAACTGATACAGAAATTGTCTCATTTGCATTCAAAATCTGGAAAGAATTTTCCTTTGTAACTATCCGTATTTCTGTTACCTCACCTTTTTGATTTTTTAAATGGACTCGGTATGTCTCATTTCCACCTGTTCGCCAACTGCACTTACTGTCCCAGGGTGATGTGGGGTCCGATGAAGTCAGTGCATTATTTTCAGCCTTTGCTGAATCTTCAATAAAACAGTAAACTGCAACTGTCCATACAATCCACTCTCTAGAAAACTTCTCTTGCGAAAGCAATGAGTCAAGCCGTGACTCAACAAACAAAGTATCCTGTTGTCTCTCTTCAAAATCTCCATCAAGAAAAATAGACTGTAAAAAACCCAGATTAGTGTCTAACCCAATAACAGCAGTTTGTTCAAGGGCATTTCGCATTGCTTTAATAGCGTTTTTTCGTGTATCTGCATGAACTATCATCTTAGAAATCAAGGGATCATAGTTAATACTGATATGATCACCCTCTTCCACTCCTGTATCTATTCTTAATCTTGAAGATGAACGTTTGTAGGCCCTCTGGGATGTAGCTTGTTCTAATTGTATAGTTTCTGGTATAGCTATTTTTAGTAATTTACCCGTACTTGGCAGGAAACCTGTTGCAGGATTTTCTGCATAAATTCTGGCCTCAATTGCATGTCCGCTTTTGTTAATTTTTGACTGAGTCAGATTAAGTTTTTCTCCGGCCGCAATCCGAAGCTGTAATTCAACAAGATCAAGGCCAGTGATCATTTCTGTAACTGGATGTTCCACCTGCAAGCGTGTG
>CACERX010000099.1 GCA_902562015.1 uncultured SAR324 cluster bacterium
TTGACCCAATCGATACAAATCGTCTTAGTAACTGGCCTGATATTATCTCCAGTCTGAAAACTATTCCAGGAACAGTTATTAATGGGCAGCAATATTTCATTCCAACAGACTGGGGTCAGACCTCAGTAGTTTATAGGGCTGACCTTGCACCGGAGTATGTCAACAACGAAACCTGGGGTATTCTATGGGATCCGAAATACCGAGGACGTCTTGCAATGGCTGACAGCCTTATTGACGGAGTTATGGTTGCTGCAATTTATACTGGAGCAAAAAATCCATTCAACATGACTGACGAGGAAGTAAAAAAGACACGTGCAGCACTTAAAGAACAGCTTCCACTTTTGCGCTTCTACTGGGGTAGTTCTTCAGAGATGGAACAGGCAGTTGCAGCGGGAGAAGTTGTAGCAGCCACATCATGGAATGATGGATACACTAAACTGAAGAGTGAAGGAATTAACGTTAAGTACATGAATCCCAAAGAGGGAGCCATGACCTGGGTCTGCGGTTTCTGTCTTATGAAAGATCACGACCCTGCTAAACTTGACAAAATCTACGATTACCTTGATTCCTACATGAGCGTCGAAAGTGGTGTCTATGAGATTGTTGAATACGGATATGGTCATGGAAACGCTAAGTCTTTTGAGGCGGTAAGTCCAGATAAACTAAAGGAACTTGGTTTCTCTACTAATGCTGAACAAATGCTTGCTTCGGGTATCTTTCAGGAACCCATAGCTAACGAACCAGTACTTCAGACCATGTTTGAAGAAGTCAAAGCAGGTCTCTGACATAGTAATCACTAATGAGGGCCTGAAAAGGCTCTCATTATATTCTGACTTCCTGCCATCTGATCCAGTAACAGGTTCTTTAATCCAGCTCAGTCTTTTTCAACAAAATCTTTCCGATCTACAAGGCAATTGGCAAGTCACTCTCAAGTTTCTAAAATTACTGACAGTTTCTTATTTCGTCTGCGCAGGATGTATATTGAAAGTGAATCCCTGAGAGGGTACACACTTCTTTCCCCTACCCTGCTAGCCATGCTAGTTGGACTGGCCATGCCACTAATAGTTCTTTTAACACTGAGCTTCTGGATTCAGGAATACCTGGACTTTATCCGAACTTTTTCACTGAAGAACTATTTAGATTTTTTCCAGAAGCCTATATATACCAAAATACTTTTCAAATCAATTCGTATGTCAGGCATGGTAACATTTGTAACGGTGCTACTAGCATACCCTATGGCTTATTATATTGCCTTCAGAGTTAAGCAAAACAAGTTAATATGGTTGATTCTGATCACTGTCCCTTTCTGGACTAGTTACTTACTGCGTGTTTTCGCATGGAAAATCATGCTTGGTTATAACGGAGTTATCAACTCAGGACTAAAAACTCTTGGAATATTAACCGAACCTCTAGAATTCCTTCTTTACAACCCTACTGCGGTCGTCATTACCCTAGCACATGCATGGGCAGCATTTGCAATTCTACCGATTTATGTTTCTCTAGAAAAAATTGACCGTTCACTGCTTGAAGCATCGCAAGATCTTGGAGAAAATACCTTCATGACTTTCTTGAGAGTTACCCTCCCTCTTTCACTTCCCGGAGTTATAGCAGCAAGCCTTCTAGTCTTTATTCCTACAGTAGGAGATTACGTAACACCTTCACTTGTCGGTGGTCCAAGAGGAATAATGATAGGAAATATTATCCAGTCGATGTTCGGGAAAGCCCAGAACTGGCCTTTGGGGGCAGCAATTTCAGTTATGTCAATGATCACAGTAACACTTATGGTGTGCCTTTTTCTCTGGGGAACTCATAACTTCCGCAAGAGAGTCGCATGAAAAACAATCGATCCTACTGGAAACCAGACGGACTATTAATATACGCAGCAATATATCTGGTATTTATATACCTTCCAGTTTTGTTTCTTCCTTTGTTCTCATTTAATAATTCAACATATATCACTTTTCCGCTCAAGAACTTTACCCTGAAATGGTATGACAAAATGATCAATAGCTCGGACATGCACCAGGCTCTTTTTAACAGCATAAAGGTAGGACTTGTTGTAGCCATTCTCAGCACAATATTTGGCCTTCTTGCAGCCAAGGCAGTGACTCGCTATAGGCTTAAAGGAAGGGGACCACTGGTAAGTTTCATAATGATCCCACTTGTTATTCCTGAAATCATCCTGGCAATATCACTTTTGATCCTCATAAGTCAGGCAGAAATACCTCTTTCACTTTGGACAGTTGGATTCTCTCATCTATTGCTTTGTATTCCATTCTCTATGCTGATCTTAATATCACGAATGGAAGGT
>CACERX010000100.1 GCA_902562015.1 uncultured SAR324 cluster bacterium
CCGTCTTCTTCTGCAATTATTTCTTCCAATTGTCCAAGTCTGATTCCTGTTTCGTCTTCAAACTTTCCAGATTGAAGTATATTATCTTTTTCACGTATCGCTTCACACAACTTAGGTTTCCCCAGTAAAACAACTTCAATAACAGATATATTTTCAAACTGGAAATGATTTTGACGTAGAACCCCAATGTTTATCTTTGCTGGAACTGAAATTGTCCCGGAAATAGGTTTTTCATCACCAGAAATTAGTCGCAAAAGTGTTGATTTACCTGTACCGTTTGCACCAACTATCCCATAGCATTTACCAGGATCAAATGTAAGAGTAGAATTTTCAAATAATGATTTATTACCGAAATTCATCGCCAAATCAGTAAGGTTGATCATAATATTGGAGTGAAAGATTTAATTAAACAAATTACAGTATTATGCTGTTGTGATATTATTTAAAAGTTACTGAAATTAATGTTGAGTAAAAAGTTAAGATAAAATTTCAGTCTTGATCCTTTATTGATAACCTTAGAAAAAATCCTTATTAATCACAACGCAATTATATGTCTGCTGAGTTCCATTTGCCCACATAAATTGCATAATTAAAGATATTATTTACATTAAATCTTAGGTTTAATGCTCAATATATATTCAGAAATATAATTTTTTATATTGGTTTTGATGACATAAATAGATCATCAGATGCAACGTAATACAATTCTAAAAGATAAAAGAGCTGGATTTGATTCTTTACTGACTGATCAGCAATCATTGCTCTTTAAATTCTGCAACCAACTATTAATTTCAGGGTTTGTTTTTGAAGATTCCACTGAAAATGAGATAGAAAGAGGTGGTGATGTAATTAAAAATTTTTTTGACCAAGAAAATCAGGTTCTACTTAAACTTGTCTCCAGAGAACGCCTTAATGAGTTTGTGAACTATCTTGAAAGATTTGAATGGTCTGAGGAGACGCACAAAATAAAACTTTGTCAAAGAATCAAAAAAGCCTTTGACCAACTGGCTAAAGGAACGCACCATCATTACAATATTCTTTATAATATTTCCCAAGGCTTACTGCAACCAAAAGACCATCCTTTAAGTGATTTGTTTTTGTATATTGAAGCATATTACATTCTTGTTTTAGGTGGAGAGAACTCAAATCAGAAATTGGACAAAGAGCAAAATTATAATAAAAAATACTTCAGTATTGATGATCTGATGCATTATAGAAAACAAATCCGAGAACGTTTGGAAGGGCGTGTTTTAGTAAAAAATTTTTTAAGCCATATTTCAAAGTTACGTGGCGAAACACTTGATAAATTAATAGTGACAGAAGAAAAATCTAGTGAATCCCTGCTATTGGATTATGGCAGTGGAACTAAAGAAGTAAATCAAAAGACATTCAATGAGGAAGATAAGAATTTAATAAGAAAAACTTATTCTAATATTTCAAAACAATATGATGCAGAATTTGAAAATGAAGAGGATATTGAATTTGATGTGGATAAAGTCCAAAGTATGCAATATTCTGGCTCAGATGACACAGATGTGGTGTTTGGGAGTGACATTATCAATGTAAATTCGATGGAAAAATTTCTTCTACAATATCCTGAAAGTGCTCTGAAATTTCTTATGCGTCAAAATATAGATGGTAAGCCATTGCCTTCTGAAATAGTTCTAGTTCATGCCGGATGGGAGGAGCGAGGATTATCGCGTAACGAGCTGAAAAAGTATGTGATTGAACTCATGCAGTGGTCTGATTTTCCCGACTTGCCGTTTAAGGATTTTTACCTGCAAATAAGAAATCGTATTTTTGAAGTATCACGGAGTTAAATTAGTATGAAACTGGATAGAATTATTTTTTCAGTTCTTCACGAAGATCAGCAAAAATTGAGAGACTTTTAGGATTTGCAAGTGCTGAAATATTTTCAACACTCTCGCCTTTGATGGTTTGCATAACAGCCTTTTCTACTTTTTTCCCGCTTATAGTACGTGGAACATCCTGAATTTCAAGAATTCGTGAAGGGATATGGCGAGTTGTTGCATCGCTACGAATAGTAGTTTTTATTTTTGAGATCAGCTCATCATCAAGTATTAGTCCTTTTATTAAAACCACAAACAAGACGATCCTCACATCATTTCCCCAAGATTGGGCAACTACTATACTGTCTTCAATCTCAATCATTTCTTCTACTGGCCGATATATTTCTGAAGTCCCAATTCTTACTCCACCAGGATTAAGAACAGTGTCGCTTCTTCCATACACAATTACACCTCCACGTTCAGTAATTTCTATAAAATCTCCATGAGTCCAAACGCCAGG
>CACERX010000101.1 GCA_902562015.1 uncultured SAR324 cluster bacterium
CGACACTTCTAAAGGATTCAGATACTGTAATTGTTTTTGCGGATTTCTCTTTCAAACTGATGATAAAAAAGATGCGGGAAAATCTGCCTGAAATTAAAAAGGAACGCTGGATATTGGTTGGTGGAAATGAGGAGAACTCCGAATTTACAAGTTGGACTGATTTTATTTCTGATTTGTCTGATGAAGAACCTCCTGATGCAAATTTAGTTGATGATGATGTATATAATATAATGTATTCGAGTGGGACAACCGGTGCTCCAAAAGGCATAGTGCATACCCATTATGTTCGTGCAAATTACTGTACACAATTCGCATCTGCTTGGCGAATGACTCCGGAAAGTGTGGTCCTTCATTCAGGGGCAATTGTATTTAATGGTGCAATGCTGGATTTGATGCCGTGGATGTATTTGGGAGCAACTTATATTCTTCACAAAACATTTAATCCTACAGAGGTTCTGAAGACTATTGATCAAGAGAAAGTAACACACATGGTAATGGTACCATCTCAAATTGTTGCGTTACTCAATCATCCGGATTTTGATCCTAAAAAATTGAGTTCACTTGAAATGTTGCAAAGTGTAGGGGCTCCATTGCTGATGGAATATAAAGAAAAGCTTAATAAATTTCTACCTGGTATTTTTTACGAACTTTATGGAGTAACTGAAGGTTTTTTTACAATATTGGACAGAGATGATGCGGTAAGAAAGATCGGTTCAGTTGGATCTGTTCCGGCATTTATTGAAATCATGATTATGAATAAAAAAGGAGACGAATGTGCCCCAAATGAAGTTGGTGAAATTTGCGGTAGAAGTGCAATGATGATGCAGGGATATTATAATCGCCCTGACCTGACTGAAAAAACAATTGTAAATAAATGGTTACATTCAGGAGACTTAGGATATATGGACAATGAGGGGTATTTATTTTTGGTTGATCGGGTAAAAGACATGATTATTAGTGGTGGAGTCAATGTTTTTCCTAAAGATATTGAGGAAGTCATCATAAAACATCCAGATGTTGCGGAGGTAGCTGTGTTTGGTGCCCCGGATAAACGATGGGGTGAAACACCTGTAGCTGCAGTAATTTGTCATTCAGATTACAGTGTATCTGCCGAAGCATTAAAGCTTTGGACAAATCAAAGAGTAAATGCAAAATTCCAAAAAGTTAAAGAGATATTAATTCTTGAATCATTTCCACGAAATGTTGCAGGAAAAACTTTAAAACGTGAAATGCGTGAAACTTATTTAAACAGTTAATATACATTTAAATCTAATTCTAAAAAATATCTAATTTAATTTATAATAAGTTAGAAATTAAGAACTTATGTGAATTCGATTTTTAACTTAATTCTAGGAAATTAATTGCTCAGAAAAACAAATCGTGCTAATATACTGTGCGAAAATTATGGGATTTAACTTAGGTTTTTAAAGGATTTTTGAAAGAGAAAAGATTATTTAATAACTGGAATCGCGCACTACTGGTCTCGCTACAGTTGCCAAAAAAATCAAGGTCTGAGGCTCAAAATTCATTGAAGGAGCTGTCATCACTGGCATTTTCTCTAGGAGGGGACGTAGCTGAAAAAATTATTCAAGTAAGTTCGCAAATACATCCAGCAAATTTTTTTGGAAAGGGGAAGTTGGCCGAGATACGTACGGCAATGGAAAAAGATAGTTTAGATGCTTTATTGGTAGACAATCAACTTAGTCCAAAACAAATAGGGAATTTAGAGATTCTGTTGAATTGTACTGTTTTGGACCGTACGCAGCTGATCTTAGAAATATTTGCAAAAAATGCACGTACACATGAAGCAAAGCTGCAAATTGAACTGGCTCAGTCAGAATACTTGCTTACTCGTTTAGTTGGTTTATGGAAACACCTTGACAGAGAACGAGGCGGAATAGGGGCATCAAGGGGAACAGGTGAAAAACAAATTGAAAAAGATAGACAATTTTTACGTAATAGAATTACACGACTCAAGAGACAGCTCATAAAAGTAGAAAAAGAGCGTAAAACCCAGAAAAAAAGACGTTCGAATTGCTTGTGTGTAAGCTTGATCGGTTACACAAATGCTGGTAAATCCACAATAATGAATGCACTTACTAATTCAGAATTATTAGTGGAAGACCGCTTGTTTGCAACACTTGACTCAACAACAAGGTTGTTGGAAGAAGATTCACGTCCCAAAGTGTTGTTGTCTGACACGGTTGGTTTTATTAGTAATCTTCCTCATGAAGTTGTTGCTGCTTTTCGCTCAACGTTAAGTAT
>CACERX010000102.1 GCA_902562015.1 uncultured SAR324 cluster bacterium
GTGAGTCAAATGCTGGGAGATAAATGAGTATTCCAACAAGTACTACCAAAGGGACCAGAATTACACTGATAAAAACAAGATCTTGACGGGTTCCCTGGTTCATCAATAATCATTAAGTTTCGGGAATCACATTTGAAGAAGTCTTAGCGGAATATAATACTACTCCGCTAAAACTAAAGTGCTATTATTCGTATTCTGATTTTAGTTCGTTCCAGATGCTAGCAATTTTGTCAACAGTCTTATCTGCATCTGCCTCTTTTTGCACAGCTGTTAAAATTTCCTCTGAAACTTTGGCTGTGAATGGCCCCCACCAAAGAGTGTAGCGTGGAAGTTCATCAACCTTCTTTGATTGTGCCAAGATTTGGGAATATCCATCCACTAGTCCTTCATCGTTTAATTCAGCGGCGACTGATGCTCTTGAGGGATAGAGTCCGAAGGCATTATATATGCTCTTTTGGTTTGCCTTTCCAGTATACCATCGAATAAATTTCCAAGAAGCCTCAACATTTTTTGAATATTTAGCAATACCTATGGCCGCTGGGAAACTCCATGTATTTCCAACTTCTGGCAAAACCATATAAGCTACATAAGGTGCTTGTTTAGATTTTTTCGCGTTATTGCCAACTCTTATTGAACCTTGCCATCCTTGATGAAAAGTACCAGAACCACTCCAGAAAATAGAATGTTGGTTAACAGTTCCCGCCACAATCTCAGGACTAATTAGTCCCTCTGAAAAAAACTCAAGCAACATTCTCATAGCCAATCTTGCTTTAGAACCTTTGTTAGCAAAAACCGGCCTCATATCATCATCAAACATGGGATCACCCATAGAAAGAGACATAAGATACCAAGACCAATCACTGGATTTCATTGCAATTGGATGCTTGTCTATCCCACTGGATTTGATTTTTTTAGACATGCTTTTTAGTTCATTCCAGGTCTTAGGTCTAGAACTATATCCAGCTTGCTTAAGTCTTTCTGTATTATAATCCATCATTACTAGTTGAGCATAAACTGGAACACCGAATTGCTCACCTCCTATATTCCAGAATTTCTGACCGGTAAGGTCAGACTCCAATGGATCTTTGCCCATTAGATCATTTAAGGAACGCATCATGCCTACAGCAACTAGATTAGAAGGTGCTTCCTGTGTAAGAAAAACGACATCTGCTGCAGCTTGCTCTGTAGCAGCAGCTATTTGAATTCTGCTAAATAGATCTTTGTTTTGAACAGATTGAATTTCAACGGTGATTCCAGATTCCTTTTGAAAGGATTCTAAAAGCGCTTTATCAGGTGGCACGCCCCATGATGGTGTTAGAAAGGTTATTTTTGCTGCATGAATAGAAATTGGTATAAGTACCGATACCATTATACTTACTAAAATTTTTTTCATCGCTAACATATTTACTCCACTTAAAAGGTTTTATTATATATATAGATGATTTCGAAAATACCGACTATCATTAAATTTTAAATACTTGAACGATTGTTAGAATCATTTTTAAAGTTAATATTAATCTATGATAGTTCCACCTGAAAAAAGCCCAAAGTCTCTTCTTTAATCCAGACTTACTTTATTTAATGGTGACGAACGATATTTCTTTTTTTCAAGAATGTCAAGAACAAATCTTTATATGATGAAAACACAAAAAATTATCTCATTATAAAAGGGGAAATTAAATGAAAAACTGACCAAGGAAATACCAGGGAACTTATTAGTTACTAGAACAGATTGAGTAACATTGAATAGTACTAAATTTCAGGGCCTAAAGACACCTATATGGACACATGATAATTTGTGCTTTTGTGTAAGAGAGAATAAAAACCACTCAAATATAAAATAATTCAAATCTTCCATAACTTATAAAAGCAGCCATTACAAGAAGTATAATATTAATCATAATCGCTCTTGGCCCATCTCTTCTTCGCAAATGTATTAACATCGCAATTAACATCGTTATCACTAAACCAAAAGATGATATAGTTACAAGCCAAGGTAAAATCCCTGTTAATTGTGGTAATATTAGTCCCAAAGCTCCTAATATTTCTAAAACTCCAATCAGTTTAAGCTCTTTTTCTGAAAAGTCGTCAACATAATGCAGTGTATCGGGTCCTTTTAATTCATTTTTAGATTTTACTAATTTCATATATCCAAAAGCTAAAAATAAAAATGCCAGACTAGTTTGGAGAGTCCATAATAATATATTCATCT
>CACERX010000103.1 GCA_902562015.1 uncultured SAR324 cluster bacterium
TTCGAATAGTTCTGCCGATTTCATTTCCGGGCATAGTTGCGGCTTTCATACTCTGTCTTGTTTTAAGCTGGAATGAATATTTTTTTGCTGCACTACTCACCGGTGCTGACGCAAAAACACTCCCTGTCATGGTCGCTAGCCAAACTGGGTCCCAGGGAATAAACTGGTGGTCTATGGCTGCACTCTCAACAGCAGCCATTGCTCCACTTGTGATAATCGGTATCATACTTGAAAGTTATATAGTCAAAGGCCTTTCAACTGGAGCAGTAAAGTAAATTGATAATATTTATTCACTCTTAAAATAAAAAAGTTAAATTTTTCTGTCTCAAATCATTACAGGAACTTTCAGCTCCAATAATTTAAATATTTTTTGAACATAAATAATCACATGACAAATCGACTTAAAAACAAAAAGGCCCTGATCACTGCCGCTGGTCAGGGAATTGGATTCGCAACTGCCCTAGCATTTGCGAATGAAGGTGCAAAGGTAATTGCTACAGATATAAACCCTGATACATTGAACTCACTCAGTAACGTAAATTCCCAGATTGGAACCCGTGTGCTTGATGTAACTAAAACTGATGAAATCCAGCAAGTTGCAGAAGAAATGGGAGCAATAGATGTGCTTTTTAATTGTGCTGGTTTTGTGCATCACGGCACAATATTAGACTGTGAAGAAAGTGATTGGGAGTTTTCTTTTAATCTTAACGTGCGCTCAATGTACCGAATGATACGCTTTTTTTTGCCTTCAATGCTGGAAGCCGGAGGCGGTAACATCATTAACATGTCATCAGTTGCTTCAAGCGTCATGGGGCTACCAAACCGTTTTGTTTATGGAGCAAGCAAGGCAGCTGTTATTGGCTTGACAAAATCTGTAGCAAAAGACTACATAAAGCAGGGCATTCGTTGCAATGCCATATGCCCCGGGACAGTGGAATCTCCATCACTTCAGGAGCGAATAAAAGCTCAAGGAGGAAACCCTGAAGAAGTTCGTGCCGCATTCATTGCGCGGCAACCAATAGGACGAATTGGGAAGCCCGAAGAAATAGCTGCAATTGCATTGCACCTTGCATCCGATGAGTCAGCATACACCACCGGCGTTGCATTTAGCATTGATGGAGGTATGTCGGGCTGATAATACTGATTATAGTCTTGTTTTTTACATTCAAAGATTAAATTAAAAAACGAATCAAAATATTATTTTGATTTAGGAAAAATTTCTGGGAAGTCTAATAAAAAGGAAACATTAAAACATTGAAGCTACTAGCTATATAATTACCCCAATTTGCCGTTGACTATGAGACATATTTTAGAATGAAGTCAAACGAAGAATATCAATTAAAATCTACTTAAAAAGTTCATAAAAAATTTTCACATAATCCATCTATGAAATTTCAGAAATTTTTATGTTTCCATGCATTACCTTCAGGGAACTCGTATTTTATAAGACTTTCACCCTTCATAGTAATACTATATCCAGGTTCCTTTGGAGGAATGTAACGGCCTTTTTTGATTATCACTGGATGCTCAAAGTGCTCATGAAGATGATCAACATATTCAAGTATTCGATTTTCAAGACTGGCAGAAACACAGATGTAATCAAAAATTGATATGTGCTGCACATACTCACAAAGCCCCACACCTCCAGCATGTGGACAGACAGGAATATTAAATTTTGCTGCCATTAATAACACGGACAAAACTTCATTTACTCCTCCTAGTCTGCAGCTGTCAAGCTGGCAAAATTGCATTGCTGCTACTTGAAAAAACTGCTTGAAGACCACACGGTTTTGGCAGTGTTCACCTGTGGCAACTCCAATCGGCGAAATTTCCTCTGATATTTTCTGGTGTCCCAAAACGTCATCCGGGCTTGTAGGTTCCTCTATCCACAATGGATCAAATCTGGCAAGGGACTTCATGTTTTCAATTGCCTGTTCAACGTCCCAATTTTGATTAGCATCGAACATCAGCTTTTTATCTGGTCCAATTGCATTTCTCATGATCGAAGCACGTCTGATATCATCTTCAATCTTGCCACCAACCTTCATTTTAAAATGAGTCCATCCCTTATCAACTGATTCTCTGCACAAGCTCTCTATCTTTTGGTCAGAGTAGCCAAGCCAACCAGCAGATGTGGTATAAGCCGGA
>CACERX010000104.1 GCA_902562015.1 uncultured SAR324 cluster bacterium
GGAACAAGTAATATCGAACTTGAAGAAACGGACAGTGAGGACCCTCTAGAGGAAGAGTCTGAAATTGATGTTTTAGAAGATTTAGCAGAACCTGAGACTGAGGAAGCAGAAGAGTTAAGCGAAGAATCTCCTGATATTAAGGAAAAAACGAGTGACGAAAAAACTGTTGCTGAATCAGTTGTTCAAGATGATCCTGAAATTGAAAATGAGGATAGTGAGATGCATCAAGAACATAATAAATCTGAAGAAAACACTTCTTCTTTAGGTTCAAAAATGTTGTTAAGTTTGCATCATGAGGCAGTAGTGGAAATAGCGCGAACAACGCTTACTGGTGAGGAAATTACACAGATAACTTATGGGAGCATTATCGAACTAGATAAAGCTGCTGGAGAGCCTGTTGAACTGGTAATTGAGGGAAAAACAATTGCCCGTGGAGAAATTGTTCAAATTAATAATGATAAACTTGGAATTCGTATTGTGGGAATTGTCTAGGATTAGCTAAGAATGCTACACAAAAACGAGATAGAATATAAACCTATAGAGCTTGCTGAAACTAAGTATTCAACTGGACGATTCCATTTAATGGATGTGGTTGTTCGTCGATGGTCTTCTCTTATTCAGGAGACTTTGTATGAAAAAATTGGGGTGATGTTTGATGTATCAGTACAAAACGTCGAACAGCATCGATTTGAAGAGTTTTTCAACTCCATATCTAAACAGCCGATATACATTTTTGAAACACATAATCATAGCAGAGGCCTATTCCTTGTAGATAATTCATTTTTTAATGTATACGTTTTAAAAAGCTACTCTGAAGAAATTGCTGAGGAACCTAAGGAAGGGAAGTCTGAAGGTGGATTAGTAGGTGGTTTATACGATACGATAAAAAAAGAAATCACCAGTGTCGGCAACGATATGGAGGATGGAAATGTTTTGAAAAGACAGTCCCTTGTTCAATTGATGAAAGAACATCAGAAAAGTCTTCTGGCTTTAGTGCGACCAATGATTACTGACTTTGAAAAAAGTTGGCTTAATATTGCACCTGTTGAGCTGAATCTGAATCGAGTAACAATCTATCCCTATCGTGCCAAAGTTATGTTGCCTTACGAATATTGTCTTGTCTTCATGATAAGGCTAAGTTCAGGAGAATTTAACTCGAGTTTTTCGTTATGCCTTCCGCTGACTGGAATTGACCCATTTCACACTCCGATTGAGAAAAAAAAATTAATTGAACCTGAATCAATGGAGTATTATTTCCCACACGTAAAAAAGCATTTTAATGACTTAATTGATACCATGGAATATTCAGTGGTTGCTGAACTGGGCAGTACTGATTTAAGTGGAATAGAGGGTAAACTTGAAGAAGGCCAGGTGTTACCTTTGGAGAATAGAGATGGAACTGTTACAATCAGGATTAATGGATCACCTGTATTGAAGGGTTCAACAGGAGAGTCCGATGGAAATTATTCTGTACGAGTGATCAGGAGTGTTGACGACAAGAAACCATCTTCAATTCAGCAAAATCGTGAATTTAAAAAAGCAGCTTGGGCAGAAAATTAATAAGGAATGCCTAAAACCTTATCAAGCCATTTATTTGGATCTTCCTCACAATTCCTAAAATTTTCAAGTGTTTCGTCTGCAGGTGTCATTCCTTCTTTAGTATAATTTTCAAAATAAGGAAGCAGCCATTTTTCTTCATCTGAACCAAGTTCACTAAGTGCTATTTCCATCAGATTCAATCCGATTCTTGCAAAATTAGTCCGATTTACATCTGCATGTAAAGCATCTTTTGCGACTGCTAATTTATACAAAACAAACTCTTCTTCAGGAAAATCCATTAGTATGGATTGAACTGATGAAAAAGCATTTTCATCATAAAGTAGTGCGCCGATCAGGGCTGGGAATGCTAGCGCATATTGTGGGGGGAGACTGTCCACAACCCTAATTTCAAGAATGTTCTTGATCCTAATGTCTGGAAAAAGCATACCCAAATGATCCTTCCAGTCTTCCAAAGTGATTGTTAGTTCAGGATGTTCTCCATCCATCAGTTGCTGAAAGTTCCAGTCAGTGGTAACCACAATTTCACCATCACGCATCAGGTGATATGG
>CACERX010000105.1 GCA_902562015.1 uncultured SAR324 cluster bacterium
TTTCAAATTTTTTGTCAAAATAATTTATAAGCATTTTTTTCTGAGAAAAGCTTGGGGAAAATATATGTTTTTAATAGAATCATGGTTGTAATTAGCAAAACTAAAAACACTAACTTATTGTAATATGATTAAGCAAAAAGTTGAGAGCAATAAAACAAGTATTTACCAAGTAAAGTTATATTCAAGTTTTAATGCCAAATCTTGCATAATTATCTTTATCATGTAAAATCATTGTTTTAAGAAAATTTTGCAAGATTTTATGGAAATTAACAGATTTGAAAGTATGTTCAAAATAGGCATGTGAATTATCTCAATCCATGCTGCATCAGCAAATGGCATGGGAAAGGCATAACTTTTTTCTTGACATGCGATAATTGATGTTATATCTTCGAGAATTTCGTAAGCTTTAATGCGATGCTTTGTAGTTTATGCATAGAAAGATCACACAGCAACATAGATAACGAAAGGCTATCGCTCGGAATTAAAAAATTATAAATTTGAAACATTTTTAAAAATCATAGACTATGGAGGAGAAGATGAAAAATATTCTGTTTGTTTTGCTGGTATTATTTTTTAGTCTTGCCGTCATTTCCTGCGCTACAACTTATTCTAAAGTTGTAAATTCCAAAGTAGATACTCTGGAAATTGAGAATTCCATTGCGACAGATTCAACACTCAAGCATTCAAAGTTAGAGGATTCATCAGTCAAAAAATCGACAGTATCCAAGTCTACGATAACTGAAAATACAAAAATTCTTAATAATTCTGTAATAGAAAATTCAACGATCACCAATTCAACAATCTCTAATTCAACTATTAAGGGTCAGACTATTGAAAATCAAACTATTACCAATACAACATGGATAAATACTGAAGCAGAACAAAAGAATGAGGAGTAGTAGATTTATCCTTCCACAAATGCATTAACTGAGAATGAAAATTAGTGAAACTTATGGCACCGTTTAAAGTTTCATCTTAGTTATAAGTGTATTACTTACAGACTATGGCAAATTAAAGCCACCAATCCCTGCATTACAAACATAGCCCTACGTTAATTTTAAAAAAATGACCTAAAGTCATTTTAACTTTCTAATTTAATTTCCAAGTCTTTTGATTGCCTGCTGTTTAATGATTGATACTTCTTTATTTGATTATAATGAAGTTACAGAAAAGGCTAAGAGCAGTTAGTCATTTAACGATCTTAGTCTCTCATCGTAACAGCATTAACCTTAAGTAAACGATTGAATCATTATTTGTTAAATCTGGATCCTATTCTAGACTTGATTTGAAAAAATGGTTTCGAAATGGTTTTATGAAGGTCCTATAACTCTCAATGATTTTCAGAACAGGTCTAAAAAATTAATAGTAATATTTTTTGGAAAGCCTCTGTTTCCATACAATATTGTTGACAGTTGCAACGGTGCAGGATTTAATGGTTAATATACAATGAAAGAAAATATGGATATGCCTTTAGGAGATAATAGTCCGGAATCGACAAAAAATGTACTTGGAGAACCTATGGTGATCTGCTGTGAAGATCCTATAACAGGATTTTACAGAAACGGTAAATGTGATACAGGACCAGATGATCATGGACTTCACACGGTATGTGTTCAAGCAACTTCTGAATTTCTAGAGTACTCTAAGTCAGTGGGGAACGATCTTAGTACTCCTATGACAGAATTTGGATTCCCCGGACTGAAGGAGGGAGACCGTTGGTGTCTTTGCCTATCGCGCTGGAAGCAGGCTTACGATGCTGGTAAAGCTCCTCGGGTATATTTGGCTTCCACTCATGAAGCTTCTCTGGAACTTGTACCATTGGAAGTTTTTTTGGAGTATGCCATAGACTTGAATTGACTTATGAGTATTTGAGTATTCACCGGAATTTTTTTCCTCACATAAACTCTTTTCATTCCTGAGTATAACACTAGACCTTTAAACTTTTAGGTGTTATGTCTTAACTACTTCTGAACCATAGATTTTAACAGCGAATAGACTATTGGTTAAATGATGAGGGAAATTTATCAAATCATATTAATTTTGTTTTTTTGCCTTACAATTAATTCATGTGCAGAAATGGACAATTCATCTGAGTCTGAAAA
>CACERX010000106.1 GCA_902562015.1 uncultured SAR324 cluster bacterium
CTAAAAGCAATCTGGGACCTTGACCATGTAGCCAAAGTGGGTGAGTGGGAACTTATCTTGGGAGAAGCTAGTGACTTTGAAAAAGATCTTATGGAAGAGACGGCTGCCGGATCATCCGGAACAGTTGTAATATGGGATAACATCGACAGAGTTCTCAAAGATTATGTGAACCCAACAGGTACAGCTGCAAGACAATCTCTTAATAAGAAAATAAAGTCATTCAGAGATCATGCAGGTATGACTTTTCAGCGATTTCTGGATCCAGATGATAAACGTGCTTCTAATATCAGGATGAATTTGAATGGGGAAAAAATAACTCACTGGGACCCTTTCTGCCTGAAGGAAGAGGGAAGCGAAAACGGTACTATAAGGGTTGGTGATGGAAATCTTACAGTTATAGCTAACGGGGAAAAATACCATCCAATTTTAAATGGTTATGTAATCCCGCACAGGTCTGATTACTCATCTCAAGAAGCTCTTAAAGAAGCTAAAATATCGAATGATGCCCAGGGATTTTATATTTATCGGGAAAACCGCCTGATCTACCATGGGGGGTATTTGGGAATGAGGAGAAAAGAGCCTCACTCTTCTTTATTACGTATAGAGTATTCATTTGAGCATGTCTTGGACGATGCTTTGCGGATTGACATCATGAAGTCAGAAATTAATTTAGATGAAAAATTATACGATCATATAAAAAATAAATTTCTGCCGGCGCCATTAAGGGCAGCAGATGAAAGGTATAGATATAAGAAAAAAAAGGAAATTTTTCAAGAGGCGGCACAAGTTCACGACAGGTCAAACCGCGTTATTTCTCGTAAGGAGAAAAATTTACAAATTTCTAAAATAGATGTTATTGATGAGGATTCAGGAGAAGTAGAAATAACCAACCGCTCGGGGAAAGTACGTTTGAATTTAGAGATTCTCGATTCGACTAAAAAAGATGAGATTGTTGTTAAGCCTGTTGAAAATCTGGAAGATGGAGTTTTGTGGAAAGCAGCAATAATTGATGGTCACCATGCTGTCCAGCTGAACACAGGTCATGATTTCTACAATAAGGTCTATGTACCTAATTTTAATGAAGGGGTCATTGTGCAGGGAATCGATTCTTTTCTCTGGGCTCTGGTTGAGGCGGAATTAGGGACAATAAATGACGCAGCTAAAGAACATTTTGAAAATCTTAAAATTGAAGTTTCGAAATTGCTCCGAATACTTGTGAAAGACCTTCCTGATCCTGAAGTCAATTCAGAGAATGATGAATAGTTGATTCATGATAGACACCATTTCTCTTTCAAAATCTTTAACTGAACGTTTTGGTCTGGGAGTTTCAGCCACTGTAAAGGACTCCTATAACACTGACGGGATTAAAGACGGTCAGAAAATTACAATTGAACCATCTGGAATAGAACGTACAAATTCATTTAAAGTTGAATTTACTCTGGGCTGGCGGACACTCACCGCAAATTTTAAACTTGCAGACTTTGCATCAGCTCTTGTGAAAAAAATGAGTGAATCAGATAAGGATCAGAAAACAGCTTTTTCAGTCTTCGCCGATTCACTGAGATCGAAAGGTGCGTTGATTGACCTGATTATAAATAAAAAAACATTTGAACCAACGGACCCTCAAAGCTGGCCTGATAACTGGTTGGATATAAACATCAAAATGAAAAAAACAGGATTGGTTCTCGAGAAAAATAATGAATATGATTTTTCAGAAGCCTTTCCATGGATAACCGGTTTTTTCGGAATGACTCTAGCTCTTCTTCCACTTGAGGAAATTAACGTCCAGGCTCTTTCCGGAGAAGCTGAAGGAGGTCAATATGCCGAATTTGTGAAAAAATATGAGCGGAGCAGAATAAATCGGGCGGCATGTATAGAGGTAAACGGAGATTCATGCAAAATATGCGGCTTCAACTTTGGAGAAACCTATGGTGAATTTGGCGATGGATTTATTCATGTCCATCACATTATTCCGGTATCTCAACTTAATAGCGGCTACTCTCCGAATCCTGCTTCAGACCTTATACCGGTGTGTCCTAATTGCCATTCAATGCTTCATCGCAGGGGGGAAGTACTATCTCCG
>CACERX010000107.1 GCA_902562015.1 uncultured SAR324 cluster bacterium
TATGGGAGGCCGTGGGCTGAAGAAATCTTCTCAGGTTGCAATACTTAATGCGAATTACCTTGCCATGCGATTAAATGAATATTTCCCTATAGTCTATACAGGAAAAAACGGACTGGTTGCGCATGAATGTATAATTGACATCAGATCACTTAAAGCTGAAACTGGAATCTCTGAAGAAGACATTGCAAAAAGATTGATTGACTATGGTTTCCATGCCCCAACTATGTCATGGCCTGTTGCCGGAACCTTGATGATCGAACCAACCGAAAGTGAACCAAAAGCTGAACTCGATCGGTTTTGCGAAGCGATGATTTCAATCCGCAGGGAAGCAGATCGAGTTTATAAAGGGGAATGGGACAAAACAGACAACCCGCTTAAAAACTCCCCGCATCCTGCAGAAGATCTAACAGACCCCCAATGGAACCATTGTTATTCACAGGAAACTGCTTTCTACCCACTAGCCTCAATCCGCCAAAAAAAATACTGGCCTCCATCAGCACGCGTAGATAATGTGCATGGTGATAGAAATGTTTTTTGTGCCTGCCCTCCACTAGAAATTTATGAGGACGAGGAGTGATAAATAACAATCAATGCGGTTTCTTAAACAGCTTGCCTTTTGATGAATACAAATCATTACCTGGACTAAACCAGTCAAAGCTCAAGAAAATACTTTTATCAACATCAAAACAAAAACAAGGATACCAAATTCAGCAGGCTATGGATTTTGGAAATGCAGGACATTGCCTGCTACTTGAACCAAATAAGTTTGCAGAATTTTATGTCTGTGCTCCTAAAAATTTAAACAAGCGTGGCATTAATGGAAGAAAACGCTGGAAGGAGTTTTGTGATCTTCACTCAGGGAAAAATGTACTCGCCTTGAATGAATGGGAACGGTTAAATAAAATCCACAAGGTTTTTCAGATTAATCCTAAAATCAAGCAATTTTGGAAACGTGGCGAGACAGAAGTTTCAATGTTCTGGAAGGACGCAAAATTGAATTTGGACTGCAAGGCAAGGATGGACTGGTATGATGGTGATTCCATGAAAATCGTTGATCTTAAATTCACTAACAACATAGGTAAATTTTCAGATCAAAAACTGATGGATCAGCATTTTTCATTACAAGCCGCATGGTACAGACGAGGAGTATACCAGCTCACGGGCAATAAATGTGAATTTTTGTTTGTATTTGTAGAAAAATATTCTCCTCACAAGATCAGTGTTATGAAAGCCAGTGAAGAAATTATATCACACGGAGAGCAAGTAATACTAAATTTGATAAAAAGAAGTATCAAAAAAACATGATAGAAAGTTTAAAAATTCTAGAATCTGTCTCAGTATTGTTCATATATGAACAACAAATTTTTACAGTGCAACGACAGCCTTACCTGCTTGCTTTCCCAGGATATCATGCTTTTCCTGGTGGAAAAATTGATAAGGATGAATCTTCTACTCCGTTTAAAACAAAAATTATTTCTAGTCATGATCCCCGGATAATGCATGCAATTTGTAGGGAGGTTTTGGAGGAACTTGATTATGACATTGAAAAAGGAATCTTAAATGATGAAGTGCTTTCAGTCAATGAGCTTGCTGAAGCAGTTGCACCCGTATTTGCTCCCTTTCGTTACAGAACTTTGTTTTATAGAATTGACTTGAAAAAGAGAGTTCACTTTAATGCTGATTCTGGAGAGTTTGTCTCTAGTTTCTGGAGTACTCCTGAAAAAATTATTGATGACTTCAGAGAAGGCAAAATCTTAATGGTACCTCCTACACGCTGGATTTTGAAAAGACTAGTTGAAGACCCACAAGCAAAGAAACTTGGTAATCTCTCAGAGGTATTTGATGAGGATAAAATGGTTCCCAGCCTGGAAATGATGGACGGAATCACCTTGCTTCCTGTCCGGTCAGTGACTCTTCCACCTGCAAGTAGGACCAATGCTATTTTTCTAGGAGATGAAAATGCGGATAAATTACTGATTGACCCCTCGCCAAATTCAGAAGAGGAATACCTTCGATTGCTTAACACAATAAAAGACTTTGTACCTGACTCAATATTCCTGACACACCA
>CACERX010000108.1 GCA_902562015.1 uncultured SAR324 cluster bacterium
ATCTAGCACCATACAGTTTTTTTAACGCAGTATGTTACAAACCGCCTACGGTTATGTTTTCTTCCGGTACAGGCAGCGGTACTGACGGTATTAAGGATTCTCTCAGAAATATAGAAGCTACTGGTGAATTTGTTTGCAACATAGTCACTTGGGAAACAAGAGATCAGATGAATCAAACTTCAGCTTCAGTTTCTCCCAAAACAGATGAAATGGAACTATCAGGTTTAACTCCTCTCAGTTCAAACCTGGTAAATGTTCCTCGTGTAGCAGAAACTCCTGTTAATTTGGAATGTCGTTACCTGAAAAGTGTGAGTGTGCCAAGTTGGGAAGAGAAGGACCGATATTTTATTATACTTGGTGAAGTAATTGGAATTCACATACGTGATGATTGTTTAACGGACGCTGGTCTGGTAGATATTGCTAAAATAAACCCCATTGGAAGAATGGGATATAATGATTATACCAGTGTAAGCGGCAATACAATATTCACTATGGTTCGACCAGATTGATTTCAAAGTTATCAGTGAGGAATTGCTTCAAGAACTTCCAGAAGCTCTCTATTATACTCCGGATTCTGATATCTTTGGGAGTTAACATAGTTTTCAAAACTCAAACCTGTGGTTCTAACAGCAAACTCGAGTGCTTCTGCTGATTCATCTTTCTGGTTTGCTCCTGCAAGTGATGCGGCTAAATAAAAGAGGCTATCTTTATTAGGTGTTTTTATCTTTTTAAAACAGCTTATGGCTTCTTTATAATTCTTTAACCAGTAATGACACATTCCTTCGTCAACATATAAATCATCAGGACAGAAGGGGTTTATCCTCATAGCCCAGTGAACAGTCTCAAGGGCTTTTTCAGGCTCCCCGAGATAAACAAGTAAAGCGGCGTTTTTTCCCATAATGTAAGCGTCACTTGGACAGAGTTGTTTAGCCCTCTCATGGTGGTGCCTGGCAAGTTCAAAATTTCCCTTTTCCAGCGATATAGAACCCATAATTCTATGGGCCTCATGATCATTTGGATCAATTTCCAAAGCCTTAGTTACTGAATCAGTGCATTTTTCTAGAATACTGTCTCTTGATTCATCCGGATTCCATCTTCCATAATTTGCCAGGGAACAGGCCTTCCATGCATAAGCTCTGGCATAATTTGAATCAATTTCAATTGCCTTTTCAAATAGTTCTACTGCTTGTTTTGCGTGCTCAGCCGTAACATTGCTTTTCCTGTGATGTTCAAGTCCATGAAGGACAAGATCATAAGCAGTTAGGTTTTCAGGCCGGGTACTTGATAGTAGTTTTACTTCATCATCCTCTACTCTGCCTGCAATTGTTGAGACTATAGTATCTACTATTTCATCATGAATATCGAAAATGTCTTCGATTGACGTGTCGAAATTATGTGACCAGATTGTACTTTCTCGGTCAGCAGCGACCAGCTTAGCTCCTATTCGTATTTTTTGCCCAAGTTTTCGTACATTACCTTCAAGAATGTACCTAACACCCAGTTCTTTACCAATGTGTTTTGGGGTTTTTGATTTATCTTTATAGCTAAAGCTTGCATTACCAGAAACAACTAAAAGTTTACTGAATTTGGAAAGAGATGAAATAAGGTCTTCAGAGAAACCTTCACAAAAATATTCCTGCTCCTCATCTTTGCCAAGGTTTTTAAAAAGCATAACCGCAAGTGAACCTGGTTCAGCCTGTTCAATTTTTAAATGTGGATTATCTTCATAATTTAAATAGCGTTCAATTCCTTTATGTTGGATAACAAAATAAGCCTGGATAGGTTCAGCAATATTTTTTAATTTAAGTTCTCCTGCATCTTCAAAAGATACCTGTAGTTTTTGATTAATCAGATCAAATACCTGTTTAGAGATACAAATACCAGATGGATTTGCAGCAGACTCGAGTCTGGAAGCAATATTAACAGCATCGCCAAAGAGATTCCCTTTAGATACCATCACATCACCGATATTGATCCCAATCCTGAAAACCATCTTGTGGCTTTCTGTAGCATTTTGATTCATGTCAGTCATCTTTGCCT
>CACERX010000109.1 GCA_902562015.1 uncultured SAR324 cluster bacterium
ATTTTTCCCAATATGCTTAATAAATGATGATCTTTATGAAGCACCAGAAGAAATAATGGTTCAAATAGGTAAGCTCCGAGGAGATGTGGAACGCGGAAACTTTGTCACAAGAAGCATCTTCATCCAGGATGATGAGCCACTGCCTTCAGTCAGCTTTGAGATAGAACGCCGAGATTTATTTAAAGGCATTGCAAATGTTACTGCTGCGATTTCTCCTATCAGCGGAGTAAAAACTGAAGTTCCGCTGAGGGTTGAAGGAACTGCAAAGGAAAATATGGATTTTCAATTCAGGGAAGGTTCAACGATCATGATTTATCCTTATACTGAGAAAGGTACGGTGGAACTTGAAATCATACAGGATGATATTCCCATGTATGCCACAAGGACTCTTGTTGTGCAAATTGAAGATGAATCTATCAGAAACGCGGAGGTAGGGGGAATTTCTAGGCAGATAAATACAATTATCGGTGCCCAGGAAATGAAGGATTGCAGTGGTATAAACCGTTTCCTGCGTGAAAATCCTGCTTTCTCTTCATTTGAGCTGAATGCCAGTAAATCGCGATGCATTCTTTCACTGCCTTCAGGTTTTTTGTTTCCAAGTGGGGGTGCAACTATCAAGAATGAAATTGAACAGCAGTTGGAGACTTTCCTAGGAGAAATCAAGGATCGCTATGAACTGGAGGGAGACGCTATAAGGGTGGACGGGCACACTGATGATGTACCGCTTAATAAAAACGCCAGATATAGAAATAACTGGGAGCTTAGTACTTTGAGGGCCACAACTGTGGCAACCCTGATGATGGAAAAAGTAGGTTTTAAGCCGGAAAGGATTGCAATATCTGGATATGCGGATACACGACCAAAAACTCCTTACCTTGGAAATGACGGCAGCCGTAAAAGTGGCAGAGATTTATTAAAAGCACGTAAGGCAAACAGGCGGGTTGAATTAATTTTTACCAGACCTGCTCAAAAAGAACGAACCAGAAGATTTTTCCCGGAACCAAACGCAGGCTAGGGAATGCATGAATTTTATGCGTTTATGGGCAACATTTTTACTCGGGATTTTTTTATTTTTTGTTTTCCTGGATTCAACAAGAGGACAAACTGCTGATGAGAAAGAAATTCAGGAAGAGATACTAATTTTTCGAACATCACCTGCACTAACTACTTATGCTGAGGGCGTGTTCAGTTTTCAGGTCAGTGCCTTCAGTCCGATACTGGTTGTTAAGGTAAACGGCTTCGCCCAGATGGTGACAGAGGATTCAGACTGGGCAGAATTTGAGTTACCGTATTTTCTGAAACAGGGGAAGAACCTGTTTAACATTTTTGTCCAGACAAAAAAAGGGCAACTTGAACAGGAATTCATAGTTACATATGAACCACTGCGGAAAAAAGAGGTTGATCCTCCACCGCTTAAGGGAATGATTATGATTGGTCAGACAAACAGCGATAACATATTGCAGGCCTATGAGGGGAGCTCAGCTACAAGTTCGGCTAAAAACGATTTGATGCTATCAGCTTCTTACGCATTTGGAATTACAGATAATTCCGATGTCTTAATGAGTGGGTTCATAAAATTTGACCGTCATCAAAACAGAGATTTGGCAGCTGAAGAAGTTTTGTATAGGCAGTTGAGTGCAGAATACGGTAACAAAAAACTTTTGGGTATGAATTTCAGGAGTGCTTTAGGTCAGACCGTAATAAGCGTCAAGGACGCAAATCCTTCTGATCCTACAAAAGCAGGTGAATTCAGGAAAGATGTTACTTCACTCTTCCTTAATGCATCAGGAAAATTCAACTTGGGTAGGTCAACCGTTATGACAATTAAGCTGCAGTTAGATAGTCAGAATAAAGTAGAAACAGACACTGAAGATGGTACCTTGACTCAGGGATCTTTAGCAAGTAAAACTCGTTGGGAGGATTTCAGGTTTCTTGGAAGTGTGGATTCACAGTCAACTGGATTCAAAGAACCCACTAAGGATTACCAGACAACTAACATTAACGCTGGTGTCACATTTTCGTGGGT
>CACERX010000110.1 GCA_902562015.1 uncultured SAR324 cluster bacterium
TTCTCAATATCAGGTTCTTTTTCACTGATATTTAATTCTTTTAAACGAGCTAGCCTGATTATCAAATTTTGATGTTCCATAAAAATAGAAGCATTAGCTTTTGAGCACAGTGTGGCAGGTATTTTTAATTCCAGACCTATGTTTGCTTTTTCCCGTAAGGCTCGAATTTGCGAAATACTTTCTTTAACTATTTCAATACGCTGATGTGATGCTTTGAACTGATAAGGAAGTGGCTGAGGCCATTCACTGACAGCCAGCATTTTTGGCTGTTTAAATTCTCGCCACAACGCTTCAGTAACGAATGGAACATAAAGATGTAGCATCTTGATCAAAGTTGTAAATGCAAATGCTATTACCTGATTATCCTCAAGGGTTCTATTTGGATTCTTATCCATTTCAAGGTACCAATCGCAAAAATCACCCCAGAAGAAATTTTTTAGGTTATCAGCAACATCTGATAAACGATGGGATTCAAGCCTGGACTGAGTGTCTTTGATTAAATCATTCAGTCCATGTAGTAACCATTTAGCCAGATCTGAATTTATTTTTATAGGTGCATTTATCGAAGTCCCAACCGGGATAGTCATTAAAATGTATCTCCCAGCATTCCATATTTTGTTGGCAAAGCGTCTACTACTTTCCATTTTTTCTGGATACAAACGTAAATCCTGACCTGGTCCCGTTCCAGATACAAGAGCAATGCGCAATGCATCTGTTCCGTATTTTTTAATACTGTCCAAAGGATCTATCACGGTTGATGGATCGGATTTAGACATCTTTTTCCCTTCACGAGTACGAATAAGTCCATGTAGGTAAACTGTTTTGAATGGAACTTCCTGAAGCATATATGTAGTCATCAAAATCATCCTCGCTACCCAGAAAAACAATATATCGTATCCGGTTTCCATGATATTGGTTGGATGAAATTTCTGAAAATCAGGACTGCGTTCCAAAACATCTTCAAGCGAAAGAGAATAGTTTTTTGCCAGTTCAGGGTCAATTAAAGTACTCCATGTCCATAGTGCCGATGAAAACCAAGTGTCAAGTGTGTCAGGATCTTGTACCCACCCTTTGGGTGATTCAGGTTTTTGTAAGCTTACCATTGTTTCGTTATTACGGTAATAAACTGGTATGCGGTGGCCCCACCAAATTTGGCGAGAAATGCACCAATCCTGTAAATTTTCAACCCAATGGAAATATGTTGAATTAAAACGTTCTGGAACAAGCCTTATTTCTCCGGAACGCACCACATCAATCAGGATTTTTTTCAGACTTTTTTCTTTCCCTTTCCACTTAACAGCAGGCTTGTTTACATCAATAAACCATTGCTCCCTAATTTGAGGTTCAATGGCACCTCCTCCCCGGCTATTAAATGCTTTACTGTGGGTATATTCTAAATCAGTGTTTACAAGCAATCCTTTTTTATGGAGTTTCTCCACAATTTTTGGGCGTGCTTCTTCAATCCCCATTCCGGAAAATTCCTTTGCTATTGGAAGCAAGTTGCCTTCAAAATCAATCACCGGTTCCTTTTCTAAACCATTCCTTTCCGCGATACCGAAATCCACATGATCATGCCAAGGCGTGATAGTCATAACACCTGTACCAAATTCAGGATCAACCACTTCATCTTTTATAATAGTTGCAGTGACCAACCCATTTATCCATTCACATTCAAAAGTATCACCGTGCTTATGCTGGCTGTAACGATTGTCATCTGGATGCATTACAACATACTTATCTCCAAATTTTGTTTCAGGTCGAACTGTACCTATCTGGAATGGGCCATATTGAAATGTATAAAAAGGAGATTTAGTGCTTCTTCTTTCAACTTCATCATCTGAGACATTTGTTTTTAGAAGAGGATCCCAATTTACAATACGTGGCCCTCGATAAATTAAATCATTATTATACATCCTCAAAAATGTTTCGTTGACGCATCGGTTTAGTTGATGATCCATTGTGTAACGTTCGCGGCTCCAATCACAGCTTGAGCCCATTGCTTTAACCTGATTACGT